>JBQGEK010000148.1:0-17623 GCA_052039575.1 Patulibacter sp. | reverse complement strand
GGCGTGGTTGCTGACCGCCGCCTACGTCGGCTACCTGGTCGTCGCGGCGGCACGCGAGGGCGGTCCCCCCAAGCTGCGCACGTGGGCGGCCCGCGTGCCGTGGAAGCGGCTGGCCGGCCTGGTCGCGTTCTCGCTGATCGCGCCGCTCGGCTGGCTGCTCGAAGGCTGGATCCTGGCCGGCGACGTGCTGCTCGCGCTGACCGGGACCCAGCAGAACGCCGTCGACCTGGACCGCGTCACGGGCATCGGGTCGGCGATCACGGTGATGCCGCGGCGACTCGGCGAGATCGTCCGCGAGCCGGTCCTGCTGGCCGCGGCCGGCGGCGTGCTGCTGTCGCTGCTCTTCCTGCGCGGCCGCGCCCTGCTCGGCGTGGGGGCCGCGGTCGCCGCCGGAGCCGGCTTCTTCGTCCTGGCCGCCACGGGTCTGCCGCTGCTGACCCGGTACCTGGTCTTCCCCGCCGCGATCGTGATCCTGTTCGCCGCCGCGGGCCTGCTCGGCTGGCAGCGGCTGCCGCCCGACCACCGCTGGCGGCGACCGTGGCAGGCGTTCGCGGCGGTCGCGCTGGTGGCCTTCCTGGTCTTCCTGCCGAGCCAGTTCAACCGGCTCGACCGGCTGCAGAGCGCGCTGTCGCTGCAGCAGACGGTGGTCAGCGATCTGCGGACGGTGGTCGGCGACGGGCTGCGGGCGGGTGGGTACGCCGCCGCGTGTGAGCCCGTCAGCGACAAGTTCGCGACCCCCGACCCCGAGCGGATCGTCCGCGACCCGTGGGTCGCCCTGCCCAACCACCGCGCGGTGCCGCAGGTCCGGCTGTGGGCGGGCACCGACCCGATGGGGCGGTCCCAGACGGTGCAGGCGTACGACCCCGGGAGCCGCCCCAAGTACCTGCTGATCCCGTCGTCGGAGCGGGTCGCCCGGGGGTTCATCCTCGACCGCGCCGACCAGGGCAAGCCGCTGCCGACGCCGCCCGCGGGCAGCCGGCTGATCGCGCGGCACGGCAGCTGGCTGGTCTACGGGACGTGGCCGCGGTTCTCGGCGGCCTGCGACGCCTGGATCCGCGACCGTCTGCGGTAGACGGATCGCGGCACGGTCGCGACCGGATCCGGGGCCGTCCCCCGCCGGTCGGTACCAGCGGAAAAACCCCGGTACTGCAGGGCGTTCGCGCGTTCCGGTTAGCCCCACCCCCGGCCGTCCGGTTCCACCCGCCAGCCCGATGGCGGACGTCTCCGCGAGCTGACAAGCTGACCTCGAGAGCCGGTCCGCCGCGCACCCGTTGACGCCGGGGACCCTACGAACGAAGGACGAACGAGATGGTTTCCGTGACCTCGCCCGCCCAGCCCCTTTCGGCCGATGCGGGAGGCTCTCGATCGTCAGTTGATCGGAACTCCGACCTTCTCCCCCACGGCCGGTCGGAACCCCGCCCGTCCGACCCCGGGCCGTCGGTCCCTGCCACGCTGACCACGGCGGACCGCGCCGCGCTCTACCGCTTCCTGGTCCTGATGCGGACGATCGAGGAGCGTGGCGTCACGCTCTACAAGCAGGGCAAGCTGCCCGGGTCGTTCTACGACGGCCGCGGACAGGAAGCGATCAGCGTCGGTGCGGCGTTCGCGCTCGGGCCGGACGACGTGATCAGCTCGCCGTTGATCCGCGATCTCGGCGCGCACCTGGTCCGCGGTACCGACATCACCGAGATCTTCCGGCACTACCTGGGCCGCCAGAACGCGCTCAACCATGGGCGCGAGGGCAACATGCACTTCGGCGATCACCAGCGGGGGATCATCGCGCCGGTCTCGATGCTGCCGGACATGATGGTCGTCGCGCTCGGATTGGCGATGGCGTTCCGGATGCGCGGCGAGCAGCGGGTCGCGTTGAGCTTCTTCGGCGACGGCGCCACGTCACGCGGAGACTGGCACGAGGCGATGAACTGGGCCGGCCTGCGCCGCGAGCCGGTGATCTACGTCTGCGAGGCCAACCAGCTGGCCTACTCGACGCCGACGGCGCACCAGTACGCGGTGCGGCCGTCGGAGCGTGCCAAGGGCTACGGCGTCGAGGCCGAGCTGATCGACGGCAACGACGTCGAAGCCGTCCACGCCGCGGTCCACCGCGCCCGCGAGCGCGCGCTGAACGGCGGCGGCGCAACCCTGATCGAGGCCGAGACGATGCGGATGCACGGCCACGGATCGCACGACGACGCGTCGTACGTCGACCCCGAGCTGTTCGCCTACTGGGCCGCCCGCGACCCGCTCGACCGCTACGCCACCGTGGTCGGGGATCTGGGCGTCGACGTCGGCGCGATCGGGGCCGCCGTGAAGGACGAGGTCGATGCCGCGACCGCAGCCGCACTCGACACGCCGCTGCCTGACCCGGCGCTCGCCGCCACCGACGTCTTCTGCGACGGCGACCCGGTCGAGCTCGGTCCCGGTGACGCCCCGTGGAGCCGGTTCACCGCGGCTGCAGGTCGCTCCGGCGAGGAGCCCGTCCGATGACCACCATGACCTATCTGCAGGCGATCACCGACGGGCTGCGCGAGGCGATGCGCGCCGACGAGCGGGTCTTCTTGCTCGGCGAGGACATCGGCGCGTTCGGTGGCGCGTTCAAGGCCACGCTCGGGCTCTACGACGAGTTCGGGGCCGACCGCGTCCAGGACACCCCGATCGCCGAGGCCGCGATCGTCGGATCGTCGATCGGCGCCGCGCTCGCGGGTCTGCGGCCGGTCGCGGAGATGCAGTTCGCGGACTTCGTCGCCTGCGGGTTCGATCAGCTGGTCAACGTCGCGGGCAAGATGCACTACCGAACGGGCCTGGCGGTGCCGATGGTGCTGCGGCTGCCGTCCGGCGGCGGCTTCGGCGGTGGACCGTTCCACTCGCAGAACCCCGAGGCGTGGTTCATGCACGCGCCCGGCCTGAAGGTGGTCGCACCGAGCACGCCGGCCGACGCCAAGGGCCTGCTGATCAGCGCGCTGAACGATCCCAACCCGGTGGTCTTCCTCGAGCACAAGAACCTCTACCGGCGGATCAAGGGCGAGGTCCCACCCGGGCTGCACGCCGAGCCGTTCACGGCCCGCGTCGCCTGCAGCGGGGCCGAGCTGACGATCGTCGCCCACGGCCAGATGGTCCACACGGCGTTGGCCGCCGCCGAGCGGTTCGAGCCGGGTCGGATCGAGGTGCTCGACCTGCGGTCGCTGGTGCCCCTGGACGAGGACGCGATCCTGACGTCGGTCCGCAAGACCAGCCGGGTGCTGGTGCTCGACGAGGCCAACGAGACCTGTGCCGCCGGGGCGCAGGTCGCGGCGCTGATCGCCGATCGCGCGTTCTCCGACCTGGACGCGCCGGTTCGCCGGCTGGCGACCGCCGACGTGCCGTTGCCGTTCAGCCCGTCGCTCGAAGAGCAGGTCCTGCCCACCCCCGACCGTGTGACGGAGGCCGTCCGTGAGCTCCTCGCCTACTGACGTGTCGACCGTGGTCGACGTGCTGATGCCGAAGATGGGGACCTCGGTCGCCGAGGGCACCGTGGTCGAGTGGCGGGTCGGGATCGGTGACGCCGTGGAGGCCGACGAGCCGCTCTGCACGATCTCGACCGACAAGGTCGACAGCGATTGCCCGTCCCCCGCGACGGGTGTCCGGGCCGAGGTGGTGGTTAAGGACGGCGAGACGGTCGACGTCGGAACCGTGATGGGGCGGGGGGGGGGCGGGGGCACGGCCGCGACCGGTGGCGGAGGGTCGCCGGCCGACGCCGGCGGAGCGACGGCGGGCGACGGCGGCGGGGCGGGCAGCGCGTCGACTTCTGCCGATCACGTCGACCCGACCCGACGCGCACCGGGTGGGTCCGGGGCCCGCCGCGAGATCCTCCGCCGCTCCTCCCCCGTGGCCGCCAAGATCGCCGCCGCGCACGGGATCGACGTGCGGCGGCTGGACGGCAGCGGCCGCAACGGCCGGGTGACGAAGGCCGACGTGCTGCGGGCGATCGAGGCCGGCCCCGGATCGACGCCGAGTGCCGAGAGCGCCGCCGCCGAGCCGCCGATGCACATCGAGTCGCCTTACCGGCGCGATCCGTCGGTCCCGGTGGCGGGCGGGGCGTCCCGCGGGGAGACCGCCGTGGGCGAGCAGGCGATCGCCGCGGAGCGCGCGTCGATGTCGGCCGACCAGCCCAACGCACGTCGACACACAGCCGGCGCCGACCCGCTCGGCGGCACCGTCGTCCCGCTCGACCGGATGCGGACGGCGATCGGCGCCCAGATGCGCAAGGCGCTCGACACCGCAGCGCACGCGACCACGATCGTCGAGTGCGACATGTCGCGGATCGAGCGGGAGCGGCGCGAGCTCGGGGTGACCGCGCTGCCGTTGGTGACCCGCCACGTGCTCGACACCCTGCGCGAGTTCCCGGCGCTGAACGCGACCTACGACGGCGAGACGCTGACCCGGTTCGAGCGCGTGCACCTGGGGATCGCGGTCGCGCTGGGCGACGACGGCCTGATCGTGCCGGTGATCCACGACGCGCAGGACCTGAGCGCCGAGGGGATCGCCCACCGGATCAAGGATCTTGCGGGCCGGGCCCGCACCGGCGAGCTGACCGCCGACGAGGTCCGCGGCGGCACCTTCACGGTGACCAACCCGGGCGCGGCGGGGGCGCTGGTCGCCACGCCGATCATCAACGTCCCCCAGGTCGCGATCCTCGACCTGGAGGCGATCGTCAAGCGGCCGGTGGTCGTGACCGACGAGGACGGACAGGACAGCATCGCGATCCGCCCGATCGCCCACCTCTGCATGAGCTGGGACCACCGCGTGCTCGACGGGATGTACGCCGCGCGGTTCCTGACCGCGCTGCGCCAGCGGATCGAGGGCCGCGACGGCTAGAGCAGGGTCGACCGCGTGCGATTCGAGCGCGCAGAGCCTTCGAATCGCACCCGGTCGTGCGGACGGTCGGACACCGGACCGAACGGTCAGGCGGTCGGCACCCACTCGGCCGGGAACGCCCCGGCCGGCACGTGGCCGCGCCACTCGGGGAAGACCCGGCGCGCCAGGTCGCCGACGCCGTTCCGCTCGACCAGCGGATGCACGTCCTCGACGATCATCAGCGAGCGCAGGTTGGCGCCGATCTGCAGATCCGCGGCGTTGAGCTGCTCGCCGCCGATGATCCCGTCGGCGATCAGCCGGGCGACGTGGTCCAGCAGCTCGGGCAGCTGCTGCAGCTGGCCGTGGAGCCCCGCCGCCGTGATCCCGGTGTAGCGCCAGGCACCGCGGATCATCTTGATCGCGAAGTCGGTCCCGGGCGCGTCGAGCGGAGCATCGCCGGCGAAGTAGCCCATCGCCTCGGGGCGGAAGTGCATCGCGCCCCACGGCAGCAGCCGACCGGCCAGCTGCAGGTCGCCCTCGCCCCACAGCTCCGCCTCTCGGACCTGATCGGCGATCGACTCGGGGTAGAGCGACGGGCCGTCGCCGAGCTGGTCGATCCGCGGCATGATCGCGGTCGACCCGTGAACCGGTTCGTCACCGATCAGCAGGCCGGGAACGGTCCGCCGGCCCTCGCCGTAGATCGCCTCCATCTCGTCGCCCTGCTTCCCGAGCTGCAGGTCGATCCGCTCGTAGGGCAGGCCCTTGATCTTCAGCGCGGCCTCGATCGTGAAGCACGGCGGCGAGGGCGGCAGCCCGTGCAGCGTGATGGACGGGAGCTCGGCGGTCGCCATCGGGCAAGTCTAACGCCCCTCCGCCGGCGGTTACTACCGTCGGTCGCAAGCTGGCCGATCGCCGCGCTTGCATGCCGGCTCGGGCGACATCAGCCCGCCGCCGACGACTCCGGCGAAGGCACCCGCACGCCCACCGACTACCGCTTAAGGCTGCTTCCTTCCGGACCTGACCTGGTTCACGGGCCGGCGTCGCACGGGGACTTCCCCATCAACGCCGTCGACGACGGGCTCATGCCGTCGCGAACGTGATCCGATCGTACCCGACCGATCGCGCCGAACGCCGCTCCCCCCGGTGCACCGCGCCAGGGCCCACCGCTCAGCGGGCCCGACTCGCCTGCCGGCGGACGCGGTCCAGATGGCGGGCCATCGCCGCCCGCGCCGCCGCCGCATCGCCGGCCTCGACCGCGGCCACCAGCGCCGCGATCTGCTCGGCGGCCGTCACCCGCACGTCCTCGTAGCGCACCGTCTGCCGACGCGAGTACGCGGCCGTCCGCTCCAGGTCGCGCAGCACGCCGATCAGGATGCGGTTGCCGCTCGCCTGGGCGATCTCGCGGTGCACCTCGGCGTCGAGCGCCGCGAACTCGATCGGATCACCGGTCGCGGCGCCGATCGCGTCGGCCAGCGCACACAGGCGACGGACCGTCCCCTCGTCACGCCGAGCCGCTGCGAGCGCCGCCGCGTAGGGCTCGAGCTGGCGACGCACGTCGGCGAGCTCGTCGAGGTCGACCCCGGCGACGTAGCTGCCCGACCCGCGGCGCGTCTCCAGCACCCCCAGGTCGGCCAGACGCTGGATCGCCGCCCGCACCACCGGTCGCGAGACCCCGAACCGCACCGCCAGGTCGCGCTCGGCCGGCAGCCGCGCCCCGGGATCCAACCGGTGGTCGGCCACGAACCGGCGGATCTGGTCGGTCACATCGTCCACGACGGCCATCGAGGCGACTATATTGGTCTTACCAAACCGGTCTTACCAATTCAGGAGGATTCCCATGAGGCTCAGCACCGTGCAACTCGGTGACCGCGAGGCGGTCGCCGTCGAACGAGCCGGCGGGTGGCACGAGCTCGCGACCGGCGGTGCCGACCTGCGCACGTTGATCGCGCGCGGCTCCGAGGCGGTCGCCGCCGCGGTCGCCGGAGCAGCGGACGCCCCGCTCGACGGCGGACGGCTGATCGCCCCGCTGCGGCCGGGCAAGGTCGTCGCGATCGGCCTGAACTACATGGACCACATCCGCGAGGCGGACCTCGATCCGCCGAGCCAGCCGCTGGTGTTCGCCAAGTTCCCCTCGTCGGTGATCGGTCCCGACGAGGAGATCGTGGTCGACGCGACCCTCACGGAGCGCGTCGACTGGGAGGTCGAGCTCACCGCGGTGATCGGACGCCGCCTGCGCGACGTCTCGGTCGACGACGCGCTGGACGGGGTCTTCGGCTACACCGTGGCCAACGACGTGTCGGCGCGCGACGTCCAGTTCGGGGACGGGCAGTGGGTCCGCGGCAAGAGCCTCGACACGTTCTGCCCGGTCGGACCGTCGATCGTCACCGCCGACGAGATCGCCGACCCGCAGGCCCTGAAGCTGACCACCCGCGTCAACGGCGAGACCGTCCAGGACTCCAGCACCGCCGAGATGCTGTTCGGCGTGGCCGAGCTGATCGCCTTCTGCTCACGCAGCTTCACGCTCGAGCCCGGCGACCTGCTGCTCACCGGCACCCCGTGGGGTTGCGGCGAGTTCATGACACCGCCGCGATCGCTGCACCCCGGCGACGTCGTCGAGACGGAGGTCGAGGGGATCGGCGTGCTCCGCAACCCGATCGTCGCGCCCGCCGGCGCGCGCTGAGCGGCCGCACCGGGTCGGGCCCGGGTGCGGCCGGGACCGGGAGGCGCGCCGGGTGCGCCCGGCGAGCCACGCCCGATCAGGCTCCGCGCACCCGCAGCGAGACGACGCCGCGCGCCGGGACCGGCACCTCGACCGTCCCGTCGACGACCGGCAGGGCGTCGCCGCCGTCCTGCTCGAGGATCGACGTCGGATGCACCGTGACGGTCCGCCCCGCGGCGCTCGCCGCGACAAACCGCACCGGCACGCTGCGCGACGTTCCGCGCTGGTCGTGGAGGCGCACGATGATCCCGTCGCCGTCCTCGGCCAGCTTCGACGCCAGCTCGACGCCGTCGTCGTCGATGCCGAGGAACTGACCGCTCGCCGCGGCACCGTCGTGGCGGAGCCAGTCACGCAGCACCAGCGGCGGCGTGGAGACGTCGGTGGCGTAGCGGGTCGCCGCGACGTCGTCGCAGCCGCCCGCGTGGGTCGTCAGCCGGTAGCGCAGCGGGATCTCCCCGTCCTGCGACGCCTGGAAGTTGACCATCCAGTGGTTGTTCAGCGCCCACGAGTAGACCGCGTCGCCCTCGGGCTCGAACGCGCGCTGCGCCTTGCCGGTGTTGATCCCGCCCAGCTGCACGAGCGGGGCGTCGAGCGGCACCAGCGTCACGCCGTGCTGGTCGCCGGAGACGTCGACCCAGCGCCGCAGCGGCGTGAAGTCGCGCACCGCGCCGTCGAGCTGATCGACGTCCGGCGTGATCGGGACGCCATTGACGTCCGCTCGGTACGACGCCTCGCCGCTCAGCGAGAACGGGAACGCGATGTATACCGACTCGGGCGGGTGGACCGCCAGCTTGTCCAACGTCCAATCGACCTCGAGCGACTTGGCACCGCTCGGCAGGGCGTAGCGGCAGGTCGCGCCGCGGATGCCCTCGGCTTCGATCCGCACCTCGATCACCGCGCTGCCGCCCTCGATCCGCGGCTCGCCCACCGTGACCGAGGTCGGGACGAACCGCCGCGACGTCGGGCGCTCCGGCCAGCCGCCGAAGTCCCAGTGGGAGTAGTCGTCGTCGAACAGGTCGACCCGCTCGCCGTCCATCAGCTCGTAGACGTACTCGCCGGCACGGTGTCCGTCCTGCTCCCCGGCGAAGTCGTGCCCGAGCGCCTTGTCGACCCACGATCGGAGTCCGCCGGTGGCAGGGTCGATCTCGACCGCGTAGTGCTCGTTCTCGATCCGGCCCGCGGCCACCGTCAGGTCGCTGGCCGTCGGCGCGGAATCGTCGAACCGCACCCACGCCCAGCCGTTGGCGGGCAGGTCGACCTGCGCCACCCGGACCGTCTCGAGCGACTTCGCCCCGCCCCACGGAACGTCCCGCGGGAAGAACATGTCGAGCATGCCGCGCGGCGCGCCGCCCGCCCGCACCTCGGGCTCGTGGACGTGCGCGGTCCGGGCGTGCGGCAGCGTGTTGATCACCAGCCACTCCTGCGAACCGGAGTCGGGGAACGCCTCGTCGTACGGCAGGTCACCGAGGTTGAAGCGGGACTCGGCGCCGGCGTCGGCCCGGTTGGCGGCGAACGTGTTGGCCGCTCGCGCGAGCACGTCATGGGTGTCCATCGCCGCGTCGTAGGCGAACCCGGCCTTGGTGCTCCAGATCGCCTTGGTGAACAGCGAGTCGGGCCGGGCGATCGAGGAGAACGCCCCCCAGGTGTGCTCGTCGTAGAGCGACATCCGCTCGTACAGGGCATCGATCCGCTGCGGGTCGACCCCGCGGGCGCCGCCTTCCGCCTGCAGCCACGACGCGATCTGCTCCGCCGCGCCGAGCAGCTCGTGGCTGGTCCGGTTGAGCCCGGTCTCGAACGCGGACGACGCCGCACCGTCGGACCACCAGTCGGTCCAGTCGCCGCGCCAGGTCGGCAGGTCGTCGCCGTGCCGCTCGCGCAGCAGCGTGCCGAACTCGCTCGGGGTCGTGAAGACGATCCGCGGCGACTTCCCGGACGCGTTCCACTCCCGGGCGAAGTCGCTCATCCGCTGCTCGGGCGGACCGTTGTCGACGCGCACCGGATGCGTCGACTCCATGTAGAGGAAGTCGAACGGGTAGTCCGGGTCGTCCTCGACGTGCTTCACGACCGCCGCCAGGTCGCGCTCGACGTAGCGCTGGTCGGCCATCTTGGCCACCGAGCGACCGAACAGGTAGTGCAGGCCGTTCCAGGTCAGCAGGCGCCCGCCGGCCGGGCCCTCCCACCAGAACGCGCCCGGCAGCGGCTTCGGCGCGCGCCCGCGAACCTGGTTGATCGCCAGCGTCAGCGTGTCGACGCCGATCGCGGGCAGCAGGTCCGCGAACAGCCACGAGATGCCGTTGACGTCGTCCTGCATCGCGCTGTCGATCGTGAAGCCGTAGTTCTCGCGCAGCCGGCGCACCGGCAGCAGCGTGCGAACCATCTGCTCGACGTTCAGGAGCGGCGTGGTGTTGTACTGCATCGCCGCGATGTCCATCGCGCCGGCGGCGTTCCACTTCCGCAACCGTTCGATCTGCTCGTCGGACGCCTGCCGCAGCCAGCGCTCGACCGGTCCGGTCACCTCGAGCGTCCAGCGGAACCGCGAGTCCTCGGGGTAGTCCGCGGTCGCTTCGATGATGTCGAGCGCGTCCTCGAGGTACTCGTCGAGCTGCCGGAAGATCACCCGCTGGTGATCGGTGTAGCCGATGTCGGTGTGCGTGTGGTTGGCGACGTAGAGCGTCTTGATCTCAGCCACGGGAACTCACTTTCCTTGGCGTTCGAGGTGCAGGGACGTGATGTGCCAGCGACCGAGGTTGGCCGTCAGCAGGGTGTCGCCCAGCAGGGCGACGTTGGTCGGGTGGCACAGCGTGTGCGCCGTCGGGTCGTGGACCAGCGTGCGCACGGCGCCGTCGGGGTCGATCCGCAGGACCTGGCTCGGCTCGTAGCAGCCGACGTAGATCGTGCCGTCGGCGTCGAGGGCGATCCCGTCGGGCAGCGCTTCCACCCGCGCCACCCGGGACGAAGCGCCGGCCGACCCGTCGGCAGCGATCTCGATCCGCGTGATCGTCTGCGCGAAGGTCTCGGCGACGTAGATCGCGCGTCCGTCGGGCGCCAGCGCCAGCCCGTTGGCGAAGTGCAGTGGACCCGCGTGCCAGAGCTCGCCGGTCCCATCCGGCGCGAACCGGTAGATGCCGGGGCCGGCCGCGTCGGCGCTGCCGCTGTCGGAGACGTAGAGCCGGCCCGCTGCGTCGAACGCCGGGTAGTTGGGCGTGACGAACGGCCGCTCCGGGGTGCCGGTGGCGAACGTCGTGAACGTGCCGGACTCCACGTCGACGCGCAGCACCGACGCCGACTGCAGGTCGCAGACGTAGAGCGCGCCGTCCGGTCCGAACGCCATGCCGAGGCTGAATCCGCCGGTGCAGGCGACCTCACGGAACCCGCTGCCGTCCGGCTCGACCCGGTACACCTGACCGCGCTCACCGCCGCACCAGACCGCTCCGTCAGGTCCGACGACCACGCACTCGGGGTGGTCGAGCCGGGGGTCCGACAGCGTGCCGTCGACGAGGATCCCGCAGGCCTCGATCGGGAACAGCGGATCCCCGTGGGGGTACTCGATCCTCATGCCGCATCGCCTCCGGTCGGCGGCTCGGCCGGTGCCTCGGGGTCGGCCCAGTCGCGGTTGGGGATGTGCGCGAACCAGCCGGGTCGGCCCGGATCGCGGTCGTACGTGTAGCCCCCGAGACGTTGGTACAGCGCGGCGTACTCGGCGAGCTTGTCGCGGTCCAGCTCGACGCCGAGCCCGGGCTCGGTCGGCACCGCGATCCGGCCCTGCTCGTAGGTCCGCTTGCCGCCGACGATCACGTCGTCGGTCAGGTGGTGGTAGTGCGCGTCGGCGGCGAACGTCAGGCCGCCGAGCACGACGCCCAGGTGCAGCATCGACGCCAGCTGGATCCCCAGCTCACCCGACGAGTGGACCGAGATCCCGAGCTGGAACGTCTCGCAGACCGCCGCCGCCTTGACGCACTGGCGGACGCCTCCCCAGAACGTGGTGTCCAACAGGATCACGTCGACGGCGGGGTCGCGCACGTTGGTCGCGAGCTGCTCCATGTTGACCACGACGGTGTTGGTCGCCACCGGGATCCGCACGGCCTCACGGACGCGCCGCATGCCGTTGAGGCCCCACGTCGGATCCTCGAAGTAGTCGTTGTCGAGATCCTCGATCGCCCGACCGAAGCGGATCGACTCCTCGACGCTGAGCGCCGCATTCGGGTCGTACCGCACCGTGTCGCCGGGGAACGCGTCGGCCAACGCCCGGAACGCCTCGAGCTCGAAGTCCGGCGGGTAGACGCCGCCCTTCAGCTTGTGCGCCGTGAAGCCGTGCTGGCGCTTGAGGTCCCGCGCGTGCTCGACGAGCTGCTCGATCGTGCGGACCTCCCCCGTGCCGTCCTCGTTCGGCCGTCGGAAGAACAGGTACGACGCGAACTCGACGTCGTCGCGCAGCCGGCCGCCGAGCAGGTCGTGCACCGGAACGCCGAGCGCGCGCCCGACGATGTCCAGGCAGGCGAACTCGATCGCCGCGTGGATCTGCGTGCGGTTGTTGTAGAGCGACGACGTCGGGTTGCAGATCTTCAGGAACAGCGCCTCGAAGTCGAACGGGTCGTGGCCGAGCAGGTACGGCTTGAGCGACGCGAACGCCGCCTCCGAGCTCTCGCCCCCGCCGCCCATCTCGCCGAGGCCGATCAGACCGCCCTCGGTCTCGACCTCGACGATCGTCCGCACGAACCGGCCCCAGTGCGCGCCGTTGCTGTGCAGCAGCGGCGCTTCGATCGGGACCGTCACGGTGGTCGCCCGGACGTCGGCGATCCGCAGCGCACGGCGGTCGGCGGCGGTCAGCGCGCTCATCGGTCCGCCTCCGGCAGGGCGACCGGCAACGACGCGAGCATCGCGCCGTCGACGCGCAACTCGGCGCCGCTCACGAACGATGCGTCCGGTCCGGCCAGGAACGCGACGACCGCGCCGACCTCCTCGGGGCGCGCGACGCGTCCGAGCGGGTGCATCCGTCCCCACTCCTCGAGCAGCTCGTCCGCGGAACGGTCGCCGCGGAACTGATCTGCGGCCCAGCGCAGCATCGGCGTGTCGACCGATCCGGGCGCCACCGAGTTGACCCGGATCCCGTCGGCCGCGTGGTCGAGCGCCATCGCGCGGGTCAGCGCGTTGATCGCGCCCTTGCTCGCGGTGTAGGCGGCGACACCGGCCTGTGACGCCGTGCCCTGGACCGACGAGACGTTGACGATCGCTCCGCCGCCGCGCCGGCGGATCTCCGGCACCGCGTAGTGCGACGCCAGGTACATCCCGCCGACGTTGACCGCCAGCACGTCGTTCCACTCGTCGGGCGTCGTGGTCTCGACGGTGCCGTAGCGCTGGATCCCGGCGCTGTTGACCAGCACGTCGAGACCGCCGTAGGTCTCGACCGTGAACGCCACCGCCGCCGCGACGCGCGCGGCGTCGCGCACGTCCGCGGCGATGCCGCGCACCTCCAGACGCTCGTCGCGCAGCTCGGCGACCGCCCGCTCGACGGCGTCCGGGGCGGACCCCGACAGCACGACGGCGCAGCCGTCCTGAGCCAGGCGGCGGGCGGCGGCCAGACCGATGCCCTTCGAACCGCCGGTGATCAGCGCGACGCGCCGGTCGGGACCGGGAGCGCTCATCGGGCCGTCACCCCACCGTCGACCACGACGTTCGATCCGGTCATGAACGTCGACTCGTCGGACGCCAGGTAGGCGACCATGCCCGCGATCTCCTCCGGACGACCGAGCCGGCCGATCGGCTGGCGGGCCTCCATCAGCCGGCGCTGCGCGACCGGGTCGTCGGCGTCGGCGGTGATCCGTCCGATCCACGGTGAGTCGACGGTCCCCGGCGAGATCGCGTTGATCCGCACCCCGGTCTCCGCGCAGTCGACCGCGGCCGCCTTGACGAACCCGACCACGGCAGCCTTCGACGCGCAGTACCCGGCCCGACCGGCGAGCCCGACCATGCCGCCGATCGAGGCGGTGGCGACGATCGACCCGGCGCCCTGCCGCACCATCACGCGCAGCGCCTGCCGGCAGGTCAGGAACGTCCCGCGGGCGTTGACTTCGAACATCCGGTCCCACTCCTCGACGGTCTGCCCGAGCGCGTCGCCCGCGATCCCGATCCCGGCGTTCGCGACCGCCACGTCGAGCCGCCCCCAGGCGTCGACGGTCCGGTCGACCAGCGCCGCCACGCTGGCCGGGTCGCGGACGTCGACGACCGCCGCGTCCGCCACGCCGTCGGCGGCTTGCACCGCGTCGACCGTGGCCCGTGCGCTGTCGGCGTCGAGGTCGCCGACCATCACCGTCGCTCCTTCGGCTGCCAGCCGCAGGGCGATCGCGCGTCCGATGCCGGATCCGGCCCCGGTCACCACCGCCGCGCGGCCCCGCAGCCGGGTCGAGAACGCATGCTCCGCGTTCGTGCTCATCGGGATTCTCCTCTCACCACGGTTGCCGACCAGGTCAGCGCGAGCGGCTCACCGGGCGCGATCCTCAACGCGGTGTCGTTCGCGACGGCCTCGGCGAGTCCGTTCGTTGGATAGCTGGAAAAGGGCTCGAGTCCGAGCAGGTAGGCGTCGCCGAACCACGGGTAGCCCGTGGTCGCGCCGAGCTCCTGCCAGATCCACAGGTACGGCAGGACCCGTGCGTCCCAGTCGACGCGCAGGCCGAGCCCGTCCGGGTCGACGAGGTCGTAGCGACCATCGTCGAACCCGGTGACGTACAGCATCTCGCTGGGCGTCCCGCGGTCGGGAACCAGCGACAGGTCGACCGGCGTGCCGTCGGGCGCGACGGCGTCCGGCCAGCGGTGCTCGCGGTCGCCGGCCACGCGGCGCCCCGACGGTCCGATCGGCTCGGGGTGCGGCAGCACACGCGCGCCGTCCGGCAGCACGATCCGGCATCCCGGGCGCAGGAACGGAGTCCCGAACGCCAGGTGCTGACCCCACATCGCCCGCTGCTCGACCGGGCTCTCGTTGATCAGCTGCTCGGTCACCGCGAGCCGCGGGGTGCCGGCGTCGAGCGCGAACGTCTTGCGCAGGCGCAGCGGCGTGCGGCCGACCAGCGTCTCGCAGCGCACCGCGACCCGCTCCGGCGTGTCCTCGACGACCTCAACGTCCCACGGCGTCAGGCAGACCTCGCCGTGCTGGCCGAAGCTCGCCCCGCCGTGACGGGACGGGGCCCCGCCGTTGGGGACGATCTCCTGCCAGCCGCCGCGGTAGAGATCGAAGAATCCGCCGGACCCGTCAGCCGGGTCGCTGGCCGCCACGTCGGCGGGGGACCGGATGCCCTCTCCCCTCAGGGTGACGAAGTCGCAGTCGTCGGGCTTGTGGTTGAACTCGACGACGTCGGCGCCGCGCCCGGCCAGCACCTGCACGCGCAGGGTCCGGTTCTCGAGCACGACCGTGTCGAGTCCCTGCCGCTGGACGCGGTGGATCCGGGCGTCCCAGTTGCGGTAGGGCCGATGGCGGGGCGGCGTGGTCATGTTCCGGCTCGCCGTCGCTGGATCTGGGTGTCGACGAGCACCGCCAGCACCAGCACCATCCCCTTGACGACCTGCTGCCAGAACGAATCGACGCCGAGCAGCGTCAGTCCGTTGCTGAGCACGCCGATGATCAGCGCGCCGATGACGGTGCCGATGATCGTGCCCTTGCCGCCGAACAGGCTGGTCCCGCCGATCAGCACGGCGATGATCACGTCGAACTCGAAGCCGGTCGCCGCCGAGGGCTGACCGGACGCCAGCCGCGACGCCAGGATCACGCCGCAGACGCCGGCGAGCAAGCCGGTGATCCCGTAGATCGAGAACAGCACCCGGCCGACGCGCACGCCGGACAGCCGCGCGGCCTCGACGTTGCCGCCGACCGCCCGCGCGTGCTTGCCCAGCAGCGTGCGGTTGTAGAGGAACCAGAAGAACGCGACCGCGGCCACCGCGATGATCACGGGAACCGGGATCCCGACGATGTAGCCGGCGCCGAGGTTGGTGAAGTTGTCCGGCAGGCCGACCGAGATCGACGTGCCGTCCGAGACGCTGCCGGTGTAGAGGTACGCGACCCCGCGGACCGCGAACATCGTGCCGAGCGTGACGATGATCGGGCTGACCCCGCCCCACACGATCAGGCTGCCGTGCAGCATCCCGATCAGTCCGCCGGCCAGCGCCGCGGTCAGGAAGGCCAGCGGCAGGGGCCAGCCGGAGACCGCGAGCCCGGCGGCCAGCACCCCCGAGAAGGCGACGACCGCGCCGACCGAGATGTCCATGCCGCCCGAGGTCAGGACGAAGGTCATCCCCATCCCGACGATCACGATCAAAGAGACCTGGCGGGCGACGTTGAGCAGGTTGTTGGTGGTCAGGAACTGCTCGGTGGTGAGCGTGAGGATCACGCCCATCGTCAGCAGCACCAGGAAGATCACGAAGACCCCGGGCAGCTGGGCCTTGCCCTGTCCGCCGAGGCCCAGCCTGACCCGCAGCCCTCCCGGGCCGTCGGGGGTTGTCGAGGGAGCGTTCATCGGTCCTCCTGTCGGCCGAACGCAGCACGCAGGACGGTCTCGGCGTCGGCCGCGGAGCGCGGCAGCAGCGCTGCCGGCGAGCCCTGGTGCATCACGAGGATCTGGTCTGAGAGCCCGAGGATCTCGGGCATCTCCGACGAGACGACGATCACGATCTTGCCCGCCGCGGCGAGCTCCTCGATCTCGCGGTAGATCTCCCCGCGAGCGCCGACGTCGACGCCCTTGGTGGGCTCGTCGAAGATGAAGATGGTGGAATCGCGCGCCATCCACTTGGCGATCACGATCTTCTGCTGGTTGCCGCCCGAGAGCGTGGCAACGACCTGCCCGGGGCCGAACGCCTTCACGTGCAGGCGCTCGAGGAAGTTCCCGGTCAGCTGCCGCGAGCTGCGGCGACGGATCACGCCGAACCGGCTGATCCGGTCGGGGACGGCCATCGTGAGGTTCTCCTCGATGCTCATCACGCCGACGAACCCCTGGTGGCGGCGGTCCTCGGGGACGAGCGCGACGCCGGATGCCGCGGCGCTCGCCGGGCTGGTGGTGTCGATCGGAACGTCGTCGAGCGTCGCGTCGATCGGCTGCTCGTGGTCGACCCCGAACAGCGCCTCGACCAGCTCGGTGCGGCCGGAGCCGACGAGCCCCGCGATCCCGAGCACCTCGCCACCGCGAACCGTCAGGTCGGGGTCGGCCGGCCGGATCTCGCCGACCAGGCCACGGAAGGTCAGTCGGTGGGCATCGTCCGCGGGCCGTGCTGCCTCCCGCTCGGGGAACGCCTCGCTCAAGTCGCGCCCGATCATCATCCGGATCAGGCCCTCTTCGTCGACCTCGCCGGACTGGATCCCGACGGTGCCGATCAGCGCCCCGTTGCGCAGCACCGTGGCGCGGTCGGCGATCCGGAAGATCTCCTCGAGCCGGTGCGAGATGTAGATCACCGAGCCGCCGGCGGCGACCTCCTCCGCGACGATCTCGAACAGCCGGTCGGCTTCGGCGAAGGTCAGCGTGGCGGTCGGCTCGTCCATGATCAGCACCTGCGGGCGCTGGAACAGCGTCTTGGCGATCGCCAACAGCTGCTTCTGGGCGAGCGGTAGCGATCGCACGAGACGACGCGGGTCGACGTCGAGCCCGACCCGCTCCAAGCAGGTCCGGGCCTCGTCGTCGGCGTCGCGGGCCTCGAGCAGGCCGAGCCTGCGGTGCTCCGCGCCGAGCGTCATGTTCTCCAGCACCGAGAGGTCGTCGAGGACGTTGGGCTCCTGGCGGATGAACCCGATGCCGGCAGCGCGGGCGCTGACCGCGTCGAGGTGGCCGACGCTGCGCCCGCCGACGACGAGCTCGCCGGTGTCGGGCCGGAGCGCGCCGGCCAGCACGTTCATCAGGGTGGACTTGCCGGCACCGTTCTCGCCGAGCAGCGCGTGGACCTCGCGACGCCCGACCTGCAGGTCGACGTCGTCGAGGGCACGCACGCCGGGGAAGCTCTTGCTCACGCCGCGGACGGCGATCACCGGATCGGAATGCGTATCGAGCATGGGTGTCCCTTGGTCGGAGCCGTCGCGACCGGCGGGGTCGCGACGGCCGCCGG
>JBQGEK010000147.1:0-15705 GCA_052039575.1 Patulibacter sp. | reverse complement strand
CGAGCATGCCCGGCACCTGCTTGCGGCCGTGCACCACCACGAAGCGCAGCGAGGGGAGGCCGTCGAGCCGCAGGACCGCCGGCGTGGTCGTGTCCTTCAACGTCGGGAGCGCCTCGTGCAGCAGCGCCGCGAAGTCTCGGTGTTCGTCGGTGGCGTCGCTGGTGATCACCGCCGTCAACGCGGCGTCCGCGATCAGGAATCGCAACTCCTCGCTGCGGTAGCGAACGTTGATCGGCACCGAGACGGCACCGGCCAGGGCGATCCCGAAGTAGTCGATCACGATGTCCGCGCCGTTGGCCATCAACATCCCGACGCGGTCGCCGGGGCGCACCCCGAGCGCGGTCAGCGAGCGGGCGGTCGCCCACGCTCGCTCCGCGAGCTCCCGGTAGCCGATAGTGCGGTCCGGCAGGATCAGCGCCGGCGCGTCGCCTCGACGCTCGGCGCTCGCCACCAGGAGATCACCGAGCGGTCGGCCGACCATCGGTGCTGACGCAGGGGGATTCGGCGACGTTCCCTCGACGTCGCGCGGTACAGCAGCGCTCTCCATGCTTCTCCTTCCTCAGTACACGACCGGCGAGATGTTGCGATGCCCCGCACGCCGCAGAGCGCGACGCCCGCCGCGCCGTCGGGGCCGCCCCAGACACCTGACGCACAACCCCTACCAAACAGCTGTTTGACTGCCTGCGTGGAGAATAGCGAGCCCGACACCGCCTGTCCACCGCCACCAACCCGCCCCAAGATCCCATCCCCGCCCGCCGCTGTCCACTCACGCTTCACGCATCGGCCGGCGACCCGAGCCCCGCGAGCGACACCAGGCGGTACCATCCGACCGGCAAGTTCAAACAACTGTTTGGCAGTGAGGAGCACCCATGACCCGTATGGGAGGCCGCGAGGCCGTCATCGTCGAAGCCGTCCGCACGCCGATCGGCCGCGGGCACCGGGAGAAGGGCGTCTTCCGCGACCTCCACCCCAACGAGCTGCTCGGGGCGATCTACACCGAGGTGATCCGCCGCGCCGGGATCGACGCGGCCCAGGTCGAGGACGTCGTCGCAGGTTGCGTCCAGCAGCTCGGCGAGCAGTCGTTCAACGTCGCCCGCAACGCGTGGCTGCAGGCCGGCCTGCCGGTCGAGACGCCGGCCACGACCGTCGACCGCCAGTGCGGATCAGCCCAGCAGGGCGTCAACTTCAGCGCCGCGCAGATCGCCTCCGGCGTGATCGACATCGGCATCGGGGCCGGCGTCGAGAGCATGACCCGCGTGCCGTTCTCGATCGGCCCGAAGACCCAGGCCGAGTGGGGCACGCCGCACCCGCAGGCCTTCCTGGACGTCCACAACGTGGTTGGCCAGGGCCTCGGCGCGGAGATGATCGCCGACCAGTGGGAGATCAGCCGCCGCGAGCTCGACGAGCTGGCCGAGCGCTCCCACCGACTGGCCCAGCGGGCGACCGACGAGGGCCGCTTCGACCGCGAGATCCTGGTCATGCCGGGGGCCGACGGCGAGGTCCGGACCGACCAGGGAATCCGTCCCGGGACCACCGCCGACAAGCTCGGCGAGCTCAAGCCCGCGTTCCGGCCCGACGGCAAGATCACCGCCGGCAACTCGTCGCAGATCTCCGACGGCGCCTCCGCGGTGCTGCTGGCCGAGGCCGGCCGGGCGAAGGAGCTGGGGCTGCGGGCGCGCGCCCGGATCGTCGACCAGGTGACCGTCGGCTGCGACCCGGTGAAGATGCTCGAGGGTCCGATCCCCGCCACCCGCAAGATCCTCGAGCGCAACGGGATGACGATCGACGACATCGACCTGTTCGAGGTCAACGAGGCGTTCGCGCCGGTGGTCGCCGCCTGGCAGCGGGAGCTGCACCCCGACATGGACCGGGTCAACGTCAACGGCGGGGCGATGGCGCTCGGCCACCCGCTCGGCTCTACCGGTGCGCGGCTGATCACCACCCTGTTGCACGAGCTGGAGCGGACCGACAAGGAGATCGGCCTGGTCACCATGTGCTGCGGCGGCGGGATCGGCACCGGCACGCTGATCCAGCGCGTCTGAGGCCGAGGCGCAGAGCTACGCCGCGATCTTTCGGAGCATCGCGGCGTAGGTCGGCGGCACCTACCCGGAGCCCGGGTTCAGCCTTCCCGATCGGGAAGAATCAGCGGAGTAGGTGCACTTCGCCGGCGTCCAGCGCCGCGACCGTCCCGTCCGGCTGCCGAACCCGCAGCCGGCCGAGGTCGTCGACGCCGATCGCCTCACCGCTGCCGCCGTCCGCTCCGCCGGGCCGCACCCAGCGGATCGTCTGGCCCTGCAGCACGTCGAGCGCCACCCAGTGCTCCAGCAGCACGGCGGGCGGTGCCTCGATCGCGGCGCCGAGCCGTTCGAGCAGGCGGCAGAGCACCGCTTCGCGGTCGTCCGGGGTCTGCCCCATCGACGCAGCGCGCTCGGCGACGTCCGCCGGCATCGCATCCAGGTCGACCGCGACGTTGAGCCCGATCCCGACGACCGCCCATCCGTCGGTCGGCCGGCCCTCGCAGAGGATCCCCGCGTACTTGCGCAGCGCCCCGTCGTCCTGCACCCGGACCACGTCGTTCGGCCACTTGATCCGCGCGTCCCCGCCGACCGTCTCCGCAACCGCGACGGCCACCGCCAGCGGCAGCAGCGAGAAGTGCGGCAGGTCGCGCAGGACCACCGACACGAGCAGCGCCTGCCCCGGCGGCACCACCCACGGCCGCCCCTGGCGCCCTCGCCCCGCGGTCTGCGCGTCGGCCGTGACGACGGTGCCGTGCGGCGCGCCCTCGCGCGCCAGCCGGCGAGCCTCGTCGTTGGTCGACCCGGTCTCGTCGAACGCGTGGCGCGGCGTACCGAGCGGCCGCGGCGCGGCGTTCATGCGCGGCGGATCCGCACGTCGCCGTCGGCCTGCAGCCCGAGGATCTCGCGGGCGGACCCGCGGTTGATCGCCACGGCCATCGCACGGTTGGCGTCCTGGTAGAGCATCAGCGTGCCGGCGGCCACGTCGGCGAAGGTGGTCGCGTAGACTCCCCGCACCCCGTTGACCTCGACCGCCTCGCCGAGCCGCAGCCCGACGCCAGCCGTCAGCTCCTCGTGCTCGAGGTCGAGCATCACGTTGCCGAAGCGGTCGAAGGCCAGGGCGTGGGCGATCAGCCCGTCGTCGTCGAGCTCGGCCATCGGCATCGGCATCGGCTGGACCGCGTCCGGGTCCATCGGCTCGCCGACGTCGCCCAGGTCGAGGCCCGCCGCCAGACGCGCGGCGATCGGGGCGAAGATGTCGCGGCCGTGGAAGGTCGCCGAGACCGGCTCCAGCCGGTACGGCGAGCGGCTCAGGTCGACCGCCCGCACGATCCCGCCGAACCGCTGGGCGGCCAGCCACAGCAAGCCGTTGTCGGGCCCGACCAGGATTCGGTCGTCCTCGGCCACGTGCAACGCGATCGGACTGCGGCGACCGCCGACCTCCGGATCGACGACGGCCAGGTGGACGCCGGGCGGCACGTACGGCAGCGAGCGCTGCAGCGTGATCGCACCCAGCCGCACGTCGAACGACGGGATCCCGTGCGTCAGGTCGATCACCCGTGCCTCGGGGGCGATCCTGGCGATCACGCCATGGCAGACCCCGACGAACTCGTCGTAGACCCCGTAGTCGGAGAGGAACGTGACAACCGAGCGCGCGATAGACCGATCCTAGTGTTCGGCGGGACGCGCGTGCCGCGCCGACGCGTCCGCTGCAAGCTGGCGTGCGCGGGTCGTTTGCCTCCCTCAGGGAGGCGAAGGGAGATCGCGCGGCCCCGGATGCGGCGCGGTCAGCCGGTGGCGTCGGCGACCAGCGCGGCGACCAGGCCGTCGATCGTGGCCTGCTCGGCCTCGACCGCCGGGGTCTCGCCGAGCTCGGCGAGCGCCGCGGTCGTGACCGGGCCGATCGAGACCAGCCGGGGACCGTCGCCGGACGGCATCCCGCCGGCCTGTGACAGGAACGTCGCGGTCGACGCCGACGTGAAGGTCACGTAGTCGGCGGCCGCGACCCGCTCGCGCGCATCGTCGGCCAGCGGCTCGGCCACCGTCTCGTAGAGCGCCAGGTCGACGACGTCGTCGCCCGCGGCCCGCAGCGCGTCGGGCAGCGCGGATCCGCCGGTTGCCGCGCGCGCCAGCAGGACGCGGCGAGGAGCATCACCGCGAGCGGAGCGTTCGGCTCCCGCCACCCTGCGCCGGCTCGCCGGGGGTCCGTTCCCCGCAGCCCCACTCGCATCCGCGTCCCCCGCCGTCAGCGCGGCGGCCAGCGCCTCGCCGGTGAACGTCTCCGGGACCACGTCGGCGCGCAGGCCGAACTCGCGCAGCACACGTGCGGTTCCCGGGCCGACGGCCGCGATCGTCGCCGCGTGCAGCTCGCGCAGGTCGCGGTCGTCCCGGAGCAGCCCGGCGACCAGCTCCCGCACGCCGTTGGGCGAGGTCAGCGCGACCACGTCGAAGTCGCCGAGCGGCGGGACCGTCGCGCCGAGCGAGCGGGTCCGGATCGTCGGGGTCTCGACGACCTCGGCGCCGAGCGCACGCAGCCGCCGCGCGAGACCGCTGGCCTGGGCCCGGGCGCGGGTCACCGCGACCGTACGGCCGAACAGCGGCCGATCCTCGAACCAGCGCAGCTCGTCGCGCAGCGACGCGACCGAACCGACGACCGTGACCGCCGGGGCCTGGATCCCCGCTTCGGCGGCGATCGCGGCGATCGTGCCGACGGTGCCGGTGACCACGCGCTGGCCGCCGACCGTGCCGGACTGGACGACTGGGGCCGGCCCGTCGGCCGAGCGACCGCCGCCGACCAGCGACGCCGTGATCTGGGGCAGCCGGCGAACACCCATGTAGAAGACGAGGGTGCCGGGGAAGGCCGCCAGGCCGGGCCAGTCGATCGTCGACTCCGGCTTGTCGGGGTTCTCGTGGCCGGTCACGAAGGCCACGCCCGGCGCGTGCTCGCGGTGGGTCACCGGGATCCCCGCGTAGGCGGGACCGGCGATCCCCGCGGTCACGCCCGGGACGACCTCGAACGGGATCCCCTGGGCCCGGAGCCGCGCGGCCTCCTCGCCGCCCCGGCCGAAGACGTACGGATCGCCGCCCTTGACCCGGGCGACCGAGCGGCCGGCAAGCGCGTGGCGGACCAGCAACTGCTCGGTCGTCTCCTGCGGGACCTGGACACCGCCCCCGCGCTTGCCGACGTCGACCAGCTCGGCGTCCGGGCGGGCGCCGTCGAGCGCGGTCCCCGGGAGCAGTGCGGCGTAGAGCACGACGTCGGCCGCGGCGATCACCTCGATCGCCCTCGCCGTCATCAGCCCCGGATCGCCGGGGCCGGCGCCGACCAGGTAGACCGTGCCGGGGCCGGAGGAGCTCGTGGGGTCCGAGGCGTTGGTCACGACGGGCGGGCCTTTCGAACGGAATCGTCGGGGTCGTGCGGTGACGCGGCGCGGGCCGCGGCGAGCAGCTCGTCAGCACCGGCGCGCCGCAGCTGCTCGGCGACCGACGCACCCAGCGCTTCCGGGTCGCCGGCCCCGCCGTGCTGCTCGTCGACCGCCCAGCCGGATCCGTCGGGCGCGCCGACGAACCCCGTCAGCGTCAGCCGACCGTCGCGGTGCCGGGCGAACGCGCCGACGGCGCTGGTGCAGTCGGCGCCGAGCGCGGCCGCCAGAGCCCGCTCGGCGCGCAGGCAGGCGCCGTTGGCGGCGTCGTGGATCAGACCCCGAGCGATCCCTCCGACCGGGTCGCCCGCCCGACCCTCGATCAGCAGCGTGCCCTGTCCGGGCGCGGGGACGAAGGTCGGACCGTCGAGCCGGACCCGCACGCCGGGATCACGGCCGAGCCGGTCGAGACCGGCCTGCGCCAGCACGATCGCGTCGATTCGGTCCTCGTGGTCCGCCTCGAGCCGGCCGAGCCGGGTGTCGACGTTGCCGCGCGCCTCGACGATCCGCAGGTCTCGGCGGGCGGCGAGCAGCTGGGCCGCGCGCCGCAGGCTGGCGGTCCCGACCCGGGCACCGTCCGGCAGCGCGTCGAGCGACGCCGCGCCGATCAGCACGTCGTGCGGGTCCTCACGGCCGCTCGCCGCGGCGATCTCGAGCCCGGCGGGCAGGTCGCCGGGGACGTCCTTGGCCGAGTGCACGGCCCGGTCGATCCGGTCGTCGAGCCGCGCCTGCTCGAACTCCAGCACCCACTTCGACTTGTCGGGCGCCGCGCGGTGCCGGTCGCCGAACGACTCGATCTCGACGATCTCGACGACGTGGTCCCCCGAGCGCAGAGCGGCGGCGACCGCCTCGGCCTGGACCAGCGCCAGCGGGCTCCGCCGACTGCCCAGCCGAATCACGACGACGGCTGGCGGGCGCGGCGCGGCGCCAGCGGCAGGACGTTGCCGGGACCGGACGCCGACGAGCTGCCGGACGGGCGCCAGCCGGTCCCGGGCGGCACCACGTGCGCCGGGGCCCCCGCGGCGGCGGCACCGGCCTGCTGGTCGCGCTCCGCCACGTCGTCGAGTCCGAAGAGGTCGCGCAGCAGCTCGACGTGACCGTGGCTGTCGTCGCGGTCGCGGGCCTGCTTGAGCCGCACCGTGGGCTCATGAAGCAGCCGCTGGACGACCGTCTGCGCGAGCCGTTCGACCCGCTCGAGGTCCGCGTCGCTGGCGGACTCCCAGCGGCCGGCGTTCTCGCCGACCACGGTCGAGACGATCTGGGCGGCGCGACTGCGCAGGTCGGTGATCGTCGGCGTGACCTCGAGCTGGCCCATCCAGCGGGCGAACCGGTGGATCTCCTGCTCGACGATCCGCTCGGCACCCTCGACCTCGTCGATCCGCCCGGCCAGGTTGAGCGCCACCGCGGACTGCAGGTCGTCGATGTCGAGCAGGGTGACGCCGTCGATCGCCGCGCACTCGGGATCGATGTCTCGCGGGACGGCGATGTCGATCAGCACCAGCGGCCGGTCGTTGCCGCCCGCGCGGCGCGAGCCCATCACGTCGCCGAGCGCCTCGGGACCCAACACCGGGTGCGGCGAACCGGTCGACGAGACGACGATGTCGGCGCCCTCGAGCTGCTCCGGCAGGTCGTCGAGCCGGCCGACGTCGCCGCCGAACCGGTCGGCCAGCGAACGGGCGCGATCGGCGTGCCGGTTGGACACGAACAGCGTGCGGACTCCCTGCGTCGCGAACGCCTGCGCGGTCAACTCGGCGGTCTCGCCGGCGCCGATGATCATCGCGTTGGAGTCCTGCAGGTCGCCGACCGTGTCGGCCGCGAGCCCCACGGCGACCGACGACACGCTGGTGCGGCGCTCCGCGATCCGGGTCTCGCTGCGGACCCGCTTGCCCGTCCGCAGTGCCGCCTTGAACAGCCGGTTGAGCAACGGCCCCGTGGTGCCGAGCCGCAGCGCGGTGTCGTAGGCGCGCTTGACCTGCCCCTGGACCTCGTACTCGCCGAGCACCATCGAGTCGAGCCCGCTGGTCACGCGGTACAGATGACGGGCCGCATCGCAGTTGCGCGGGGTGTAGACCAGGCTGGCCAGCTCGGTCGGGCGGATCCGCGAGCTCGCGGCGACCATGCTGAGCACGTCGCTCTCGGCCTGGACCGCGTCGCTGACGACCAGGTAGATCTCGGTCCGGTTGCAGGTGGAGACCATCGCGGCCTCGTGCACCGCTTCGCGGGCGACCAGCTGCGCGAGGATCAGCTCCGTCTGGCGCTCGGACGCCGCCAGCCGCTCGCGAACCGCGACCGGTGCGGTCTTGTGCGACAGCCCGAGGACCAGCAGCTCGTTCATCGCTGAGCGACCTCGGGGGGTGTCACGACGGGCTCGTCTTCGACCGGCAGCCGGTCGAGCCGCTGCTCGAGCTCGTCGAGCTGGACCGCGGCGGTGCGGACCCGCATCGCGATGATCCACAGGTAGACGATCACGACGACCGCCGAGACGACGACCGCGGCGACGATGTAGCCGGTGTCGGCGGCGGCCAGGACGGGGGTAACGGCGATCGGCGGCACGGCAGCTCCTCTAGAGGACGACGGGGGACGACGCGCGGCTCGCGACGGGCACGGCGTCCTCGCCTTCGACACGGCGCTGCAGCTTGCGCAGCCGGATCCGCGTGCTCTTGTGCACGAGCTCCAGGTGCCACAGCGTCACGAACAGGGCGCCGAGCGCCAGGATCGACAGCGTGAACGCCAACCCCGCCGTCCCGGGCAGGTTGGCCCCCGGGTCGTTCAGCGGCTGCGGGTGCAGCAGGTTGGTCGTCATCCGCACCACGCCGAAGCAGACCGGCGCGAAGATCCCGGCGGTCACGGCGAAGACCGACGCGGTCCGGGCCTGACGCTCGGGGTCCTCGATCGCAAACCGCATCGGCTGGTACGTCGCGTACAGCAGGAAGATGATCAGGAAGGTCACGAGCACCGGCTCGTCCCAGCTCCACCACACGCCCCACGCCGCCTTGCCCCAGAGACCGCCGGTGATCAGCGCCACCACGCAGAAGATCTGGCCGAGGTGGATCGCCACGTACGAACGCAGGTCGTCGAGCGGGCGGTCGTGCTTGAGGTGCTGCCAGGCGAAGACGGCGCCGGCCACGAACGCGACCAGGGTGATGATCGCGAACGCCGGGTGCAGATACGTCAGCTTCTGCCGCACGCCCTCGGTCGCGTCGGTCGGCGTCACCACCGCGACCACGAAGACCCACACCACCAGCAGGGCGATGGTGATCAGGGAGAGGGGAAGGAGCCGACGGGCGTGGGGCATCTTCACGCGGTTCAGTCCTCGACGATTCCGTCGGACACCGACCAGCAGACCAGCAGGAACACCCCATCGTACAGGGCCAGCGCGAGCCACCACCGGCCCTCCGTCACAGACCCCGGCCCCGACCCCGACCCCTGCAGCAGCGGGGCGATCACCTCCGAAGCGATCGCCACCAGCGGGATCAGCAGCGGCACCGCCATCAGCGGCACCAGCAGCTCGCGCGAGCGGGCCGCCGCCGCGATCGCCCCGACCAGCGCCCCCGCGCAGGCGATCCCCAGGTCGATCAGCAGCAGGCCGCCGACCAGCCGCGGGATGGCCCCGGCCGCCAGGCCGTCCGACAGCAGCAGCAGGGCGAACGCCGGCACCGCGATCAGGTGCAGGGCGATCAGGAACGACCAGAGCGCGAGCGCCTTCGCGGCGACCAGCGCCGACGCCGGCACCGGGGTCAGGCGGAACCCGTCGAGGCCACCCTCCTCCTCTTCCGCCGCCCACAGCCGGCCGATCCCGAGCAGCGCGGCCAGCAGCGTGGTGACGAGCAGGATCCCGGCGGCCAGCGGCCCGTCGACCGAGCCGTCCTGCAGGCCGAAGCGGAACGCGACGAAGACCCCAACGCTGAACAGCGCCATCGCCGGCAGCACCTGGGGCGTGCGCCGCTCGCGCCGCCACTCGAGAGCGAGCAGCGAGCGGACGTCCTGAACCCAGCCGCTCATCGGTAGAGCGCCCCGATCTCGGCGTCGGTGATCCGGTCCGGTACGGCGAGCAGCACCGGGCGGCCGACCCGCAGCCCCAGCACCAGGTCGGCGGAGGCCAGCGCCGCGTCGGGGTCGTGGCCGGCGATCACGCGGGTCCGCCGCTCGCGGGTCGAGACCGCGGCGTCGCCCCCGTGCTCGGCCGGCCGGGCGGCCAGCAGCGCGTCGAGCTGCGCCGACGCGGTCGGGTCGAGGTTGGCCAGCGGCTCGTCGAGCAGCAGCAGCTCCGGGTCGCCGAGCAGCGCGATCGCGGCGCTCGTCCGCTGGGTCAGGCCCCGCGACAGCGCGTGGACTGGGAACGCTCCCCGCTTCTCCAGCCCCGTCGCCGTCAGGAGCGCGTCGACCCGGGCCAGCGGAGCCCGCAGCAGCCGGGCGCGGTGGACGAGGTTCTCGCGGACCGTCAGGTCGCGATAGAGCATCGGCTCGTGGGCCAGGTAGCCGACGCGGCCCCGCAGCGACGCTCGCTGCTTCGGCAGGCTGCTGCCGAGCACCTCGCAGGTCCCCGCGCTCGGTCGCATCAGCCCGGCGAGCACCCGCAGCAGCGTCGACTTGCCCGCGCCGTTGGGGCCGAGCAGCGCGAGCGTTCCGCCGGCCGGCAGGTCGAACGTCAGGTCACGCAGGACCATCCGCTCGCCACGGCGCCGTGCCGCGCCGACCAGGCGGATCGCCGGCGACGCGCTCGGCTGCGGAGAGGACGCGGGCATCGGTCGAGAAGCCTACGCACCGACCGACGTCGGTACCCTGCGCGGGTATGGCCCGCAAGGATCAAACCGTCGACGAGGAACCCAAGCGACGCGGTCGGCTGTTCTGGATCTGCCTACTGGTCCTGCTGATGATCGCCGTCTGGATGATCCTCAAGCCGATCTTCGGCGACGAGACGCTCCAGACGATCGGCGCGATCGTGGCCGGCGGCATCTTCGTCTTCGTGTTCCGCGACCGGATCTGGGGCGAGGCCTGGCGCGAGCAGCTCGCCGCCGACCGGGCCAAGCACGAGCAGAAGCGTCGCCAGCGCTGACCCGCTCGCCGATGGGACGAAACGTCTAGTCGCTGGAACTTTCCTGTCACTCACCCTTCCGCGGTAGGCTCGGGTGGTGACCGCCGAAGAGACCGCGCCGCGCCGTGACCTCCACCCCGGGTGGAGTCGCGATCAGGTTCTCGCCGCGATCCACGAAATGCGCAACGCCCACGCCTCCGCGCACGGCCCGAGGGACGAGGGCCTGCGTGAGCGCAAGAAGCGGCTGACCCGCGAGCTGATCTCGGACGTCGCCACGCTGATGTTCTGCGAGCGAGGCTTCGACGCGGTCCGGATCTCTGAGATCGCAGCCGAGGTCGGGATCTCCGAGAAGACGATCTACAACTACTTCCCGACCAAGGAATCGCTGGTCCTCGACCGAGCCGACGAGCTCGAGGCCGAGGTGCGGAAGGTCGTGCGCGAACGCCGGCCCGGGTCCTCGGTCGCCGATGCTGTCGAGCAGATGCTCGAGCTCGAGCTCGAGCACTACGTGGTGACCGAGGAGCTCGTCCAGCCGATGATGCTCGAGTTCGGACGGCTGATCGAGACCACGCCCGCGTTGCTCGGCGCGATGCGCGACCTGATGGCGGATCTGACCGACGTCGTCGCGGAGGAGCTCGCCCGCGAAGCCGGCGTCGAGCCGCACGAGCCGGAGCCCCAGATCGCGGCCCGGGCGGTCGTGGCGATCTGGGATGTGCACATGACCTGCCGGCGCCGGCACATCCTCGCCGGGCTGACCGGCACCGCGCTGCAGGACGCGGTTCGCGGCGACATCCGGCGCGCCGCCGGAATCGTCTCGCACGGCCTGGACAGCTGGACGCCGGCCGGCCGCTGAGCGCTCAGCCGGCCTGGGCCAGCTGGTGCTCGGCCCGCTCGCGGGCCGCGGCGATCAGCGTCAGCACCTCACCGTCGCGCCCCTCACGCAGCAGCTGCACCGGATCGGGATCGCCGTTCACGATCCCCTCGAAGAACACCTTGCGGTCCTGATAGGTCGGCAACGTCCCCTTGGCCCAGCCGCGGACGTCGTTGAGCATCACGGCAAGCCGCGCGTACTCCTCGCCGAACAGCTCCGAGACCTCGTTCTTCATCCGCTTGGCCAGCGCCGGCGACGCCCCGGCGGTGGAGATCGCGATCGCCAGCGGACCGGTCCGCACGATCGCGGGCAGGATGAAGTTGCAGAGCGGCGGCACGTCGACGATGTTCGCCAGCATCGCCCGCTCCTCGGCATCCTCGTAGATGACGATGTTGGTGTCGGTGTCGTCGGTGCAGGCGATCACGAGGAACTTCCCCTCGAGGTCCTGCTTGCCGGCGTACTCGCGGCGCTCCCAGACGATCGAGCCCTCGGCGGCGAGCTGCTCGACCTCCGGCTTGACCTCGGGCGCGATCACCACGACGTCGCCGTCGCAGGCCAGCAGCCCCTCGGTCTTCTCGAGGCCCAGCTCGCCCCCGCCGATCACGAGGCACTTGCGCCCTCGCAGACGCAGGCACGCGATGTAGAAGGGCGTGTCCAGCATGTCCTTGACGCAGGTCTGGTCGCAGAGACCGCGCTTGAACTGGCAGACGCACTCCTTACCGGCGTAGGCGGCAGCAGGCATGTCCATAGGGTAGCCCCACGGTTCTCGCGCCGACGCACGCCCGACCGATCGTCTTCGAAGGTCCGCCGCGCCGACCGGCGCGAACGCTCGCGCAGCGACCCAGATGGTCGGGACCCGCAATGGTGCGCGACCGCCCGGGGGTTCACCGTGGAGGAGATGCTCCCGACGTTGCTCCCCCACGGCCGAGAACTGCTGATGACGGCCGCCGGGCGGACCGAGCTGGAGGCAACGCTCGCCGCGCTGCAGGCCAGTCAGGACGAGCGGGACCGCAACGGCGGAGTCGGCTCCGATCCGGGCACCGACGTCCAGGCCCGGATCCTCGTGGTCGAGCAGGCGCTCGCCCAGGGCCGGGTGATCGCCGACGACCTTCCGACACGGGCAGTGGTCGGCACCGTCGTCGATGTCCACGACGGCCGCAAGCCGAGCCGCTACACGCTGACCGTGCTCGCCCCGGCCGACGATCCCGCGGGGTCGATCGCGGTCTCCGTCACGTCGCCGGTCGGGCTCGCGCTGATCGGCACCACGGTCGGCGACGTCGCCGAGGTCACGCTGCCCGGCGGCCGTCGCCGCGAGTTGCGGGTGACGCGGATCAGCGTCGCTCCGTGACGGCGGCCACGACGATCTGGCACCGTCCCAGGATGCCGTTGACCCAGGTCCTGATGCGGATGTCGCTCGCCCGCCAGATCTTCCTGGCGGAGGCGCTGGTGCTCGGGCTGGTCGCGATCCTGCTGCTGGTCTCGCCGCTGCGGATCACCACCCCGGCCGGGATCCCCGCGGACGTCAGCGTGATCGTCGGACTCGGGATCGTCCTGCTCGTGATCCACTTGGGCCTGCGCCGGCTGATCGCCCCGCTCAAGCGACTGGCTGACGTGATGGGGACCGTCGACCCGCGCCAGCCGACGCCCGACCTGCGTGGCCACGTGCTGCCCGACGACGACGAGGTCACGCGGCTGGTCGACGCGTTCGAGCAGATGCTCGAGCGGTTCCGCACCGAGCGGCTCGCCAGCGACCGCCGGACCGTCGCGGCCCAGGACGCCGAGCGGCGGCGCGTCGCCCACGAGATCCACGACGAGCTCGGCCAGACACTGACGGCGCTGGCGCTGCAGATCGAGCGCGCCGAGCTGCCCGACGACGCCCGCGAGTCGATGCAGCGGACCGTCAACCGCGCGCTCAGCGACGTGCGCGGGATCTCGCGCCGGCTGCGTCCCGAGGTGCTCGACGACCTGGGCCTGGTCAACGCGCTGATCGCCCTGACGACCCGGGTCACGCACGAGAGCGGCCTCGGGATCGAGCGTGCGTTCGCGGGCCCGATCCCCGAGCTCAACCCGGACGTCGAGCTGGTCGTCTACCGGATCGCCCAGGAAGCCCTGACCAACGTGATCCGCCACGCCGGCGCCAGCCGCGCGACGGTCGCGCTGCAGCACGACGGAGACCAGGTCGTGCTGACCGTCAGCGACAACGGCGCCGGCTTCACCGTGCCGGCCCCCGGCGACGGCGGCATCGCCGGGATGCACGAGCGTGCGCGCCTGGTCGACGGCAGCCTCAGCGTCGCGTCCGACCGACGCGGCGGCACCACCGTCCGATTCGCGGTCCCGACCGAGACGTCCGCCCCCGCCTCAGTGTCCTCCCCCGTCCTCGAGCGAGACCAGCCATGACCACCGACGGACCCGTCCGGATCCTGCTCGCCGACGACCACACGCTGGTCCGCGACGGGATCAAGCTGATCCTCGACGCCGAGGACGACCTGGAGGTCGTCGCCGAAGCGTCCGACGGCACCGAGGCCGTCCGCACCGCGCTCGACGCCGATCTGCGGCTGGACCTCGCGATCCTCGACGTCTCGATGCCGCAGCGGACCGGGATCCAGGTCGCGCGCGAGCTCAGCCGTCGCCGGCCGGAGCTGCGGACCCTGCTGCTCTCGATGCACGAGAACGAGCAGTATCTGTTCGAGGCGCTGAAGGCGGGCGCCGCCGGCTACGTGCTGAAGTCGTCGGCCAACCGCGACCTGGTCGCGGCGTGCCGGTCGGCGATGCAGGGGACGCCGTTCCTCTATCCGCGCGCGGTCCAGACCCTGGTCCAGGACCTGCTCGAAGGAGCGCAGCGCGGCGAGCCGTTGCCGGAGGATCTGCTGACCGCCCGCGAGCAGGAGGTCGTCAAGCAGATCGCCGAGGGGTACACGACCGACGAGATCGCCGCCCACCTGGTGATCAGCCCCCACACCGTCGAGCGCCACCGCTCGAACGTGCTCGACAAGCTCGGGTTGCGCAACCGGGTCGAACTCGCGCGCTACGCGATCCGCCGCGGCTTGGTCGAACCGTAGGGTGCTCGCGATCGCTTTCCCCGCCGCGGTTTCGCGGCGGTAGCGTTGCTCCGTGCACAACGTCGCGCAGACCGTCGGGGCGAACGTGCGGCGGCTGCGCCGCAACCGCGGACTGTCGCTCGTCGAGCTCGGCCAGCACGCCGGGATCGCCAAGGGCACGCTGACGCAGCTCGAAGCCGGGCGCGGCAATCCGACGTTGGACACGATCCAGGCGCTCGGTCGCGCGCTCGGGGTCGCGGTGGCGGACCTCGTGACCGAGCACGCCAGCGACGCGCCGCTGGTCGTGCGGGCCGACGGCGGAACCCACGTCGCCGACTGGGCGCTCGACGCCCAGCTGATCCACCGCTCACCCAGCTCCGGCGCGATCGCCGAGCTCTACCGCCTGGCGATCGAGCCCGGGCAGCGGGCCGAGTCGCCCGCGCACCCGTACGGCGTGCTCGAGCAGCTCTACGTACTGGCCGGGACCCTGCGCGTCGGACCGCTCGACGCGGCGGTGACCGCCGGACCCCACGACTTCGTCCAGTTCCACGCCGACCGCCCCCACGCCTACGAGGCGGTCGAGGGGCCGGTCAGCGTCCTGCTGCTGATGACGTTCCCCTCGTTCTCGCTCGAGACGGCACCGTTCCAGACCGTGCGCCCGGCGGGCGTGCCGGTACCGCCGGCCGCACCGCCGCGCCGGCCCGCGCCGCCCCAGGTGCCGGTGCGGGGCAAGCGCCCGGCCACCCGCGCCCCGGCCGGCAAGGCCCGACGCGCCACGCCCTCCTGACGGCGGGAGCCGATCCCGGCGGACGACCGGCCGGCCGCGCCGGACCGGCGGTCAGCCCTTGCGGCCGCGGGCGCGCCGCATCTCGTCGATCCGGCCCTGCAGGGCGGCCTCGTGCGCCGCGGGCTCGACGAACCGCGTCTGCTCCAGGCCCGGCGGCATCAGCTCCTGGTTGCTGACCCCGCCCGGGTTGGCGTGCGGGTAGTCGTAGGCCTTCGGGTCCGCGCCCTCGCTGATCTTTCCGCGCAGGTAGGGCGGCGGCGTCGCGGCGCCGTGCTGCTCGATGTGGCCCAGTGCGGCGTCGATCGCCCGGTAGGCGGTGCTGCTCTTGCCCGCCAGGGCCAACCGGATCGTGGCGTGCGAGAGCACGATCCGGCACTCCGGCATGCCGACCCGGTCGACGACCTCGGCGGCGGCGATCGCCAGCGGCAGCGCCTGCGGATCGGCCAGGCCGATGTCCTCGCTCGCCGAGACGACCAGCCGGCGGGCCACCGTCCGCGGGTCCTCGCCGGCCGCGAGCATCCCGGCCAGGTAGTAGAC
>JBQGEK010000146.1:0-6414 GCA_052039575.1 Patulibacter sp. | reverse complement strand
GCGCTTGGGCACCTGGCCCTCTCCGAGGGCCACGCGGCGATCGCGGCCGTGCACTTCGAGCGGGCACTCGCCGACGCCGCGGACCACGGGACCCGGGATCCGGCGTTCCTGTTCAGCCACGCCGACGCGGTCGAGGCGCTCGTCCCCGCCGGCCGGCCGGCCGACGCCGCGAAGATCCTCGCCCAGTTGGAGCACGAGGCGGCGCGGACGAACGGCGCATGGGCCACGGCGGCGGTGCACCGCTGCGGGGCCTTGCTCGGCCCACCGGAGGCCGTCGACAGCCGTCTGGAAGCGGCGCTCACCGCCCACCGCCGGTTGCCGATGCCGTTCGAGGAGGCGCGCACGCGGCTGGTGATCGGCGAGCGGTTGCGCCGCGAGCGCCGCCGGTCCGACGCCCGGCCGCTGCTCCAGGACGCGGCCGCGACCTTCTCGGCACTCGGTGCCCGACGCTGGGCGACGCGGGCCACCCGTGAGTTGGCCGCGACCGGCGTCCCCGGTCGCGCGACACCCGCCGCGGTACCGAGTCCGGACGCGGTGGCGCTGACCGCGCGCGAGCACGACGTCTGCGAGCTGGTGGCCGCCGGGCGGACCAACCGCGAGGTCGCGGCAACCCTCTTCCTGTCGCCGCGGACGGTCGAGCACCATCTGCGCGGGGCCTACCGCAAGCTGGACGTGCGCTCCCGGACCGAGCTGGCCGCGCGCTACCGCGACCTCAGAACGGGCTGAGCGCCGAGCGGCGCTCCGAGAACCTCGACCCCGGATCGATCTCGACCACCCGCAGCGCCGCCTCGGGACCGGCGACCTGACGCACCTGCTCGACGGCTTCCAGCAGCCGCGCCCGGCGGATCTCCCGGTGTTCCTCGAGCAGCGGCCGGTCGCCCGGGACCGGCGCGCCCAGCCCGTCGACCCGCAGCGCCAGCTGCTCGGCGGGCGCGGGCAGCAGCGCGATCCGCAGCCCGAGCGCCAGCGCGATCCGCGACGCGTCGGTGGTCGCTTCCCGCAGCACCACCCGGTCCTGCCAGGTACCCCGCTCGACCAGCGTGGCCTGCAGCAGCAGCGAGCGCAACGGCCGGTGCCGCCGACGCGGATCGGCGAGCACCCGGTCGATCAGCAACCTCAGGGCGTGTTGCAGCTGGTCGCCCGACGCCGCTTCCGGCAGCAGCAGATCGGCCTCGATCCGGCTGACCTGCTCGCGGGGTCGGAGTGGAGGCTCCTGACCGCACAGCAGGTCGTAGGCCCGCAGCCCGACGGGACCGAACCGCTCGCCGATCGTGCCGCGCGGCAATCCGAGGAAGGCGCCGAGCGTCGCCACCCCGAGGCGCTCCAGCGACTCGACCAGCGCCCGGAACTCGGCCCAGACCGCGAGCGTGACGATCGGCTCGTCGCGCAGCGCGCCGAGCCCGTCGTCGCCGGAGAGCACGACCGGGCGACGGGTCCGTGCCCGCTGCGCCGCCACCAGCGCCAGGAACCGGGTCGGGGCCGCGCCGATCCGGACCGGCGTGCGCAGCGCGTCGCGGACCGCTCGCACGATCCCGTCGAGTGACCCCCCGTGCAGGCGCCGGATCCCGTGCGTCGCCAGCCACGCGACGCCCGGGTCCCCACCGGTCCCGCCGTTGCCGGAGGGGTCGGTGTCGACCGCCGCCCCGATCCCCTCCAGCTGCTCCAGCAGGGCGTCCCAGCGGACCTGGACCCCGACCGGGTCAGGCGTCAGCAGCTGCAGCCCCGGGCAGCGGGCCAGCGCCTCGCCTAGGGGCAGACCCCGCCGGACCCCGAGGGCCTCCGCCGCGGGCGTGACCTCGCCGATCAGCGGGGTCCGCCCGGCCTCCGGAGCCAGCGCCAGCGGCTGGGTCAGCAGCTCTCGGCGTCCGTCCGCGGCCACCACCAGCGGGAACCGCGGAAGCACGATGCAGAGCACGGATGACACGAACGTATGTTCGCACGGTGGGCGGACGGCAGCGGCCGCTAGGCTCGTCCTCGCATGGACACGGCGGAAGCAGTCGACGCGATGGTCGCGATTCCGGCGGGACGCACGACGCTCAAGGACGAACGCACCAAGCGGCGCTGGTTCGCCGACGTCGACGCCTGCCTGGTCGGCCGCCACCCGGTCACGCAGGCCCAGTACCACGCGGTCCTCGGTACGCCACCGAGCGGCGAGGACGACGCCGCGCTTCCGGTCGTCGACGTCTCGTGGCTCGACGCGGTCGACTTCTGCAACCGACTCTCCGACCAGACCGACTTCGCGCGGTGCTACGCCGTCGACGGCGAGCAGGTCGCGCTCGACGACGACGCGAACGGCTTCCGCCTGCCCACCGAAGCGGAGTGGGAATACGCCTGCCGGGCGGGCAGCAACGACGTCCGCTACGGCGAGCTCGACGAGATCGCGTGGCACGCCGGCAACTCCGGCGAACGTCTCCAGCCGGTGGGCGGCAAGCGACCCAACGCCTGGGGACTGCACGACACGATCGGCAACGTCTGGGAGTGGTGCTGGGACGTCTTCGACCCCGAGGTCTACGGCTCCTACCGCGTACTGCGCGGCGGCGGCTGGTGCGATCCACCCCACGCCTGCCGTGCCGCCTGCCGCCGACGGAGTCACCCGACCTTCCGCATCGACGACGTCGGCTTCCGGGTCGCGCGGTCGGTCCGCTGACCGGCCACGACCAACGGAGATCGACGCCGCACCCGATCGCCCCCACCCGGCGGCGGAGCCCCAATAGAAGAGCCCCGCCGGAGCGGGGCCCTTCCGTAGCAGGCCGGTAAGCCGGATTCTGTCGTTGCGCAGCCATCCATCTCTGCGACCTACCTGGACCTCGACGGGCCGCCTACGAACGGTCCTGCTCGGTCTTGCACCGGGTGGGGTTTACCTGGCCGCCGCGTCACCGCGACGCCGGTGCGCTCTTACCGCACCTTTTCAACCTTGCCTGTGCGGGGCGGCGGGATGGGATCCCTCTCCCCCGCCATCGGCGGTGTATTTCTGTGGCACTTTCCCGCGGGTTTCCCCGGGTCGGCTTCCCGACCACCCTGCCCTCTGGTGTCCGGACTTTCCTCGAGCGAATCGTGTCCGCCCGCGACTGCGTGGCCTGCCCCCAGAACGGTAGACGAGTCGGGGCCCCGAGGGCGCCCGACTCGTGCTCCGGCGACCCGGGCCGTACCCGGGTCACTTCTCGTACGGGACGGCGCGCCGGGCGCGCCTCCCACGCACCCCGTCGCCACCCCGGCGAACGGTCCGCCTCCACCCGAATCCAGGGTGCCCCTCCCGGGGCCCCTTCCGGGTGCCGGCGATCCAGAACCTGCGTGCAGCGGGATCGTCGCCTACGACGACGTGCCCACTGAGCGAAGTTCCTACCCCACCTTCCGCAACACGCCGACGACCTTGCCGAGCACGCGCGCCTCCCGCGAGCGGATCGGCTCCATGTCGGGGTTCTCGGGCTGCAACCGGATGTGGTCCGCCTCGCGGAAGAATCGCTTGACCGTGGCGTCCTCGCCGACGAGGGCGACCACGATGTCGCCGTCGTTCGCGGTCTCCTGCTGGTGCACCACGACGAGATCGCCCGCGAGGATCCCCGCGTTGATCATCGAGTCGCCGCGCACCCGCAACACGTACTCGCCCTGGTCGCCGCCGGCCAGGTCGGGCACGGGAACGTGCTCCTCGACCTGCTCCTCGGCCGCGATCGGCATGCCGGCGGCGACCTGGCCGACCAGCGGCAGCCGGTGCGACTGCCCGACGACGCTGCGCACGCCCTCGACCGCCTGCTCGACCCCGCGGCCCAGCAGCTCGATCGCTCGGGGCTTCGACGGGTCCCGGCGCAGCAGCCCGAGCTTCTCGAGGTTCGCCAGGTGCGCGTGCACCGTCGATGAACTGGCGAGCCCCACGGCCGTGCCGATGTCTCGCACCGTCGGCGGGTAGCCGTTGCCAGACGTGTAGGTCCGGATGAAGTCGAAGATCTCTTGCTGGCGCTTGGTCAGGTCCATGCGTCGTTCCCGTATCGAACGTGTGTTCGCCACACTAGCGGGCCGACCGGCGGTACGCAAGCTTCACCTGCAATCCCCCGGTTTTTCGGGGCTCCGAACACCCCCGGGAGCCGCCCCTCGCCCCCGTCGCGACCCAGCCGTCACGCGAACGACGAACCGTCTAGACTGCACCGTCCTGCGCCAGTGGCGGAATTGGTAGACGCGCAAGGTTGAGGGCCTTGTGGGGGATAACCCCGTGGAGGTTCGAGTCCTCTCTGGCGCATTTCGCAGGACCCCGGAGCCCCGTGATTCACGGGGCTCCGGTCGTTTCGGGGCCGCTCGCTCCGCGAGGCCGCGCCGGCCAGGTCGACTCCCGATCGCCGCGACGTTCGCGGAGTCGATCGAGGGTGCTCGGGAACCGTTCCGCGGCACCCGTCGACCGGGGCGCGATCGACGAGTCGATTCGGGGTCCGGCCCCCGCCTCGGGTCCGCCGATTCCGGCCACGCCCGACCCTTAGAACCTGTTTCAAGATCAGTGGTTGTCTGTCGTGGTCGATGGCCGAGCCGGGTGCGGTCCGAGGCCCGAGAGTCAGACTGGTTGTCTGACTGAGGGTTCGGATCGTGATCCGGCGATGTGTCAGCGGCCGCGACAGACGGCCGATCATTCTGAAACAGGTTCTTAGCCGAATCCCAGCCCCACCAGCTCCGCCGCGAAGACCGGGGCCCGGAGGCGCTCGGCCTGCGAACGCGCTGCGTCCGACAGGAGCCGGGCCGCAGCCCCGTCGCCCGCCGCGGACGCGAGCAGCGCCAGGGTGGTGTCGACCGGACCGTAGGAGCACGTCCCCTGCCAGCTGACGAGCCCGGACCACGGATCCAAGGTCGCGCGGCACGCGTCGAGCAGACCGTTGTCCGGCACTCCGGAGCGAACCGCGAGTGCGATCGCGCGCGCCGTGACCAGCTGCGCCGCCAGCCAGCTGAAGTCCGGCTGCACGATCGCCAGCGCCTGCCGCGCCGCCGCGGTCGCACCCGCCGGATCGGTCTCCACCAGGCTGAGCGCGAGCGCCGCGTGCCAGGCGGGGACGCCGGGCTGGTCCGCCACGAGCTGCGCCAGCACCGGATGCAGCTCGGGCACCCGCCCCTGGGCGAGCCGCAAGCCGAACAGCTGACCGAACAGGACGGCCGTGGCGCGGGATTCGGAGACCGGCGCGAACTGCGTGAACGCCGCGTTGCTCAGCCGCTCCGCCTCCTCCAGGTCTCCGTCCAGGTGGGCCAGCGCGGCGGCGGAGTAGTGCAGGGCCCACCGACGACCGACGTCGCCGACCCGGTCCACCAGCGCCGTCATCTCGTCGTGGACCCGGCGCAGCGCCGCACCGTCGCCGTCCTGCAGGTGCACCGAGAACGCCAGGTGCAGGCCCTCGAAGGTCGCAACCGGATCCTCGTGCCGTGCCGCAAGAGCCAGCAGCTCATCCGCGTGCCGCCGCCGCGCCGCCAGGTCGCCCGGCAGGCCCGTCGCCAGGTACGCGAACGGCAGCACCCGCATCCGCACCGCCGGCGGCGTCGCGACCGCCTCGGCTTCGGCGAACAGGCGGCGACTCTGCTCCGCCCGACCGGTCATCGAGTACGCCAGGCTTCCCGCCGCCTTGACCAGCGCCACTCGCTGCTCGTCGCGGATCCGCCGGACCGCGCGAGTCAGCAGCGCCTCGGCGCTGGGGTCGGTCGTCGTACTGACCGTCGTGCCGCCGAGCGCCAGGAGCGCGAACGCCGCCTCGCCCAGCAGCTCGTCGTCCCGCAGACGCTCGGCTCGGTCGGCGGCCGCACCCAGGACGCCCACGTGGGTCGCCACGCCCGCGAGCCGGAGCGCATCGCCGAGCTCGATCTGGAGCGCGACCTGCTCCCGCTCGTCGTGGCAGCACGCCGTGGCCTGCTCGAGCCACGCGACCGCGTCGAGGTGCGCGCCCGCGGAGGTCGCCGCGGTGGCCGCCGCGCGCGCAGCGGCAACCGCCGCCGGTGGCTCGATCGCAGCCGCGGCCAGCAGGTGGCGGGCCGCCTGCTCCCGCTCGCCGCGGCTCGCGAGCACGCTCCCGAGCGCGTGGTGCAGCTCCTCCCGCACCCCCGACGGCGTGTCCGCGCGGATCACGTCGCGCAGGGCCGCGTCCCGGAACGCCACGCCCCCGTCCGCCGTACGGACGAGCAGCTCGAGCTCGATCACCGCGAGCAGCGCGACGCCGACGCCGAGCGCGACCAGGGCGGCGACCGGCACCCCGTCGTCGGCGACCGCCGCCGCCGTCAGCGCGTCGCGCTGGTCCCCAGGGAGCGCGGCGAAGCGTCGGCGCAGCTCGTCGGCCCGTGCCTCGTCGTGGCGGTCGGCGAGCGTGACGGTCACGTCGAACCCTTCGACGTGGTCGCGGCCCGATCCCGCGACGAGCGCCACGCCGTCGAGTCGGGCGGCTTCGAGCAGGACCCGCC
>JBQGEK010000145.1:0-4344 GCA_052039575.1 Patulibacter sp. | reverse complement strand
CGTTCCTGAAGCAGAAAAGTTCCGGTTGACATGTGTTCCGGTTCGTGTTCGAATGGCCTCGTTCCGTGGAACTGACATCCATCTGGGACCGCTCCCCGGCCAGGGCGCGGTCCCATCCATCAACTCAGGGAGTACCTTCATGCATAAGCGCAAGTCCATGATCGCGGCCGCTTCGGCCGTTGCCGCCCTCGGCTTTGGCATCAGCGCCACGGCCGCGTCTGCGGTCACGATCAACCCGCCGAGCACGGCGTTCACGGCGACGTCGACCGACTCGACGTTCACCGCAGGCATCGGCCTGTCCTGTGCTCTGTCGACGACGTCGGGCACCACGCCCGCCTCGGGCTCGACGGCGTCGATCACGCCGCCGACGTTCACGAGCTGCACCTCGAGCATCGGCGGGTTCTCGGTGACCTCGTCCGGCTCCTGGTCGCTGAACGCTCTGTCGACCACGTCCGGCACGCTGACCGTTCCGGCGAACGGCGTCCGCATCCAGTACGCGGGCGGCCTCTGCACCATCACCGTCTCGCCGGGCAGCGCGACGACGATCAGCGGCACCTGGGCGAACGGCACGCCGGCCTCGACGCTGAACCTGTCGAACCAGACGATCCCGATCTCGCGCGTGGGCCTGTGCCCGGGCGTCGGGACCGCCGGTCAGTTCTCGGCCAACTACACCGTGCCGGGGATCACGCTGGCCCCGTAGTGGCATTCGGTGGCCCGGCGCGCAGCGTGTTGCGCCGGGTCACCGCAGTTCGATCACACGTGCGTGGCGTCCGCACGTTCGTTTCGCCGGCCCTCGAGCCGGCGTTTCGGGTAGGCGCCTCGAGCAACAACCAGGGAGAAGAGATGACCAGGAACTCACGGCGGGCCGATCGGCCACCGAGCGCCCGATCTCGCGCGACAGGCCCCAAGACTCCGGCTCGCCTCGCGATCGCCGGTGCCCTCCTGGGGGCCGCTTGCGCGTTGACCGCGATGCCGGCAACCGCCGCTACCAGCGGGCCGCTACCCCAAGAAGGACCTTCTGGTCTTCCCAACGGGCGCGCGTACGAGCTGGTCAGTCCCCCGAACAAGAACGACGTGGACATCGCGGTGCCGATGCGCCGTGGCGGCGCAGTGTCTGACGGCGCTCCCGGGTTCTATGCCTCGCGAGACGGGCAAGGGGTGCTCTTCGACGCTGCCGGCGGATTCCCGGGTTCGACCTCGGTGGGAGGCCTCGGCTTCGCGCAGTACAAGGCGATCCGCACCGACGAGGGGTGGACGACCACGCCGATCACGCCGCCAGCGGTCACGACCCCAGCACCGACGATCGGAACCGGCGAGACCCAGGGGATCACCGACGACTTCGGGCGCAGCTTCCTCTACAGCCCGCAGGCTCTCGTGCCGGGTGCGCCGGTCGGGCAGAACAACATCTACGTCCGGGACTCGGGTGGAACGTCGCTTCTCACACCAACCCTCGGGGTCGGAGCCGCGCTGCTGGGGCCGACCAGCGGACCTGCGGCCTTCATGCCGTTCCTGCGGGGGATGTCGGAGGATCTCACCACAGGCCTCTTCCAGTCGACGGATGGGCTCTTTCCGGGGGCCGGCATGTTCTCGCCCAACCTCTACGCCTGGGATGAGAACGGACCACGGCTCGTAGCCGCCGACGCTGACGCTGGACGCGGAGCCAACGCGTCGATGCTGTTCAACCCGATCGAGGGCCGCTCCAACCGGCGCTCGGTGAGCGCGGACGGGCGGGTCATTGCGTACACGACCTCGCTGTCCAACAACCCCCAGGTCTATGTCGAGGTCGACGGTGGGGCTCCGGTGCACGTTTCGGCCCCGCAGGGAGGTCCCACGGCTCCCAACAGCAGGGTTGGGAGCTTCCAGCAGATGACGCGCACGGGCGACACCGTGTTCTTCACCAGCACCGGGGCACTGACCAGCGATGGATTCGAGTACCCGGCGCCGACCAGCAACGCGAACATCGGAGACCTCTACGCCTACGACGTCGTTGCCGGAACGCTGCGCAACCTCACGCCGGCCTCCGACGCGGGGCCCAGCGGTGCTCGAGTGCAGGAAGTGGTCGCGATGTCGGACGACGGCTCGACGCTGTTCTTCGTGGCTCTAGGCGTGATCAACGGCGAGGGCACGGAGGCGCAGAACAGCCTGTTCATGCACCGCGACGGCGAGACCCGTCGGATCGCCAGCGTGTTTCCGACCGGCACGCCGAACGAGGTGCTGTTCCGGGCGACCGACGACGGTCGCTACCTGGCGTTCGCTGACGCGAGGACGTCGATCGACGGCTACGACAGCGGGAGCCTTCGGATGGTCTACCGCTACGACGTCGTCGCCGACGAACTCAAGTGCGTGTCGTGCCGCCCAGACGGCACCAGTCCGACCGACCACGCCGCGATGGCCATGGCGAACTTCAGTGGACCGGCGATGGGGACGCTCGCCGGTCAGCGCACGCGCACGATGAGCGAGGACGGCCGTCGGGTCTTCTTCAGCTCGTCGGACGCCCTGGTCAGCGGGGCGGTCAACGGCACCGAGAACGTGTACCTGTGGGAGGACGGAGTTCTCTCGCTGATCAGCCCCGGAACAGGAGAGAACGAAGCGCTGCTCTTCGGAACGACCCCGAGTGGCGACGACGTGTTCTTCAGCACCCGGGATCAGCTCGTAGGGTGGGACGTCGACGGCAACGTCGACCTGTACACCGCTCGCGTCGGCGGTGGATTCCCCGAACCGGAGACGGACACGGAGCCGCCGTGCGTCGGCGACGCGTGCCAGGGCGACCTGCTGCCGCCCCTCGAGGTGCCCCAGCCGGGCACGACCATCCCGGGCCTCGGGAACGTCGTCCCGCCAGCGGACCCGCCGGCCCGAGCAGCTGCCGCGTCGATCAGCGTGCGTGCCCTCTCCTCTTCGGCGCGACGGCAGCTCGCGGCGGGTCGGACGGCCCGCGTCCCGGTCCGCGTGACCGGCGGAGGCACCCTGAACATCCGGGCGACCGCTCGGGTGGCCAACCGCAACCGCACGGTGGCAACGGCCAGGCGCACGGTGAAGCAGACGCGTGCCGTGACGGCGAACGTGCCGATCCGGCTGTCGAGCGCTGCGCGTCGCGATCTCGCGCGCGGACGCACCTTGACGGTGCGGATCCGCGTTACGAGCTCGCGGACGGATCGGGCCCAGACGCGAACGGTACGCATCGTGCGTTCCGCCGCGCGGAACGGTCGGGGGGCCTAGATGCGCCCGACGAACAGCAAGGCTGCGGCCCGATACGGCCTCAGCACGAAGCTCGAGAGGAATGACGCGGACATGGTCCAGCTGAAGTCAGCGGGGCGTACCCCGCGACGCGCCCGCCGGTGGTTGGGCGTGGTGGTCGGCGCCGTCGCGGCCGGCTTGGTTGCAGCGCCGAGTGCCGGAGCGGCGTTCGGGGACGGCTTCGGCATCGTTCCCGACAGCTTCGGCGTAGCGATGTCGAACAGCATCGACCCGGCGCAGACCCACGATGCGGACTTCACGGCACCGGCGACGGAGGCGGGGTCGCATCCCGAGTACTTCACGACGAAGTTCGACCTGCACACCTTCGACGACGGCTTCGGCAACCTGACCCCGGACGGCAACGTTCGTGACATCGACGTCCAGCTGCCGCCGGGTCTGGTGATCAACCCGCAGGCCGCGCCGAAGTGCGACCGGGGGGTGTTCTTCGTCAGTCCCTGGACCAGCGTGGACTGCCCGGACAGCACGCAGGTCGGCGTGGCGACCCCGATCCTGATGTACGGCTTCGACGGCTCGCCGGTTCCGAGCCCCCTCTACAACCTGACGGTCGGCCGTGACAAGCCGGCCGAGTTCGGGTTCATCGTCGGCAACACGCCCGTGATCATCAGCGGCGCGGTCGTCCCGACCGACGCGGCCGACGGCGGGTACCGCATCGGCGCTCGCCTCCACTACGTCTCGAACGCGATCCCGCTGCTTGGGTCGTCGCTGACGCTCTGGGGTACGCCGGCGGACTCGCGCCATGACTGGTCGCGGGGCATGTGCTTGGAGGAGCCCTGGGCCGTGGAGGCGCCATGCGCGGTCGACACACCGCGGCGCGCCCTGCTGACTGCTCCCGCCCGCTGCGATGTCGGTGGCCTCTCCAGCGAGATCGCGATGCGCTCGTGGCAGAACTCGACGTTCATCCGGGACAGCTTCTCGGGCGTGCCCGCGCCGACCGACTGCGATCAGCTGCCGTTCGATCCGACGGTCTCGGTGACCACCGACAACAACCGCGCGGGTGCGCCGGTTGGGCTCGGGGTGCAGCTGGACGTTCCGCAGAGCGACGACCCCGACCAGCTCGCGACGCCGCCGCTGCGGAACGTCGAGATGGAG
>JBQGEK010000144.1:0-68129 GCA_052039575.1 Patulibacter sp. | reverse complement strand
GCGACGGGCCGTGCCGCGCCGACGCGGACGACCGCGTCGGACGCGACCCGGCCGCTCGACGAACCGGTCGCTGCGGCGGTGGTGGCCCAAGCGGCCCATCAGGAGGGCGGCCGCAAGAACACCGCGCTGGTCGTCGGCGGTCTGGTGCTGCTGCTGGCCGCGGTGGCGGTGGTGCTGCGCCGAGGGCGGACCGGACTCACGCGATGAGTCCGTCGAAGGGTGCGGTCGCGTCACAGGCGCTGTGGCGCACCGGTGCCGCGCGGCTGCTCGCTCGGCGCGAGTGGGACGGCGTCCTGACCCTGACCTACCACCGGGTCCTGCCCGCACCCGGCCCGCGCTACTTCCGGGGCGTGTGGAGCTCGACCCCCGAGCAGTTCGCGGCGCATCTCGACCAGCTGATGGCGACCTGCGAGGTCGTCGGCACGTCCGCGCTGCCGCGGCTGCGCGAGGTCCGCGGACGTCACGTGGCGATCACCTTCGACGACGGCTACCGCGACTTCTACGACCATGCGTTCCCCGCGCTGCGCGCTCGCGGCCTCCCGGCCACGCTGTTCCTGACCACCGGTGTGCTCGACGGCAGCCTGGTGCCGTGGTGGGACCAGATCGCCTGGTTGCATGGCGGGATCGAGGACCCGACGGGGCACGGCATCGGCACCCTCGAGTCGGTGATCGACCGCTACCGCGGATCGACCGCGGACCAGGCTCGGACGGTGCTCGACGAGTTGGCGCACGCGAGCGCTCGCGAGCCGCTGACGGTCGACCAGATCCGCGACGAGTGGATGACCTGGGACATGGCTCGCGAGCTGACCGCGGGCGGGATCGACGTCGAAGCCCATACGATCTCGCACCCGCTGATGAATCAGCTGTCGCCGGCCGAGCAGTTCGGCGAGATCGCCGGGTCGGCCGAGCGGATCGCGGAGGAGATCGGCCGCCGCCCGCGCGCCTTCGCCTACCCGGTCGGGCAGCGCGAGTCGTTCGACGAGCACGCCAAGATCGCGGTGCTGCGGGCCGGGATCAGCGAGGCCTACAGCCTCTACGGCGGGGCGACGACCCGGGCCGATACTTGGGACCCGTTCGACATCCGGCGGTTCGGGGTGGGACTGACGACCGATGCCGCGCGGCTCGGTGCGCTGCTGGCGCTGCCGGAGCTGTTCGGTCGGCCGAGCGCGGAAGTGCCGTCCACGCCGCTCCAGGGTGGGCCCGACGCCGCACCGGTGCGTCCGGAGCCCGTGGTGCCGTCCCCCCGGCGTGACCGCCGGCGGCTCCGCGTCGTCACGCTGGTCGACCGGCTCGCCGACGGCGGTGCCGAGCGGATCGCGTTCCAGCTGGCGCGGGACCTCGATCCCGACCGGTTCGAGCGGGTCCTGGTGGTGACCACGGCGGACGACCCGGCGCACGCCGAGCCCGCGCCCGAGACGGCGCGTTGGGCCGCCGAGCTGTCCGACGCCGGCGTCCGGATCGTCGGCCTGCCGCGGCAGCGGCGGAGCACGCCCCGAGGTTGGGGCGCGCTCGTCGACGAGCTCTCGCGGGCCGACGTCGTCCACGCCCACATGTTCTCGTCGAACCTGGTCGGCAGCGTGCTCGGCGGAGCCCTGCGGGTCCCGGTGATCGTCGGCCACGAGCACGGTCTGGCGCGGGGCGCGTTCTGGCAGGCACGAGTTGAGCGGCACATGGTCGCGCGGCGACGGGTGACGATGATCGCCCCGTCGCACGCGGTGCGCACGCGGATGGTCGACCACGACGGACTGCGGCCGCACCGGGTGCTGGTCGTCCCCAACGGGGTCGAGGCGTTCGCGCCGTCCGCGGGCCGTGACGTGCGTGCCGAGCTCGGGATCGCGCCCGACGCCTTCGTCGTCGGCAGCGTCGGTGGGCTGCGGCGGGTCAAGCGGTTCGACGTGCTGGTCGAGGCGGTGTCCACGATCCGTGGCGAGCTTGGTGTCCCGATCACCGTGCTGATCGCGGGCGACGGTCCGGAGCGCGCGCGGCTCGAGACGCAGATCGCCGAGCGCGGCCTCCAGGACGACGTGCGTCTGCTCGGCCCCCGCGACGACGTCCCCGATCTGCTCGCGGCGTTCGACGTGGCGGTCAACTGCTCGGATTCGGAGGCGTGTCCGCTGTCGGTGCTCGAGTACATGGCGGCGGGCCTGCCGATCCTGGCCAGTGAGGTCGGCGGCACGCCGGAGCTGCTCGACGACGGCGAGCACGGCCTGCTCGTGCCGCCGTCGGCGCCGAGCGCACTGGTCCGCGGACTCGTCGCGCTGCGCGACGACGCGGACCTGCGACGGCGGCTCGGCGCCGCCGCGCGGGAACGCCGTCGGGCGGCATTCGACCTGGACCGGATGGTCGGCCGGGGCGAGCAGCTCTACCACCGGCAGTACGCCGCCCACGCCGGGGGGTGAGCGGGGTGCGCCTGCGGACGGTGACGCTGGTCAACCGTCTCGTCCACGGGGGCGCGGAGCGGCTCGCCTTCCAGCTGGTGCGGGATCTCGACCCGGAGCGGTTCGAGCGCACCCTCTGCGTCAGTCGCGCCGACGACCCCGGCCACGCGGTGCGCGGGTCGGAGCCGGCGCGGTGGATCGAGCAGCTGCGGGAAGACGGCGTGCGGGTGATCGAGCTGCGTCGGCGGGGACGGGCCGACCTCGCGGCGTGGCTGCCGCTGTGCCGCGTACTCCGCGAAACCGACGTGTTGCACGCCCACATGTTCGGGTCCAACGTCTGGGCCAGCATGCTCGGCCCGGCGCTGCGGGTGCCGGTGGTGATCAGCCACGAGCACGCCTTCGCCCACTCCGGAGGACGGTTCCAGGCGGGGTTCGACCGTCACCTCGTGGCCCGCGGGAGCCGCGTCCTGATCGCGCCGTCGCCGACGGTGCGTGAGCGGATGGTCCGGCAGGACGGGGTCCCCGCGGAGCGCGTGCTGGTGCTGCCCAACGGGGTCGAGACGCGTGCGCCGACGCCGGGTCGGGACCTGCGCACCGAGCTTGGGATCCCGGCCGACGCGTTGGTGGTCGGCAGCGTCGGCAGCCTGCGCAGGGTCAAGCGCTTCGACGTGCTGATCGCGGCGGCCGACCGGTTGCGACGGACCCATCCCGGGGTCCGGGTCGTGATCGCCGGAGACGGTCCTGAGCGCCCCGGGCTGACGCACGCGATCGCCGACCGTGGACTCGAGGGCACGGTGCGACTGCTCGGGGCGCGCAGCGACGTGCCGGACGTGCTCGCGGCCTGCGACGTCGCGGTCACCTGCTCCGACGCGGAGGCAAGTCCGCTGGCGATCATGGAGTACATGGGCGCCGGGTTGCCGACGGTCGCCACCGCGGTCGGCGGGATCCCCGACGTGATCGTCGATGGCGCGCACGGGACGCTCGTCGCGCGGCGCGACCCGGAGGCGCTGGCGGGGGCGATCGCCGCGTTGCTCGACGACCCGGAGCGCCGTCGGGCCCTGGGCGGGGCAGCGGCCGAACGCCGGCGCGCCGAGTTCGATCTGCCAGTGATGGTCAGGCGGGTCGAGCAGCTCTACGAGCGGCTGTGCCCTCAACCGCGGCGGCGACGCCGCGGCGGCCAGCTCGGCACGACCGATGCCGGGGTCGAGATCCCGAAGACGTAGTCGATCAGCGGACCGTAGTCGCTGATCCCGAGCTCGTTGCGCAGGTGCGCCTCGACCTCGCCGCGCGTGCGGCCGCTGGCCGCCATTGACAGCGCGACCAGCCGGGCGCTGTCGATCAGGTCCGCCGCCGGCGGCGCGTCGTCGTACGTCTCGCTGCTGTCGATGATCGGCAGGTCGTGGTCGTGCGCCGGGACGTTCGCCCGCACGGGGACCGTCGTCGGCAGCGGTCCGGGGGCGGGAGGGCGTGGATTCGACGCCGACTCGGCCGGAGGCGTCACCGCCGGTGGGATCACCGGGTCCCGGTCCGGGTCGCCACGCAGCTCCTCGGCGGCCTCGTCCGACGTCTCCAGCGCCGGCAACGTCCGCAGCCGATCGAGCTGATGCTCGACGACGGCCGACGCGGACAGCAGCTGCTCCGCGATCGCGTTGAGCTCCATCGTCCGGGCGTCGATCCGCAGCTGCGCCTGACGGAGACGCTCCTCGGCACGCCGTTCCGCCGCCGCGACGATCTGCTGGACGTGGTGGTCGGCGGTGGCGAGCAGCTCGCCCAGCTGGGTGATCGGGTCCGCCGGGTCAACGGGGCTGGACATCGTGTCGCGTCTCCAGGGTCGAGGTCAGGGGCGGGGGCGGGGGAGAAGCGGAAGGGGTCTCGGTCCTCGCGTGCGGCAGTCTCCGCCAGGACCGGCCGGCGCGCAGGTCGGGGTGCGACCGGGGACCGTTGGGCTTCGCGACGGCGGGGGTGGGACGCAGCGGCACCACGACCGTGAGTCGCCGCCTGCCGTCGGCCGCGCGGGCCGCGACGAAGCTGCCGCCGACGGCGCGGGCCCGCTGGTCGACGGCCGGGAGCAGATCGCCCGGGCCGTCGGCGCTGGTCAGGCCCTGGTGGCGGGGGTCGTCGTGCTCGACGGCGAGCACGACGTCGCGGCCCTGCGCGGTGACCCGGACGTCGATCCGGGTCGCCGTGCTGCGCCGCTCGACCTCGCGCAGCAGGTCGCGGCCGAGCGACAGCACCAACGGATGGTGGTCGTCACGCAGCTCGGGAGCCACGTCGACGTCGACGGCGCAGCCCCGCCGCTCGGTGGTCTGGACAGCGAGCTGGTCCAGCCCGGCACCGAGTCGGCGCGCGGCGACGCCCTCGGAGCGCAGGCCGCCGATCGTCTGCCGCAGGTGACGGGTCGCCAGGTCGATGCCGTCCGCGGCGCGCGGCAGCGAGTCGGCGTCGCCCTCCAACGCATCGGTGATGTCGTGGTGGGTGACGAGCAGCAGCTGGAGCACGTCGTCGTGGAGCAGGTCGGCGACCCGGGAGCGCTCGGTCTCCTCGGCGGTGATCACCTGGGCGATTAGGTCCTGCAGCGTTCCGGACAGCTCGGCGATCCGGGCCGCGCGGCGCTCACGCTCGATCGCGATCAAGCACGACACCAGCCCCGCCCAGACCAGTCCGAACGCCGCGATCAGCAGGTCGCCGTTGGTGACCGGATCGGGGTGGACCGCGATCCCGGTCGCCCAGATCGCGAGCGCGCCCAGCACCGCCGCCGCGGTGACGGCGGCGATCAGGTTGGCGGGCAGGGTCAGCGAGTGCCCGAGCGGTACCGCGCAGAGGAAGAGCAACAGCTCGGCCGGCGGGTGGTCGACGGCGACGATCACGGCGCAGAGCGCGATCACGTCCGCGAAAGCACGGGCGACGTCGGCGGAACCGTGGCCCGGTTCGACGGGGGACCGCCAGGCGGCGAGAGTCGACGCGGCGACGTAGCAGAGCGCAACGCCGAGCACGGCGAGCGTGACCGGCGACGTCGCGCCGTCGCCACGCAGCACCAGGAAGGCGATCGTCAGCGCGACGGTGCCGCGGAAGACCGAGCGCAGCGCGTCGCTGGTCACGGCGTGGCCGTCCCGCGGAGAGTACGGAGGATCGCGTCGCCGATCAGGCGACGCGGCTGGGTCTTGTCGACGAAGGCGTCAGCTCCGGCCGCGAGTGCCGCTGCGCTGATCTCGTCGTCCGAGCGGGCGCTGAGCACGATCACAGTCACCCCTACGCATCCTGGGTCGGAGCGGATGCGCTTGGTCAGGGCGAGACCGTCGAGCACCGGCATCCGCGCGTCGACCAGCGCGACGTCCGGGCGCAGCCGGCGGATCTCGTCCAGGGCGTTCGCGCCGTCTTCGGCGTGGGCGACCACCGAGAAGTCCTCGCGATTTCCGAGGGCTCGAACCATCCCCGAGCGGAAGTGGTGGTTGTCGTCGGCGACGACGACGGTCACGGGTGACCCGTGGCCGGGGGGTCCGGTTGGTCGCTGTGGTGTGCTGGAAGTCATCGTGCGTCCCCGCGGGGCGCACGATCACGGCAACCTCGCAGCCCGTGGGCCACGAGGTCCGAAGTTCGCCCCGCCCTGGTGTGCTGAGCCGAGGACGCTCAGTGGCAGCGGCCACCGGCCGCTTCCGCGAATGGTAGATGGAAGTCGTACGCTGTGCACGGTTGACTGTTTTTGCAGGGGGTTCTCAACCCCTGATGGCTGTGTTTGGTGCCAGCGTGTGGAGCGGCAGCGCTCCGTCTGCGTCTCCGGGCGGTGTGCGGCTACCGCGTCGCGTGAGTACTGCGCACCCACTGCAGGGTATCGGCGAGCCCGGCGACCAACCCCGTCTCCGGCCGGAACCCGAGCTCGGTCTCCGCCAGCTCACCCTTCAGACACGACCGATGGACCTCGCCGGCCCGCGGGTCGGCGAGGATCGGGGCCGGCCATTCGCCGCCGTCCGGGATCGCGGTGCGCGCCGCCTCGGCGACGGCGTCGACGACCTGGAGCACGCTGGTCTCCTGACCGGTGCCGATGTTCACGACCCCGGTCAGCGGCGACCCGGCCGCGGCGATCTGCGCACGGACCACGTCCCCGACGAAGACGAAGTCGCGGGTCTGGGTCCCGTCGCCGAAGATCGTCGGGGCCTGCCCGCTCAGGACGTGGTCGCAGAAGATCGCGATCACACCGGCCTCGCCCAGCGGATCCTGGCGCGGACCGTAGACGTTGGCCAGACGCAGGGTCACGGCCTGCACGCCGTGGAGACGCTCGGACCAGCCGCAGTACTGCTCGGCGCATAGCTTGCTCGTGCCGTAGGCGGCGAGCGGCAGCTCCGGCGCGGACTCCGGCGTCGGGAGCTGCTCGGCGTGCCCGTAGATCGCGCCGCCGGTCGAGGTGTTGACGACCCGGGCGACCTCGTGCTCGCGGGCGAGCTCCAGCACGTTGATCGTGCCGATCACGTTGACCTGGGCGTCGAACGCGGGATCGTCGACCGACTTGCGGACGTCGATCTGAGCGGCCAGGTGGAACACCCACTCGGGGCGGACCTCGGCGAAGACCACCGCGAGCGCTTCGCGGTCGAGGATGTCGACCTCGTGCAACCGGGCCCCCCGCGAGACCGCGTCGCCGAGGTTCTCGCGACGACCCGTGCTGAGGTTGTCGACGACGGTGACCTCGTGGCCGTCCGCGAGCAGCGCGTCGACGAGGTTGGAGCCGATGAATCCGGCGCCGCCCGTGACCAGGGTCCGGCGAGCAGAGGGTGCGGTCATGCGGGGAGCGTATAACGCGCACGGCCGGGGCCGACCACGCGTCGTCCGGACCATCCGCTCACTCACCCGTCAGCACGCCCGTCGCCAGTAGCCCCCGGGCGACTGGCGACGGGCGTGCCGGCTACGCGCCCGCCCGCCAGCGTTCCTGGAGGCTGTCGACCACGGTCGGATCGGCGAGCGTGGTCACGTCCCCGAGCTCGCGTCCCTCGGCGATGTCGCGCAGCAGGCGGCGCATGATCTTCCCCGAGCGGGTCTTGGGCAGCTCGCGGGTCCAGACGATCCGCTTGGGCCGGGCGAGCTTGCCGATCCGGTCCGCGATGATGCCGTTGAGCTCGGCGGCGACCTCGTCGGAGCCCTCGAAGTCGGATTGCAGCGTGACGTAGGCGACGATCGCCTGGCCGGTCAGGTCGTCGGCCTGCGCGACCACCGCCGACTCGGCGACGTGGGGGTGGGCGACGATCGCCGACTCGACCTCGGCGGTCGACAGTCGGTGACCGGACACGTTGATCACGTCGTCGACGCGGCCGATCACCCAGATGTAGCCGTCGGCGTCGATCCGGGCGGAGTCGCCGACGAAGTACGGCACCTGCTGGCTGCCCTCGACCCCGGTGATGCCGTCCGGCCACCGCTCCCAGTAGGTCGAGCGGAACCGCTCGGGGTCCTGGTAGAGCGTGCGCAGCATTCCGGGCCACGGCCGCGGAATCGCCAGCAGCCCCTCACCCTCGGTGACCAGCTCGCCGCTCTCGGCGTCGAGCACCACGACCTCGATGCCCGGCAGCGGCCGGCCGGCCGATCCCGGCTTGGCGTCGTCGACGCCCGGCAGGGTGGTGATCATCATCCCGCCGGTCTCGGTCTGCCACCAGGTGTCGACCACCGGGCACTGCTCCTGGCCGATCACGTGCCAGTACCAGAGCCAGGCCTTCGGGTTGATCGGCTCGCCGACCGACCCGATCACCCGCAGCGACGAGAGGTCGTACGGAGCGACGTGCTCGACGCCCCACTTCATGCACGCCCGGATCGCGGTCGGGGCGGTGTAGAACTTCGTGACCTTGCGGCGCTCGATCAGCTCCCACCAGATCCCCTGGTGCGGGTAGTCCGGGGCGCCCTCGTACATCACCGACGTGGTCGCGTTGAGCAGCGGCCCGTAGACGATGTAGCTGTGGCCGGTGATCCAGCCGACGTCGGCCGAGCACCAGTAGACGTCCGGCGACCGGTTGTCCGCGGTCGGGGTCGCCTCGGCCGGAGCCTCCAGGTCGAAGACCTGGCGGTGGGTCGTCGCGACCTGCGTCAGGTACCCCCCGGTGGTGTGCAGGATGCCCTTCGGCTTGGCCGTCGAGCCCGACGAGTAGAGGATGAACAGCGGCGCCTCGGCGTCCATCGGGGTGGGCGGGCAGTCGGGCGACGCCGCCTCGACGGCGTCGTCGAACCAGACGTCTCGGCCGTCGGTCATCGGCACGTCGTTGCCGGCGTTCCTCACGACGACGACGTGCTCGAGCGCGGGGAGCGCACCCATGTGCTTGTCGACCTCCGGCTTGACCGGGGTCGTCTTGCCCTTGCGTCGGCCGCCGTCGGCGGTGACCAGCAGCTTGGCGCCGGAGACCTCCATCCGCTCCGCGACCGAACCGGCCGAGAATCCGCCGAAGACGACGTTGTGGACGGCGCCGATCCGCGTGCACGCGAGCATCGCGACCGCGACCTCGGGGATCATCGGCAGGTAGATGCCGACCACGTCCCCGGGGCCGACGCCGAGGCCCTTGAGCACGTTCGCGAAGCGCGCGGTCCGGTCGAGCAGCTCGGCGTAGGTGACGTCGCGCTCCTCACCCTCCTCGCCGTGCCAGTGGTAGGCGACGCGGTCGCCGAGCCCGGCCTCGACGTGACGGTCGAGGCAGTTGTCCGAGACGTTGATCCTTCCGCCCGTGAACCACTTGTAGGACGGCGCGTCGCGGTCGTCCAGCACCGCGTCCCACGGGGTCGACCAGCGCAGCGTGCGGGCCTGCTCCTCCCAGTACCCCAACGGATCTCCGGCGGCGCGGTCACGGAGGGCCGGGTCCGTCCCCCGGGCCTCGGCGGCGAACCGCTCCGACGGTGCGAAACGGGGCTGCTGCAGCAGCTCGGCGAGCCGCTCCTCGACGCCGGATTCGCTCAGATCGCGGGCGTTGCTGGTGGACATCCGTTGCTCTCCCTTCGACACTGTCGCTCGGGCGGGCGACAGCGCCCCGCCGAGCCTGGCCTGAACCTACAGGTCGGTCTACCCGTCGGCTTGGTGGGGCAGGAGCAATCGCTACAAGATCGTTGGAATACGCGCCATACTCGTCCGGTGCCGCTTTCGATATCGCTCTCTCGCCGGGTCGCCGGCGCCAGCGTGATCGCGGGCATCGTCGGACTCGGCGGCGTGGCGGCGCCATCGGCGGCGGCGTCCACGACCACGAGTCAGTGCCGCGCCGCGGTCAAGCCGTCGTTTCCATCGTCGGATCCGACCGCGCTCGCCGACGACCCGCGGATTCGGCTGCGACCCACCGCTCAGCGGCGGGTCTCATCGATCTCGGTGACGGTCCGTCGCGGCAAGACCCGCGTGGCCACCGGCAGTCGCCGGGCGGCGCTGACGACCGGCGGCAACCCGGTGTCGCTGCGAGTGACCCAGCGGCTGCGGGCCGGCACCTACACCGTGGTCACGTCCGCGAAGGTCCGCGGCTGCCGGGGCACCGTCCGGACGACGAGCAAGCTGCGGCTGCGGACCCCGTCGCTGCCGGTCCGCGCCGCGGTCCGCGGGAGCTCGCGTGAGGGCAACTCGACCGTCGTGCGAGCCGTCCTGCGCCCGGTCGCCGGCGCCACCGCACGCTCGGTCCGGGTGCGGCTGAAGGACGCGCGCAACCGCACGATCGCGTCGACGTCGGTCTCGGGGACGCTGCGGGCACCGGTCGACGTGGCGCTGACCGCGACCGGCGCCGTGCCCAACGGCAGCTACCGGATCGAGATCGCCGGTCGCGCGTCGGGCAGCCGCCGGACGGTCAGCCAGCGGGTCGTGCTGCGGGCCGACGCGCAGGTCCCCAACAGCGTGACCCCGTCGCGTCAGCGCGCGGTGGTCGACTGGTCGAACGGCGCACACGACGGTCGCGAGATCGTCGGCTTCGTCCTGCCCGGGATCGGTCACGGCGAGATGGTCTGCTCTCCCGAGACCCAGTGGATTCGCGTCTACCCGACGGACCGCCGCCGCGAGGTCTCGATGATGAACTGGACCTACCGGGACTGGCGCGGCGGCAACGGCAAGGAGATCCGCGAAGGGCTTCACACCCGGTACACCGGCCCGGACTTCAGCGAGCGGTTCGCCGCCTTCCTGCCGGCGGAGAAGCAGTCGACCGGCGAGTTCATCGGCTTGATCTCTGACCGCGGCCCGTTCGACTCGGTCGGTACCGGGCCGTACGCGCCGCCGATCAGCCTCAACGTGCGCTGGACCTGGGACTTCTCGCAGACCGGCAAGGAGCGCTGCTACGCCGAGCTCAACCTGGTTGCCCAGACCGACGACGGTCAGGGCTCGGCCGTCGGGTCGGCCCAGGTCGTCTGGCGTGGCGACGCGGCCGCTGCGGGGCGTGATGTCTCGGTCGCCGAGATCCCCGGCGTCGGCCGGCTGACGGTGACGTGCCAGGCCGGCGTGAACGGCCAGCGGACCGCGGTGCTCGAGACCGGCGCCGGTGGCACCGTGATCACCCGAGAGTCGACCTGGGACGGCTCGGTGCCGCAGGCGTTCGGGCCGATCACCGTGCCGTTGCCGAACAACGGCCAGGTCCAGGTCGACGTGCACGGCGGCGCGCGGTTGCTGATCTCGTCGCGCTGGAAGGTCAACGACCCGGATCCGACGCAGAATTCCTGCGCCGTGGCGGCGCAGGGCGTGGCTCCGTAGCGACCGATGGAGTCGCGCCCGATGGCATCGCGGCCGGCTAGCTGGCCGCGACCGTTCAGCGGATCCGCTTGGGGACGCGACGCACCTTCAGCGGCCCGTCCTTGACGTAGCGCCGCACCTGGGCGGCGAGGTAGCCGCCGTCGTCGTGCTTGCCGTCGCCGCGCGCATGCTCGTCGCGGCGCACGCAGGCGCACGTGTCGTTCGGGAAGGCTGACCCGAACAGCACCATCACCACGCCGGCATCGCGGTACGCCCGCAGCATCGGGCGGCCCTTGCGGCCGAGCAACGTCTGCACCTTGTCGTCGGTGTAGTGCCCGGGGGTGTCGTCCATCTCCGCTCGCGCGGTGTTGCCGGGCGGCACCTGCCAGAGCACTCCCGGACGGCGCGACGCGCCGAGCACCCCGCGGACGTAGGTCAGGTGACGCTGATGGTCGACGTCGGTCCACCGGGCGTCCTCGGTCGGGACCCCGTCGACCTTGATCTGGTACCCGGCGTTGCGGTTGGCGTGCTCGAACGTCATGACGTCGAACGGGCTTCCGGCCGACCGCCAGAACCGCACCGACCGGTCGACCATCGTGGTGACCTCCGCGCTGCTCGGTGCCGATCCCTTGATGTCCTTGTGGGTGCCGAAGATGCTGACCGGGTAGGCGAGCAGCACGTTGGGCGCCTCGGCATCGCGCATCCGCGTCACCAAGCGGGCGAACCCCCGCAGGTTGTTGGGCAGGCCGCGGGCGTGGCGGGTGGCGCCCTGCAGCCGGACCGGCGAGTCGGCGGCGTCGTCCCCGAACCGCTGCTGGAGGTAGCCCCACATGTCGGGCTCGATCTGGAGCACCGCGGGACCGCCGGCGCCGCCGAGCCGCTGGAGCGCCTGGCGGATGTCGTTGACCACGCGGCGAACCACCACCGGGTTGGAGAGCCCGTCGACCACCTTGTCCGGCTCCTCCGCCCGCCGGGACGCGGGTGGCGTCTCCTGGAGCACGTAGTAGGAGAAGAACGGAATCGTCTTCGCCGCGCGCGACTCCCGGACGTACGAGGTCACGAACGACCCGGACCCGGTCCGCCAGTTGGTCCACGAAGCGTCGGTCGCTGCGCCACCGGAGAGGTAGTGCCAGCGCACGCCGAACGGCCCCGACTCGCGCAGCGCGGTCGCGTTGTCCTCGGGATCGATCAGGCCGATCTGCAGCGTCCGCGGCCAGCGGTTGGCACGCGCCGATGCGCGCTCGAGCTCGAGCGGCGGGGCCGGCTCCTCGGCACGGAAGGCGGGCTCGTCGGGACCGTCCGGGTTCGACTCGCTCGGGAGCGGCTCGACCGGTATGTCGTCCGCGGCCGGGCCAACCGGGGCCTCGCCGGCCACCCCCGGCGGCGCAGGCTCGCTGGCGCGCTGGTCGTCTGATCCCCCGCAGGCGGAGAGCGGAACCGCGAGTGCGGCGGCGAGCCCGAGGGTGGTGACGCTACGCCACCCGATCACGGCGTCGCCTGCGGCGCATCAACTCCCGGAATCCCACCTGGCGCCGGCGACGGAGCCGGCGAAGGTGAGGTGGTGGTAGCGGAGGGGGATGCGGGGGAGGTGGGGGAGCTGGGGGTGCTCGACGGAGCCGGTGACGTCTCGGTACCGACCCCAAACTCGCGACGGGTGTTGGAAACCGCGTTGGCGGAGAGGCCGGCGACGTCGTTCATGCGCGTGAGCTCTGCATTGTGATCGAGGATCGTCCGCAGCAGCGGCCGTGCCAGGTCACCGCGGAGCGTTCGCGCATCACCGTACACGTAAATCGGGAGCGACAGGGGGTAACTTCCGTTCGCGATGGTGTGTTGCGACGGGAACCGGCAGTCCGGACGGCTCCCAGCCGCGGTCCGGGTCCGCGGATCGATCTCCAGCGGGCGCAGTACGTCGCTGTGGGCTTCGTAATAGGGGTAGCCGACGACGGCCAACCGTCCGTCACCTAGATACGACGGCAACTGCTCGGCCCGGTACTCCCGTTCGAGCCTCGAGATCGCACGGCGGTTGGCCGCGCGCTGCTCGGCGCCGGCCTTGCGCTTGGCGTCGGCGACGCGCTTGGCGTTGCGGTCGGCCAGCGCTTGCGGGTCGGCCACGCTCTCGCCCCGGGCGGTCCGGGCGCGGTTCTCGGCGTTGATCCGCCGGACCACGGCGTTGGCGGCCTCGCGCTCGGCGCGGGCGACGGCGTTGGCGTCTGCGGAACGGCGCTCGAGGGTGATCCGGCGGACCTGGCTGCGGACCTGGCGGTCGAGGACCTCGCGCCGGTCCGTTCCGGCGATGAAGGCACCGACGTCGTCGGGTTCGGTGAAGACCTGCATGCTGCCGCGCAGGTTGCCCTGCGACAGCTGCCCGATTGGGAAGCCGAGCGCGAGTCGGCCGATCGGCTGCATCACGCCGGTGTTGGCGGGTGGTCCTGCGACGGCGAACTCGTGGTTGGCGAACCCGATCTGCTGCCAGTTGGTGACGGTCGAGTTGACGGCGAGCAGGGACTTGACGCCGTGCAGCGTCAGGCAGTCCCCTCCGATGTCGGTGCCGTTGCGGGTCACGAGCACCGATACCGCGTACCCGATCGTGACGGGTTTATCCACCTTGAGGCCGTTGGCGGCGCAGGCCGCCTGCTCCGCGGCGGTCAGCGTCCGCGCGGTCTGGACCAGGTCGACCCGTCCGGCGCAGAGGTCCTGGATCCCCGTGTCGGTCGACGCGACCTGGATGTCGTACTTCACCGGAGACCTGGTCGACGCCGCGCGCGCGATCGCGTTCCCCGTCACCGACTCGGGGAGCCGCATCGAGACGGCGATCGTCCCGTCCGGCCTGGTCGGCAGCTCGCCGTGGCGAGCCTGGGCCGACGCCTCGTCCGCGCGCTGCTGATTCTCGCGGTCGGTGGCGGCGCGGCGGTCGTCCTGGACGATGTCGTCGGCGGTGCTGACGCCGCAGGCGCTGAGCGTCAGCGCCGACAGCGCGACCGCACCGGTGAGGAACGCCAGGCGAACGGGGTGACGACGAGAGCTACGCATCATCGACGGACGTGTCATCGGTGGCCTTCGGGGGAGCGTCGGGGTCGGTGACTCGCTTCGGCAGGGTCAGGACCTCGAAGTCGGACAGGCGGAGCTCGCGCAGCGCGTTGCCGGTCAGCAGGCCCTTGTAGTCCCCGTTGCGCTGCGCGTAGAGCGTCGGGGAATCGGCGCGGTCGACCACGATCGCGCCGTAGGTGTAGAGCGTCTGAGCGACAGTGATCGCTCCCGGTTGCTGGTTGCGCTTCTGCTGCACGCGCGCGAGCGCCTCGGGCTTCAGCCGCAGCCGCGCGCCCTGCGGGATCGACCGCGAGTCGGAGAGGCCGTTGGTGGTCGTCGCCGGGGCGACGTACTGCGACGCGGCGGGTCCGGGGATCGCGATCGCGAGCGCGTGGCGGATCCGGCCTTCGCGCAGCTCCTTCGGGCGGATCAGGCCGCCGATCAGCGGCAGGCCGGACCCGCGCAAGCTCGGCGTGCGCGGGTAGGTGTCGCTCCGTGGGGTGCCCGCACCGCTGGCGTTCAGCGACCAGCGTCGGGCGAACGCGTACGAGATCGTCTGGCCGACGCGGCGCGAGCGCCACAGGTCCCAGGCGATCCCCCGTTCCTGGTCGACGAGGATCATCCAGCCGTCGTGGCCGCTGTCCGGCACGGCGTCGTCGGGCAGCACCAGGTGCGACGGGACGGCGTCGACCTGGCGGCCGCAGTGGACCTGGCGACAGACCATCCGAACGCGACGGCCGACGCCGATCCGGAACACGCCCGGCGTCCACGCCGTCGTGTCCATGTTGATGTAGAGGTTGAAGCGGTTGCGCAGCGCACCGAGCCGCTCGTCCTCCTTCGCCGGGACCGGAGAGCGCGCGCCCAGGCGGATCATCCGGGACGAGTTCGGGTCGACGCTGGCGGTCTCGACCGTGCGGTTCCACGGACTGTTGGCCGCGAACGGCGTGGGGCCGCCGAGGTCGTGTGCCAGCTCGCGGGCGGGCTGCGTGCCGGTCGTCTGGCTGGTCGTCGTATCGTCGCCGTTGTCCCCGCCGCAGGCGGCGACTCCGAGCGACAGGGCGACGGCAGCGGCGAGCCACGTCGCCGGGCGGGTCACGCGACCGATCACGGGGCCTCCTCGGCTTCCTCGTCGGCGGCGCGACGCGGGTCGTTCTGCGCGACGGAGAGCAGGACGTAGCGCCCGGACGTGAACACCGGCGAGAGGCCGGCGACGGTGCCGCGCGTCGCGCCGGGGAACTGCTGGTTGATCGTGGTCGCCCCCGAGCCGGCACCGCCGGTGGTCAGGATGTAGCGCACCTTGCCCCACGGGCTGCGCAAGACCTCGAGGAAGTGCTTGTCGCCTTGGTCGACGCGGTCGACGAAGGCCTCCGGACGGCCGGTGAGCAGGATCACTCCGCCGACCACCGAGTTGTCCGCGAGCACCGTGTCGCGGCGATCGTCGACGGTCGCCTTGATGAAGGCGGCCATCCGTTGCGAGTCCCTGATTCCGACCTGATAGCCGCCACGAGAGCTCGTGCCCTCCTGGTCCTTCTGCTCGATCAGGCCGCGGAGGAACGCCTGCTCGAGGTTCTGGTACGGGTAGCGGTCCATCGCGATCGCGGAAGCCGGGATCGCCAGTACCAGCGAGACGATCGACATCGTCGCGCCGAGCGACCCCTGGCTGCGGGCGAGCCAGGCCGCGGCGCCGATGCCGAAGACGGTGAGCGGGAGCACCGACCGCAGCGACAGCAGCGACAGGTCGTCGTGGATCAGCGCGTTGCCGACCAGCACGGCGATGCCGCCGATCACCACGATCGCCATGCCGCCCGCGATCATGTCGCGCTTGGCGGTCGCGCCCCACAGCAATCCGAGGAACGCGAGCACGGTGATCAGCGAGCCGCCGAGCAGGACCGCGCCGGTGTGCTTGACCAGCTCCCCGAGCTCGACCGGATGAGCGGCGTTCGACGCGCTCGGGCCGCCGAACCGCTGCGCGTCGACGATCCAGCCGAACGGGTCGCCGGCGATCAGCCAGCAGACGAAGATCCACAGCACCACGACGGCGGCGGTCGGGGCGAGCATCGTGATCAGCAGGCCCTCGCTCTCGTCGTCCTGGGCCTTGCGGACCGCGAGCACGACCGCGACGACGATCGCCAGCAGGATCGCCCAGAGGATGAAGCCGAAGCGGCCGATCGAGAGCAGCGCGAGGCACAGCCCGACGCCGGCCACGAATCGCGGTTGGTCCTCGATCACCCAGGTGAAGACGAAGTAGACCGTGGCGGCCAGCGCGGCCACGTAGATCATGTCCGGCATCCCGGTGCTGGCGTAGAACAGCCAGAGCGGGTTGAGGGCGACCAGGGCGGTCGCCAGGACGCGGCGCCAGAGCGTGAATCCGCAACGCGCGAGCGTGCGGTGGATCAGCATCAGCGCGATCGCGCCCCAGAAGCCGGAGGCGACCGGCAGCGCGATCAGTGAGCTGGCCAGCGGCTTGACGATGGCGAACGGCAGCAGACCGAGCGTCTGCAGCGGAGGGGCACTGAACCCGATCGCCGCGAGCTTGGCGGGGTCGTTGTGCCAGACGTAGTAGGCCCGGCCCATCAGGTCGAGCGCATCGGCGGGAACGATGTGCTGGTCGATCACCGCGCGGTAGCCGACGGCGGCGAACAGCAGCCAGCCGATCAGGAAGACGAACAGCGCCTCGAAGCGGAGCAGGCCGACGGGCGCGTCGATGTCGTCGGGGCGACGCTTCGGCCCGGGGACGTTGACCTCTTCCTCCGGGACGAGGATCCGTGCGACGGGCCGCCGGGCTTCCGAAAGGTCGGTCGTCGGGCTCATGCGCGCACCCGCCCGGCGCTCGGTTCGAGAACGGTGGCTGTCGCGGTCGGTGCCGCGACGGCCGGGGGAGCGGCGGCTCGGGGGGCCGCGGGCGTGTGCGCCGCGTCGAGCCCGTGCTCGGTCTTCTCCCAGTAGAAGGGGTTGGTGATCAGCTGCCAGAAGCCCTTCCAGGCGGCGATCGACATGAAGCCCCAGTAGAGCGGCGAGAACAGCGCCTGGCGGACCAGCGAGAAGTAGCCGCGGTGGATCGTGCCGGCGATGTTGGCGTAGACGAAGACGAAGTTGCCGACCACCAGCTGGAAGACGGCGGCGTAGAAGACGAAGCCGGGGAAGATCTGCCGGATCAGGTCCCACTGCGACAGCGTGAACAGCGTCGTCAGGCCCCACATGATCGGGTTGATCAGGAAGGTGAGGGTGCCGCCGATCACCAGCTGGAAGCTGATGAAGCCCGAGAAGCCCATCTGCCGGTAGAGCTTCACCGGGTTGCGCATGTGGACCAGGTACGTCTGGAAGTAGCCCTTGATCCAGCGCGAGCGCTGGCGGATCCAGTTGGGCAGGTCCGAGTTGGCTTCCTCGTACGTGGTCGAGTCGATCACGGCCGTCTCGAGCCCGGCCTTGTACAGGCGGATCCCCAGGTCGGCGTCCTCGGTGACGTTGTACGGATCCCACGCCCCGAGCTCGAGCAGCTCGCGGGTCTTGAAGTGGTTCGACGTGCCGCCCAGCGGGATCGGCGCCTTCGCGTTGTCCAGACCCGGCAGCATCAGGTCGAACCACATCGAGTACTCGGTGGTGAACCAGCGCGTCAGCAGGTTCTGCTCCGAGTTGAAGTAGTTCAGCTTGGCCTGGATGCAGGCGACGTTGCTCGGCGACTTGCGGAACGCGGCGACGACGCGCTTGAGCTGGTCCGGATCCGGCCGGTCCTCGGCGTCGTAGATCACGGTGATCTCGCCCGTCGCCTGGATCAGGCCGTAGTTGCACGCCTTCGGCTTGGTCTGGGGCAGGCTCGGGGGCACGATCACCAGATGGAAGTGCGCCGGCAGGTTGAGCGCGCGGATCGCCTCGATCGTCTCCTCGTCCTCCTCCTCGCAGAGCAGCCGGACGTCGAGCTTGTGGCGCGGGTAGTCGAGCCCGTGGACGCCGCGGACCAGGGCCGGGACGACGGCGGCCTCGCGGAACAGCGGCACGAGGATCGTGTAGGTCGGCAGGGTCGAGTCGTCGAGCCCGTCGACCTCGTCCTGGGTGACGTCGATCCCGGCGTGGGCGCCGAGGCTCTTCAGCACCAACCGGAGCTTGTAGAACGAGACCGCGAGGTGGAAGACGCTGAGCACGCCGAAGACGACCGCGAGCGCGGTGATCGGTGCGATGAAGAGGAAGACGATGACCAGCAGCGCGAGGATCGCGAAGGTCATCTTCTGGCCACGGGTGAAGACGACGCTGCCGGAGTCGGCCGGGTCGTTCTCGCGCAGCAGGTCGACCGCGGTGTGCGAGTAGGCGTCCCGGTTGATCCGCTGCTGCAGCAGGTCGATCTCGCTGGCGGGCGCGAGCAGTACCGCGGGGTGTTTGGCGGTCACCGTCTGCAGCCGCTCGCGGTCGGCCGGACGGAGGATGTCGCGGCTAGCGACGAACAGCGTGTCGCCGCGCACGGCGATCGGCACGATCCGCAGCTCGCGCTGCATGTACTCGGGAACCTCGATCAGCGCCTCGGGCGTCGGCTCGACGGCGCCGAGGTCGATCACCGGCAGCTCGTGCAGCTCGGAGAGCGCCTGGATCAGCGTGGCTTCGTCGATCAGGTCGGCGTGCAGCAGGATGTTGCCGAGCAGGCCGCCGGACGTCTCCTGCTCGCGAAGGCCGGCGTCGACCTGGGCCGGCGTGACGACGCCGTACGAGATCAGGATGTCGCCGAGCTGGGACCCCTGGTAGGTGACCTCGTCCTCGACCTGCTCGGCGAAGCGCCGTTCGATCGCCCCGCGGAGCGCGTCGTCGGCCGAGACGGCCAGCCGGACAGGACGCCCGCCGAGCCGGTGGGACAGCGTGCGCTCGAGCCCGGGAAGCGTCGGATCGAGCACGGCGACGGTGACCGCGCCGTCACGGAGGCCGAGCGGCAGGGCGCGCAGCTCGCGGCAGCTCTGCTCGTCGAGTAGTTGCGCGACGAGCGGGCCGTCCTCGTACGTGCGCAGGTCGACGAACTCGAGGTCGTGGCGTGCGGCTATACGGCGTGCCCAGGACGCGGCGAGGTTGTAGTCGGATGGTCCGCCGGACGGAATGCGCTCGGACGTCATGCCTTCGCCGCCTCGGCTTCGGGGTGGTTGGTGGCCTTCGCCTTCCGCGAGCGCCGCTTGGCCTGCCAGATCATCACCCAGTAGGCGATGAGGATCACCAGCAGGGGGAGCAGCAGGAACGCGGTGAAGAAGACCGCGAAGGCCAGCGCCACCAGGACGGCGACCAGCAGGTTCTTCATGCCCGGGGACCGGCTTCGCCGAAGTCGACCACGATCCGGCCGTCGACGAGCCGGCACGACGTGACGTCGCGACCGATCTCGGTGCGGAGCAGGCTGGCGAGCGGCAGTGCTCGCGACAGCTCGCCGGTGAGGACCACGTGCGCCCCTTCGAACGACGACACCGAGACCGACGTGACGCCGTTGATCCGACGGATGTGGTCGACGGCGTCGTCGAGCTCGTCGAGCGACCCGATCGGACCGATCACGACCTGCACCTCGCCGGTGCTGACGATCGGCAGGTCACCGAGGCCGTTGGCGTGCTCGGGGGTCGGGGTCCGGGGATCCGACGATTCCGGGAAGGAGAACGCGGGAGCGGGCGGGGCTGCCGCGGGGGCCGGATCGGAGCGGGGCGCCAGCGACGCAGGGTCGAAGGCAGGCGGCGTCTCGCCGGCCACCGCCGGCGGAGCGGTGAACGGCGTCGGCGACGGGGCGCCCGAGACGTACGGGCCGGTGACCGCCTCGAGCGGGTCCGGCAGGGTCAGGGGATCTGGCGCGGTGGAGCCGTTCGCGTGCGCCTGGCCCGCGACGATCCGCGCGAAGCCGGCCTGGGACTCCGAGAGCGTCGCGGTCAGCTCGCGGATCGCCTCGCGGACGTGGACCATCTCGGAACCGAGCTCGTCGACCGCGAGCACGAGGCGGTTGAGGCTCTCGACCGGGACGGGCACCACTGAGGCGTCGATCGCTTGGTACTGCTCGGTCGTCGGCGACGCGTCGGAGGAGTCGTCAGGGACGACCTCCGACGACGGAGCCGTGGTCTCGCGGGGCGGCTCCGGCATCGTTGCGGGCTCGGGCTCCGTGGATTCGCGCTCCGCTTCGGGCGGGTTCACGGGAGGCATCGGCTCCGAGTGGCGCGGCGCGGGCTCCGGTGCCGGCCGCGGGGGCTCGGGAACCGGCACCGTCTGGCGCTCGAGGCGCTGGGAGAGACGCACAAACGGCCGAAGCGCGGTGAGCGCCACGGGATGGCGATATTGACGTTCGGCTGGCAAGTCGACTCCGGGCTCAGGCGGTTTGGGCCCAATCAGCCCATGAATATACGGCTTCCGCCGGCGGAGCGCAGCAGCAGGTCGGACGCCGCGGAGCGGGCCCTACTGCGGGGAACGTCGATCTGTCGGTGCTGCGGGGGGCGAGCGGTGCTGCGCCGGCCGCGGGTCCGGGGCTAGCTGCCGGCGGAGCAGAGGGACCGTGATTGGGGGAGCATGCCTCTACCGTACATGACGAACGCCACCGAATACCTCCAAGTGTTGGTGATGTACGAAGTCTACGCGCGGCCCGTCCGGGCTCAGCGTCCTCCGCGCCAGCGTCGCCGCTTGTTCCGTACGGGGGTGAAGTCGGGGCGCGGTGGCAGCGGGCGGTTGGCGAGGATCGCGCCGGGTGCGTCGGCGGTCAGCCAAGCGGCGAGCGGGGCGTACCCGGCGTCTTCGATCGCGGGCCGCAGGCCCGGGCGGCGGTAGTCGGCGTCGTGGGCATCCGATGCCACCACGTGGATCAGTCCCTCATCGACGAAGCGTCGGGCGAGGGCCTGGACGGTTCGGCCGAACGCGCCGGTCAGGGCGCCTGCGGTGACCTGGGCACGGCAGCCCGAGCGCACCAGGCGCCCGAGCAGGTTCGGGTCGCTGTGGAACGCAGCGCAGCGTTCGGGGTGGGCGAGCAGGATCCGGTTGCCCCGGGATTGGACCAGTCCGATCATGCCTTCGAGGCCAGGTGAGTCGACCGCGATCGGGGGCTCGAGCAGCAGCCAGCCGCTGTCGCCCAGTCGCAGCTCGGCGAGCTGCTCCGCGGTGAGGTCGACGGCCCGGGTCAGTGCGACCTCCGCGCCGGGAAGCACGCGCAGCGGGATCGCTGCCGCGCTGATCGCGGCCTGGAGGGCGGCGACCGCGGGGCCGATGCTGCTGGTCGGCGTCGGGTGGGTCCAGCTGACGTGGGGCGTGGCGACCACGGTCGTGACCCCCGCCTCGACCTGGGCGCGAGCAAGGGCGAGGCTGCCCGAGAGCTGCTCGGGGCCGTCGTCGACGCCAGGAAGGATGTGGCAGTGCAGGTCGATCACGGCGCCACCCGATGATGACGGAGCCTCTCGCGGGAGGCTGACGCCGGGGTGCGGGTCTGGGCGGAGCAGCACGAGGGGTGGGTACCCGATTCGGCGATGCCGATCCGCTCGGTGCAGTCAGTCGTCGAGCTCGGTCACGCTCCGTCCGGGGTCGCGGCGGTTGTCGCCCCGGATCCGGCGAGGGGTCCGTTCGCGTTCCTGGATCATCCGCAGATGCCGGGCCGATCGACGCTGGGCGGACGCGACCGACCCGGCGTCGGTGCGCGTGACCACCGTGGTCGCCGCCCACCGGGTCGTGCTGCGGCCGAGGGGGACGACGATGATCGCTATGTCGTCGCCGAGCATCAGATAGCGCGAGTCGAGGAACTCGTCGTCCGCCACCAGCAGCCACGACGGTGCCGTGGTGCGGACCTCGGCGACCCGCGCGCAGCGCATCAGGTCGGCTTCCGCCTCTTGGCGGGGCAGGTGCTCGTTGCCGCGGACCCGGGACGCCCAGCGATGAGCCGCGTGGGTCGTGACCACGAGCTTCGAGCCATCCACGGAGGCGTTTTCGGCATCCTGCATGTACGCAGTCTACGTCGGATCGTCTGCGTTGGGGAGAAACCTGATCGAAACGTCGGGTTCACCCGCTCGAGGGCGGCTCGGCGGTGGGGGGATCGGCGGGCTCGACCACGAGGACTCGTGCGCTCGGCGCGTTCGCGGGGTGCGTGCGCGGGGCGGATTCGGGGTATGCGCACCGCGTCCCCGAGAGATGTGGTGAACTGCACCGATGGCCTGGATCCCCCTCCTGCTGGCCAGCTGGATCGTCGTCGACGCGCTGATCGTGACGGCACTGCTGGTCCTCGCACGCCGAAGGCAGCGCGAGCTACGGCATCCGACCGCGGCCGTCGCGGCCCGGTCGGCGTCGCGCTCCGCGCGCGGCTTGCCGGCCGTCCCCACGGGGCGGACGATGATGCCGCTGCGGTGACCGCAGCGCGGTCCCGGCGACGGTGCAACCTTTCGATCGTCTGTCCGCCTCCGGCTGACGTATTGTCCCGGCGGAGCCTCCCCAGCTCGGTTGATGTTCGACGGTCGTGGAGGTAGGCAGTGCAGGCAGTGATTCTCGTCGGGGGCAAGGGCACGCGGCTGCGGCCCTTGACCAGCAACCGGCCCAAGCCGAACGTGCCGATCGTCGATCGACCGTTCCTCGCGTACGCCTTGCAGTGGGTCGCCCGGCACGGAATGACCGACGTCGTCCTCTGCTGCGGCTTCAGGTCCGACGCGATGGTCGAGGCGTTCGGCGACGGGTCGCGTTACGGCGTCTCGATCACCTGGGTCTTCGAGCCCGAGCCGCGCGGGACCGCCGGCGGCGTGAAGATGGCCGGGGAGCATCTCGACGACCGCTTTCTGCTGCTCAACGGCGACGTCCTCACCGACATGGACCTGACGGCCCAGGTCGCCGCGCACGAGCGGTCCGGCGCCCGCGGCACGCTGGCGCTGGTGCCGGTCGAAGACCCCTCGGCCTACGGCCTGGTCCGGCTCCACGACGACCATCGCGTCGCCGGGTTCCTCGAGAAGCCGAAGCCGGAGGAGATCGACACCAACCTGATCTCGGCCGGTGCCTACGTGCTGGAGCGGGACGTGCTCGACATGATCCCGCCGGGCCGCGAGGTCTCGATCGAGCGCGAGGTCTGGCCCCGGCTGGTCGGTGACGGCCTGTACGGCTTCGTGCACCGGGACGCCTACTGGATGGACATCGGCACGCCCGAGCGCTACCTGCAGGCGGTCGCCGACGTGCTCCGCGGCGCGGTCGAGACCGACGTGCAGGCTCGCCTGCGAGCCGAGCGCTCCGCGGCCGCGCTGGTCGACCCCGCCGCCACCGTGGCAGCGGATGCCCTGGTCGAGGACGGCGCCCAGGTCGCCGCCGGTGCGGTGATCGGCAGCGGCTCGGTGGTCGGAGCCGGAGCGATCGTCGGCGCCGACGCTGTGCTGGAGCGGGCGGTGCTGCTGCCGAACGCCGTCGTCGAGTCGGGCGTGCGCCTGCGCGACTGCGTCGTCGGCGAGCGGGCCCGCGTCGCGTCCGGGGTGGCGGCGAACGGGCCGTTGCTGGTGGCGGACGGCGAGACGCTCGCCGCGAGTGACGAGCGGTTGGTGTCGGGGCCGGCCTGAGCGGGCCGTGGGGTCCGCGCGTGCGAGTCGGGCCCAACGGCCCATCGCGCGTCAGCCCGCCAGTGGCGGTTCGCTGCACGACTTGAAGACCAAGTAGCGAGTCGAAGCGAACCGGTGGAGGTTGCTGCCGGGGGGTGATCAGTGCCGTTTGATCGCTACTATTCGGTTCGTGAATCGTCACCGACATGAACTGCCTGCTGGCGCGTTGGTGGCGATCGGTGTGACGGCAGAACGTTGGGGTACCGTCACCGCGCCGATATGCGTTCGCGGCACACCTGGTCGTCGTGCTGGTCTCGGTACCCGTAGGCCGAGCGGTCATCAGGTCTCCGACACGCGTCGTCACGGTGCCGGTGGCCGTGGATTCGCGAGCGCGTGACGGCGGCGGACAGAGCGACTTTCGAGCAAAGGCAGCGTCTGCGGAGCGGAATCCTCGGACTGGGCTACGTCGGCCTACCGCTCGTGATCGGCTTCGCCGACGCCGGCCACGACGTCGTCGGCGTCGACATCGACGAGGAGAAGATCGCCGCGCTGAACGCGGGCGTCAGCTACATCGAGGATGTCGCGGACGAGACCCTCGACGCGATCAGCGACCGGTTCGAAGCGTCGGCGGACCCACAGGCCTTGGCTGGCACCGATGCGGTGATCATCTGTGTCCCGACGCCGCTGTCGGCGAACCGCGAGCCGGACCTGCGAGCACTCAACTCCGCCACCGAGATGGTGCGTGCGATCGTTCGGCCGGGACAGTTGATCGTGCTGGAATCCACGACATACCCGGGGTGCACTCGCGACCTGCTGGCCCCCATGCTGGAGGGTGCCGGTCTGACGATCGGCCAGGACGTGTTCCTGGCGTTCTCTCCCGAACGGATCGACCCGGGTCGCACCGACTACACACTGCGGACCACACCGAAGGTCGTTGGCGCGATGACCGAAGCGTGCCTCGAGCGCGCGACGACGTTGTACCGTGAGGCGTGCGATCAGGTCGTCGAGGTCAGTTCGCCCGAGGCGGCGGAACTCACCAAGCTGTTGGAGAACGTCTTTCGCACCGTCAACATCGCGCTCGTCAACGAGCTGGCGATGCTCACCGACCGGATGGGCATCGACATCTGGGAGGTCGTGGAGGCAGCGTCGACCAAGCCGTACGGCTTCATGCGCTTCGAGCCCGGCCCCGGGATGGGCGGCCACTGCCTGCCGGTCGACCCGTTCTACCTGTCCTGGCAGGCGCGGAAGTTCGATCTGCAGGCCGAGTTCATCGAGCTTGCCGGCAAGGTCAACCAGCAGATGCCGTACCACTGCGTGCAGAAGGTCGAACGCGCGCTCAACGAGCAGCAGAAGGCGGTCAAGGGCGCAAAGGTCTGCTTGCTCGGCGTCAGCTATAAGGCCGGGGTGGGGGATACCCGAGAGTCGCCGGCGCTGAAGATCATCACGCTGTTTCGGGCGCTCGGCGCAGACCTCGTCTACCACGACGAGTTCGTCCCGGAGCTGGAGGAGTTCGACCTGCGGAACAGCGACTTCGATGCCGCGCTCGACGGCGCCGATGCGGTCGTGATCGTGACACAGCATCCGGGAGTCGACTACGAGGATGCGGTCGACCGTGCGTCGTTGCTCGTCGACCTGCGCGGCGTGACGCGCGACGTCCGGGCGACGCCGGAGATGCTCCGGCTGTAGGTCAGGACGGGTCCGTTCTCTCGACCGGACCCGTTGCCGCCCCTATCGGCCGGCGACCTCGCGCAAGGTCGTCGGGTGGTTGCCGGCCGCCTGCTCGACGGAGAAGCGAGCGTGTACCGCGTCGTGGAGCCGGTCTGCGGCCTCCTCGATCTCCGTCGGGTTGCCGACGAGGCGTTCCACGGCGCGGGCGAACTCGTGGGCACCAGCGGTCGTCGGTACCAGCGAGAGCTCGCGCAGACGCGTGTCGCTCCCGATGATCTCGGGGATGCCGCCGACCGTCCGCGCGACCACGGCGACGCGCGACGCCCCGGCCTCCAGCACGACGTTCCCCAGGCCTTCGTGCAGCGAGGGGACGATCAGGATGTCCAGGCTGGACATCGCCTCACGCGGCGAAAGCCAGCCCTTCATCGAGATCCGCGGATCGGCGCGAGCCAGCTCGTCCAGATCCGCGCGCAGCGGGCCGTCGCCTATGATCGCGACCTCACGGTCCAGCCGATCGGCGAGCTCCGCGACGAGCCCCGGCGCCTTGCCTTCGACGAGCTGGCCTACGAACCCGATCCGGAGCGGCCGCCGGGGGTCTGCCTCGCGGACCGGGAAGGCGTCGATGTCGACGCCGTTGTAGAGGATCCGGTCGACCGAGACGCGCAGCGCCCGTTCCGTCTCCGCCGCGAGCCCGCGCGAGATCGCGATCGTCAGCGTGGAAGCGTTGTACGCGCGACGCACCGCGAGGCGCCACGCGACCTGCTTCAGCAGCGACGCCTGCGGCCCGGTCGGATACGGCCGCCCGCGGATCATCGCGATCCACGGAACACCGCGGCGTCGGTGCACGTGCGCACATGCCACATCCGACTGCGGCAGCACGGAGAGCAGGACGTCGGGGCGGAACTCGTCGACGGCGCGTTCGATCCCGGCGCGCAGCGCGCGTCCCCGCCGCAGGGGATGCGACGGCTCGCCGAGGCGCACCACGAAGTCTCCCGGCAGGTCCCCTCCCGGGGCGCGGGAGCCCCAGACGACGCCGACTTCGAGGCCCTCCCCCTGCAGACGCGGGATCGTCCGCTGAAGCGACGTGTAGACCCCGCCCTGCGAGATGAAGGGGGCGGCGACGATCAGCACTCGCACACGGTCAGACGTGGTCATCGGCAGACCTCGGCGTAGAAGCTGCGTACTGCGCTGGCATGCGCTCGCGGATCGAATCGGCCACGCGTTCGGGCGAACGCTGCACGACGGCTGCCGTCGCGGTCTTCGACCGGTGCGAGGGCTTCCCGCATCGCCTCCTGGAGCGAATGCAGCGAACCGGCACGGTAGACCCAGCCCGTGATCCCGGGTTCGACGAGCTCGGCCGGCCCGCCGTCGTCGGACGCCACCACCGGCAGGCCCGAAGCGAGCGCCTCGGCGACCGTGCGTCCGAACGGCTCGCGCTCACTGGTCGAGAGCAGCGCCGTGGCGGACCGCATCAGCTCCGCGACGTCCTCCCGCTCGCCGAGGAACTCGACGACGTTCGTGGCATCGCGTGCGGCGACCTCCGCTCGGAGTTGCTCGTAGTACGCGCGATTGTCGAGCCGCGTCGTCGAGTCGGCGAACTTGACCGACCCGACCAGCTGCAGGCGCACGGGAAGCCCCTCGTCGTGAAGGGCGACCGTGGCGCTGATGGCATCAAGCTGGCGCTTCCACGGCGAGATCTGGGCGACGAGCAGGAACGTGGCGGGAACACCGTCGTCGCCCGCGGCTTCGCTCGGTCTCTGCCCGGTGAGGTCGAAGCGCTCCAGATCGACGGGGTTGTCGATGACCGTGACGCGGTCGAACGACGCGTAGGAGTCCCCGATCCACCGGGAGATCGCGATCACGCCGGAGCAGGAACGACGCAGCACCGCGGTCAGGACGCGGCCGGCGAGGTTGCCCGGCACCTCGTCGCGGGCGTGCAGCACGAGTGGCGGGCGACGGAACGGGAGCGCGGCGGTGACGAGGAGCGCCGCCCGCAGCGAGTTCGCGTGGATCACGTCGACGCTGTCGCGGCGCGCGAGGCGCCGGAACGCGCGGGCGCTCCGGCCGAGGCTTCGCAGGCCCACGGCGACCGCCATCGGACGAGGGCTGAAGCTCAGGCGCAGCTCGGGCAGCAGCGCGACCGACGCTCCGACGGCGCGGAGCTCGTCCGCCAGCCGACCGTCCGGAGTCGCCACGACGTACTCGACGTCATCGTCGGCGACGTTCGCCGTGGCGAGCCCCAGCAGCGAGCGTTCGGCGCCGCCGAACGTGCCGGTGTGGTTGACGAGCAGCACCCGCTTGCGGTCTGCGGTTTCGGGTGCCGCGGCTCGGGCACTCACGCCTGGGCCTCCGCCGCCCGGTCGGGCCGGTCACTGCCGTATTCGCCGTATCCGTATCCGTAGCCGCCCTGCCGGCTCGAACGGATGTCGTTGACGACGGTCCCGAGCAGTGGGCTGTCGAGTGAACGCAGATACGAATCCAGCCGGGACGCACCCGAACGCTTGGTTCCGCCGATCCGGCACACGGCGATCACCCCGTCGACGACGCGCAGGAGCGGCGTCGAATCCGGAATCAACAGCGGCGGCGCGGAGTCCACCAGGACGACGTCGAACCGCTCGCCCAGCTCCTTCAGGACGCGCTTCATTCGCGCGCTCTCGAGCAGCTCGGCGGGATTCGGCGCGACCAGTCCCGCGCCGAGAACGGTGATCTCGGGGGCCTGCGCGACCCCGCCGACCTCGACGACCTCGGTGGTCAGCGCGTCGCAGAGCTCCAGGTCGCCCGACAGGACTTCGGCGAGGCCCTTGCATGGTGCCGTGTTGCCCAAGTGGGAGCGTAGTGCCGGACGGCGCAGGTCGGCTTCCACCAGCACGACGCGGTCTCCGCCCTGAGCCAGGGCGAGCCCGAGCCCGATGGCGACCGTCGTCTTCCCGGCCCCGGCCTCGGCCGAGGTGATCAACAGCGTTCGAACCTTCCCGTCGACGTTGAAGTAGCGCAGGTGGCTGCGGAGCAAGCGGAACGCGTCGAGATCGATCGAGGCGGGCCGCATGCCGATCTCCGTCGCGCTGAGGCCGTCGCGCCGAGGGATCTGGGCGAGCACGGGGACGGGAAGAAGCCGCTCGACGTCTCGAACGGAGCGAATCCCCTGGTCGAGGCGGTTGACGAGCAGGGCAAGGCCCGCCCCCAGCACCAGACCGAGCACGGCCGCGAGCGCTACGTCTCGCTTGGTCCGGGGGGAACTCGGGCTCTCCGGTGGTGCGGCCGCCTGGACGAGCTCCGCGTTGCCTGTTTGCAAACTTGCCAGGATCTCCAGCTCGGCCCGACGCTGGAGCAACGACTGTCCCTGAGACGTCCGGCGCTGCGCCGCGGTCATCCCGTCCAGCTCACGCTCCACGAGATCGCCGGCCGCGTTGACGACCCGCTGATCCGCCTCGCGCCGGAACGTCACGAACTGCTGGGCGAACTCGGTTGCGATCTGCGCGGCGCGCTGCGGACTCGAGTCCACGGCCTTGACGATCACGAGATCGGAAGTGCCTTGTGCCTCGACGGTGACCCGGTCGGCGATCTGCCGGCCGGACAGGCCGTTGTCCAACGCACTCGCCGTTCGGTCGGCGACGGTCCGCAGTCGGACGAGATTCTGGTTGGTGGCCGCGTCCCGCGCCGGATCCTTCGACGCGGCCAGGAAGTTGGTGCCGAACAGCTGTTGGGCGAAGTCCGTCGACCGAAACAGCAGTGTCGCGGACGCCGCGTACTGCTTGCCTTGCAGCGCCGAGCCGAGCCCGACGATCACCACGAGCAGGACCGTGGTGGCGACGATGACCTTCCACCGCCGCTGCAGCGCCTCCAACGGGCCTTCGTGGCGGGGATCGTGTGGTCCCTTGGCCTCCGGCGGGGGGCCGAACGGTGTGGTCATGGTGCTCACTTGGGGGATTTGGGGGACGAGACGGACGCGAGTCGGTCGGGCCGACTCGCGAGACCGATCAAGAGGCAGAGCACGGACACCGGGCCGACGAGGCCCCAGATGCCGCCGGTGACCATGGCCACCAGGACCGCGAACAGCGACCCGCCGACGCCGAGGACGAGTGGGTCACCGCAGCGGCCCTGGCGCATCAGCCGCGCCACCGTGCCGAATGCGAACCAGACGAAGAGCACGAGCCCAGGGATACCCACCTGGAGCGCCACGAGGAGGTAGCCGTTGTCGGGCGTCAGGGTGCCGAAGGGGGCGTCGGTCCGTTGCTGCGAGACCGGTCCGGCGGCGCCGGGGCCGGCTCCCAGCGGATGCGATCCGAGCACGTCGAGGGCGATCGGCCACGTCGTGGTGGCGCGCGCCTGGAAGGCCTTGTCGCCCCCGAGGTCGAAGATCGTCGTGATCCGGCGGACGGCGGCGGCGGTGCGCCCGTCGCCGCTGGTGTCGATTCCCGCGGATGCCAGCCCCATCGCAGCGATCGTCGCCACGACCACGGCCACGAGGATGCCCACGCGGCGCCGACCCAGCGGGCTCGAACTGGCGAGGACGAGCACCAGCGAGGCTGCGAGCACGCCGCCGACCATCGTCGAGCGCAACAGCGATGCGGCCATCACGTAGGCGGTGGCGGCGGTTGCCGCCCAGAGCAGCAGTTGGACCCACCGGCGGGACCCCCGGCTGAGCAACGAGAACGCGAGCAACAGCGGGAACGCGATCGCGGTCGTGACACCGAAGTCCTGATTGGTCCGCATGGCGCCCAGCAGGCGTGCGTCGTCGCCCACGAGGAAGGTGGAGACCCCGGATCGGAGGAAGGCGTTCTCTGCTGCGGTGAAGCCGACGAAGCTCTGCCGGAAGGCGAAGAGCAGGTTGACACCCCAACCTGCGGCGACGGCCAGCAGGATCAGCTGCACGTCGCGATGGCTGAGCCGGGCGTGGCGCGCTGCGAGCAGCACGACGAGCGGCGTGATCAGCGGTCGCGCACCACTGATCCCGTAGCCGAGCGACGGGAGGGCCGGGTTGGCGACGCCGACGCAGACGAGCACGACGAAGACGCCGAGGCCCCATGTGATCTCGGGAAACCGCACGGCCGGGTCGGCGGCCGTCCTCTCGGCGTACAGCCGTTGGACGACGACGAGCACCGCGGCTGCGAGACCGGAGAAGGTTCCCAGCTGGGCTACGGACGCCGGCAACACGCCGGCCACGATCGCCGGGCCTGCCGCGAGGTAGATGAACGCCGCCCCGGCCAGAAGCACGGCAGGGAACGCGATGCTCAGCATCCACGACGACACGAGAACGGCGGCCAGCGCGAATGCGCCCACCGTCGCCGCTGGGTTCGTCAGCAGCGCAGCCGACGTGACGGCGACGGCACCGAGGACGATCGTCGAGGTGACCGCGGTGCTACGAGTCTGAGGCGCGATGCTCACCGATCACCCGTCGCCTGACACCCGTGAGATCGTCGTCTCGACCTCGAGCCACATCGTCTCGGACCGCTCGACCAGCTCGCGCTTGCGCCGCGGAAGCTGCTCGCGACCGTCGGTATCGGTGAGCACGCGAGATATGGCCTCGCCGATGGTCTCGTCCGGGCCGGGCGTCCAGGCGGGGACCCCAAAGTCCTCGAGCAGCTCGCCGTACTTGTGAGACCAGCCGACCACGAGCGTCGGTACCGCACCCGAGAGCGCGCCGACGATCGCATGGAAGCGACTGCCGGCGACCGCGCCTGCCCTCTGCAGCACGCCCTTGAGGCGTAGCGGGTGGGGGTCGCCGTAGATCCGACAGTCGAGCGCCGCCGCGACGTCGCGCGCGATGCCGACGTCGTTCGTCTCGTGAACGACGACCAGCGGCTCAAGGCCCGCGGCCGAGAACGCCGCGCCGATCTCGGCGAGCAGCGAGCAGTACTGCGTACGGCTGTGGACCCCGGTCTCGATCAGCTTCATGTTCGGCACGATCGCGCCGTACGAACCGGGATCTGGCGCCGCGCCTTCGGGGACGGACAACGGTTCGAGACCGATCGTGAAGTCGGGCGCGAGGCGGATTCCCCGGTGGTCCGGATCCAGTTCGCGGACGAACTCGAGGCTGCGTCGGTCGCGAGCGAACACCAGCTCGGTTGCGGAGATCAAGCGCTTGGCGGCCTCGACGTACGCGGACGTGCTGAAGGGGCCGAACGCCTGCGGCATGAGCACGGTGGGCACGTTCCGGTTCCGCCACCGCTCGACGCGGCGGCCCTCGAGCTCGCAGTTGCGTACGCGGAACGGGTCACCGTAGGCGTATCCGGCGATGTTCAGCACCGCCTCGAGATCGCCGTCGGCGACGACAGCAAAACGTTCTCGGACCGTCCGCGGGACGGCATTGGATGCCCACGCCGAGGCCCGAGGCGACCGGTGGACCGGCAGCGTCCGGCGCAGCCGCAGCTCGCAGGCTACGTCGAAGTCGATCCGCACCGGGGGAGCGGTCAGCGCGTGGACGTCGCCCAGCCGCTGCGCGGTCGCCCGGAGCATCAGCTCGGCACCCTTGTTGCGGGTGCTGCCGCCACGAACGTCGATCATCATCGCTCGTGTGCTCCCTAGTTGTAGCGGCGAAGCGCGTCGAGGCCTCGGCGGGCCGAGAACGGGGCCTGCCCTTCCGGATCGGCGTATCCGTACGCCACGAGCATGACGGGCCGTTCGTGGTCCCCGAGCTTCAGCAGCCGCTTCATCTTCGCCTCGGTCGAGGCGACGTCCGGCCAGTTAATGCAGCAGGTGCTGACGCCCTGGGCCTCGAGGCCCAGGATGACTCCCATGGCGGCCAGGCACCCGTCGATGTAGATGAGGTGTCGGTCACGTTCGTCGAAGAACGCGGACAGATCGCCGACGATCACCATGATGTGGCTGATCGAATGGGCGTACCCCTTGGTCCCACCCGGGACCGCGGCGACCTGTCGCACGAGCTCGGGGTCGTCGAAGATCCGGAAGTAGAAGGGCTGCCGATTGCAGGCGGACGGGGCTTCGGCACCGATCGCCACGGCGCGGTCGACGATCTCGCGGTCGACGGGACGGTCGGTGAACCACCGCACGGACTTGCGGCGCTCGGCAAGGGCAAGCAGCTCCTCCCACCCGACCGGGGGATCGTCCGTCACGACCGACTGGGGTCCCGCCACCCCTGGCTGCACCGTTCGGCGCGCGAGATCGAGTTGGGCGATCGCCTCGTGCGCGCGCCGCACCGCGGGGTCCTTGCTGTCGACGGTCGCGTCGGTGTACTGCTCGAGGACCTCCGCGACCCAGTCCCGCTCGCCGTCCGAGAGCGGGCCCGAAGGTGCCGCGATGCACTCCGTGAAGGCTTGGACCGTCTCCTCGATATACGCGGTAGCGAACGTCCCGCGCCGAGGGCGCATGACCAGCCCCTTCTCGAGCATGTGCGTGTTCCTGCGAACGACGAAGCGTCGGCCGTCCTCGGAGAGCGCGGCCGCGTGCGCTGCCTGACCGGCAGCAACCGCGCGCCGCTCGCGCCGAAACCCCCCGCTGACCAACGAGAAATAGAGACGCCGCTCGAAGGGGGTTCCCTCGCGGAGGCGGTTGATGACGAGGCGCTTGGCAAACGCCATCGCGCGGCGTGCTCGCACCTTGCCGGACGTAAACATGTTGCTCAGGATCCCCTGGCTCGACTGTGGGCTATCAGGAGCCGGACAGGCGCCACCAGCGCCAGGCTCATCTGAATTCCCGCTGGCCGCATCGATCGACCAGCGAAGCATATGAAATATGACGAAACGCTGTACGAGATCACCGTGGCGATCGCCGCTCCCTTGATACCGAGCGGTGGGATCAACAGCAGGTTGAGTCCGACGGCCAGTACGGCCCCGGCGACCCGCCGGATCAACGACGCGATGAGGACGTCTTCCGCCAGGATCCACTTGCTGAGCACGCCGGCCATGAACACGAACGGCAGCGCGAGCACGTGAATCCGCAGGATTTCCCCCGCGGCGTCGTATTTCTCGCCGTAGAGCAGATTGATCGCGGTGGGGCCCAACAGGAAGATCACGGCGGCGATCGCGATACCCACCCAGCAGGCGCGGTCATAGGCCTGTTGCAACGTCGCCTTGTATTCCTGACTATCGCCACCGAAACGTTTGCGGACGTCGAGTAGCAACGGGAACGTTGCCGTCATGAAGACCATCGGCAGGAAATACGTGAGCTCGCTGAGCTTCGCCGCCGCAGCGTAGGTGCCGACCGCGACGCTGCCCATGATCGCCTGGATGATGATCTGGTCCGCTCGCATGTCGATCTGTCCTGCGATCCCCGAGAGCATCAGCAGCCACGAACGCCGCAGCAGCCCGCGGATGTCTCGCAAGCGCGGACGCGCTGCCCCGGGGCCGTGGGCGTGACGGAGCAGCCGGGCGACGAAGCCGCCAGCGATCAGCGCGGACTCCACGACGTAGAGGACGAGGAAGACCTCGAGCGGCGCGCCGAGCACCACCAGGACGACGCGGAGCGCCAGCATCGGCACCACGATCAGGATCCGCACGCTGGCCGTGGCGCGGCTCTCGAGTCGCGATTGGAACCAGTACTCGATGCCGTCCCAAGCGCGGGCGAACAGCACGAGACAGGCGATTGCCGATGCCTCGGTCGCGACGCTGCTTCCGCTCGTCGCGATCGCCACCCCGACCAGCAGCAGGTACGCCAACAGCGCGAAGGCCTCGCGGAGTGCGATCAGCGCGGCCATCGTCCGGCGCTGATCGTCCGGTCGATCGACGAATTCCTTGATCGCCAACCCGGAGAGACCACCGCTGACGATGGCCATGCCGATCATCGCCAACGCCGTGGCGTAGCTGTACGCCCCGAACTCCGCCACGGGGAGTGCGCGCGCCAGCACGATGCTGAAGACGGCTGTCGAACCCAGGATCGCCGCTTGCTGCCCCGTTGCCCAGAGAGCGCTCCGAAGCGCTCGTCGTCGCTGAGGGCGCGCGATGGCGGGACCGGAACCGTCGCCGCCCCCGGATTCGGAGGAGTGCGGTTCGGATGTGCGGGAATCAGCCACGGCCGTTCACGGTTCGCCGGGGGTTCCCGCGTGCGCGAGATGCCGACCGATGTCCACGGGAGCGAGACGCATGCTGATGCGTGTCGCGGGGATGGGGCCGACGTCGCCGACCTGGGGTCCGGCGGGGGAGAGGAAGGCTAGGCAGCAATCGCGTTCTCGACCTCGGCCCGGAACGCGTCGCGGAAGGACGCCACCGAGAACCGTGCCGCGCTGCTCTCGCAGTCGGCCGGAACGACGTCGTCGAGGAACGGGTGGCGCAATGCGGCGGCCAGGCCGTTGACGTCGTCGGGAGCGAAGAACAGCCCGGACGATTCGGCGACTACCGTCTCGCGGGCGCCGCCGGCGTCGACCGCGATCACCGGCCTGCCGGCTGCCTGGGCTTCGACCGCGGTGATGCCGAACTCCTCGATGTTCGGCATGACCAGCGCCCGGCAGCCGCTGTAGAGCTCGGCCAGTGCCTCGTCCGGGACTCTGCCGAGGAACTCGACGCCGGCCCGTCTCCCGTAGCGTTGACGCAGTCGTTGCTCGTCAGTGCCGCCGCCGACGATCTTGATCGGCACGTCGGCGATCTCCGCAGCTTCGAGGGCGAGTTCGACGTTCTTGTGGCGGACGATCTCGCCGACGAAGAGGAAGAAGTCTCCCGCGTCGCCCGACGTGAAGCGATCGATCTCGACCGGTGGGTAGACGATCGGGGCAGTGCGGTTCCAGTAGCGCCGGATGCGTTCCTGCGAGATCTTGCTGATCGCGACGTAGTGGGTCGGGCGCGCGGCCTTCTGCACGTCCCACTTCCGGATCGATCGGAGCGTCGCGCGTACGAGCGGGCGCGCCCACCGCGGCGACTCCTGTTCCGCCCGCGCCTGCTCGTACCACGCGTAGCGGAACGGCGTGTAGCAGTAGCACACGTGCGTCGCGCCCGGGTCCGGCGAAACGCCGTGGGCGAAGGCACTGGAACTCGAGATCACGACGTCGTGTCCGCTCACGTCGAGCCGGTCGGTTGCGCGCGTGAACAACGGCAGGAGACGCTTGAAGTTGTCCTGGGTGGCGCCGAGCGCCTGCAGGCGAGACGTCGTCACTCGCCCCTTGCCCAGCACCTCATCGAAGACCCGCTCGTCGTACAGGAGCGAGGCGATCGGCGCGTCGGGAAACATCCCGGCGAGCTCCGTCAGGCAGCGCTCAGCTCCCCGGTTCACGAGCAGGTAGTCGTGGACGAGGATCGTCATCGGGCGCCCCGGCCCGCGATGACCGCCGGCAACGTCAGCAACAGCAGCTTCACGTCTCCCCAGACCGACCAGTTGTTGACGTAGAGGTAGTCGAGCTTGACCATCTCCTCGAACGGCACGGACTTCCGGCCGCTCACCTGCCAGAGGCCCGTCAGGCCCGGCGTGATGTCGAGGCGTCCCCGGGCCCACCCGTTGACGCGGGCGTCGTCGCGGACCGACAACGGGCGCGGCCCGACCAGGCTCATGTGGCCGACCAGCACGTTCCAGAGCTGCGGCAGCTCGTCGAGGCTCGTTGCCCGCAGCACTCGTCCGATCCGGGTGACCCGTGGGTCGTCCTCGATCTGCAGCCAGTTGGGATCCGAGCTGCGGACCATCAGCGATTCGGTCATCGCGTCGGCGTCCGGCACCATCGTGCGGAACTTGAGCAGCTGGAAGTTCCGTCCGCCGCGGCCGACCCGGTCCTGTCGGAACAGCACCGGCCCCCGCGAGTCGATCCGGACCGCGACGGCGAGCAGCGTCATCACCGGCAGCAGCACCAGCAGTCCCGACGCGGCGCCCGCGATGTCGAGTGTCCGCTTGAACGCACGGGACGTACGGGACAGCCGTGGGGGCTGGAGCGAGACCACCGACGCGCCCTGCAGCTGGTCGATCGTCGCTCCGACGCCGACGACGTCGAAGTGCTCGGGCAGCACGGTCAGGCTGACGTGCGCCCGCCGGCTCCAGTGCAGGAACTCGCCGACGGCCGAATCGCTCAGCTCATGGGTTGCCAGCAGGACCCGATCGATCTGATCCGCGACGACCAGCTCGCTCAGCGTCTGCAACGTCGACGGATCCGGCGACGGCGACGGTCGGTGCCAGCCTTCCGAGAGGTCGGCACGGCCGACCACGATCGTGTCGCGCCGCTCGTGGAGCGCTCGCTCGACGGTTGCCACGGTCGAGCCCTTGCCCACGATCAGCGTGCGCTCCGGGCCCATGACGCGCGTATGGAGGTGACGATTCAAAGCGCGCAAGACCGGCGCCAGCGTCACGGTCACTACCCCGATCAGCGCCATCGGCGTCCCCAGTCCGGTGCCGCCGAGCGCGGTGAGCAGTATCCATCCGATCACGAACGCCGCGAGCGATGCGTGGAACAGTCGCGGCAGCTCGTCGAGCGTCGAAGCGGTGACGTATCGCTGTACGCGCGGGTACAGGCCGTAGACGTGGAGCGCGGCGACCCAGACCAGGATCAGGAGCAGTGGTGCGGCGAATCCAAGGGAATTGCCCGACGGGAAGTCGGTGGCGATCGCCGCGGCGGTCAGTGCGGCCGTGAGCGCGAAAGCATCGGCTACGAGGAGCAGGCCCTGGCGAATGCGACCACGGGCGTAGCGGCGGCGGTGGGCCGCGGTGAGCGGCTCGCTCGACGGTTGACGGTTGTGCGCGCCCCGAGGCGGTTCGGTGTCTTGCTGCTCGGTGGCCGGGGTGAGGGTCGGGGCGTGTGGCGCCTGCGACTGGTGAACTGGTGACAGCAAGAGACCAAGAGACGTCAGCGAACACTGGCGCTGAGGGTCGTAAACGACCAAGCCGAAGAATAGCGCTCGGTTCAGTGTTAAGCGAATCATTCGTCGGTGGCGTACTGTGCCAGCAGGGCCAAAGCTGCTAGCTCTCGCTGGGTGTAGAGTGACGAATCCCTCCGCTCAGATGAGTGGCGATCGTCGTGCTAGATGTCACTCGCGTTTACGAACTTTACGTAGACCGCGTGTACGCGTTCTTCGCCTATCGGCTGTCCCGATCGGACGAGGCGGAGGACCTCACGGCCACGACGTTCGAGCGGATCGTCCGCCACGCAGGCCGGTTCGACGAGGCGCGCGGCAGCCTGGCGACCTGGACGTTCACGATCGCTGAGAACGTGCTGATCGACCACTACCGCCGACAGGGCCGTCGATGCGAGCAGCCGTTGCCGGAGGCCGACGACGAGGCGATTGGTCAGCTGGTAGCGGTCGACCGCCCGTCCGAGGGGCTTCCCCCGGCGTTGCAGGAGGCGCTGGAGGCGTTGTCGCCGCGTGAACGGCACGTGATCGGGCTGCGCTTCGGTGGGGACCTCTCCGGCCGCGAGATCGCGAACGTGATGGGCACGAGTGAAGCGAACGTCCACCAAATACTGTCACGCGCTCTGCGCCGTATCCGGCAACAGATCGGTGACGTCACGTCGGTGCGTTGAGCGCCAACACCGCAGCTACCCCGAGGGTGAGCGCGCCGGCCGTCACCAACCACACGGACTGCCGTCGCAGCGCCTGACGCCGCAATCCGGCGTCGAGGACGCTGCGGACCCGTTGACGCAGCCCGCGGCTCGAGCGCGGCCGCACGGCGTCGAGGCGGTCGGCGAGCTCCGCGATCTCGGGATCGAATGCGTCGTCGGTCATCGCAGCAGAGACGAATGAGGGTTGAGACGGCGCGCCTCGCGGAACGCGCGGACCGCGAGGGCCGGTTCGCCCCGTGCCGTTCGGACCCGGGCGAGGACGAACCACGGCCGCCAGTCAGTCGGAGACCGGCGAGTCGCCTCGCTCGCGGCGGCTGCCGCGGCCGGCAGATCACCGGCCTGCTCGGCGACCATCGCGCGCTGCAATAGCGGGCTGGTGGCGAACGACGCCGCCGCGGCCCCGTCGTCGGCGGCCTTGGCCGCCGCGTCGACGTCGCCACGTGCCGCGGCCTGGCGGCTGGACTCCACCGCCTGGGGCGCGACCAAGGCGACCGCCAGGACGGCGATCGATCCGACGGCGACGATCGTCAGAAGCGCCGCCCCCAGGGTGCGGCGCCAAGACGGCGGTCCGTCGGCAGCGGGCACCGGATCACCCGGGCGGGAGAGCGCGACTGCCATCAGCGTCATCGCCGCCACCGCCAGTGCGGTCACCTGCCAGTGCCAGTCGACGAGTACTCCGAAGGTGAACGCCGCCAAGGGGGGGCCGGCGACCGCGGCGTCGGGCAGCGGGGGGCGTCGGCGCCACGCTGCGCCGGCGGCGGCGGTCAGCGGCGCGCCCAGCAGTGCCAGGAAGAGCAGCGCCCCGATCAGGCCCGTCTCGGCCAGGAGCTCGAACGGTTGGGAGTGAGCGTTCCGGACGAAGCCGATCTCCCCGCGGCGCGAGTTCCACCACGAATCCCATGCCCCCAGCCCGATGCCCCGCAACGGCGCGGACTCGAAGGCGTCGATCGCGCCCGACCAGATCTGGTACCGGCCGTTGCTGCTGATGCTGCCCAGCCGGTCGATCGAGTTGGCGTCGGTGCCGTCGGTCGCGACCGTGGGTGCCCGGAAGCGGTCCCAGCCGTCCGCGACGCGGTCCGGGGCACCGGCCGCCAGCAAGCCGACGAGGACCAGGAGTACGGCGGCGCTCGAGATCACTCCCGCGGAGCGGCGCGACGTGCGCCGGAACCGCGGGGCCCAGTGCGCCGCGTCGGCCGACGCCAGGCCCGACTGGACCAACGCAAGGCCGATCGTGCTGAATGCCGCGACGAGCAGGATGTGACGGCCGGCGTCGCTCTGCTGTGGTCCGCCGACGGCGTCGGTCACGGCGGCCGAGCTCAGCGCGACGCCGAGGACGATGCCGGTTGCCAGGGCCGGCGCGATCATCGTGCGGAGCACCACCGGTCGCGGCGCCGTCAGCGCGACGGTCGCCGCCAGCCCGATCGCGAGCGCCACGACTCCACCGCGCGAGAGGGTGAACGCCAGTCCCAGCGCCAGTAGCGGGATCGGTGCCACCGCCAGGCCTGACAGCCAGCGGTTCCCCGTACGCGTGGCGAGCGTCACCGCAAGCGGGATCGCCATCGCGGCCGCGGCCGCGATCGTGTTCCAGTAGTTCAGGGGCCACGAGGTTCGACGGGCGGCGCCCCCGAGGTAGCTCGCCGTCTGCTCGGCACCGGGGAACAGGCTCGGTTGCAGACGCGACAACGCCGCCGCGCCGACGATCGCGCTCAAGCCCAGCAGCACGCCGCCGGCGAGTGCGCGGCCCTGCCCGGCTCGCACCGCGCTCATGCCGAGCAGCAAGCTGCCGCCCGCGACGAGGGCGCGCGCCAGCTCGGTAAGGCCTCGCTCCGGAGCGGCGCTCCAGGTCAGCGAGATCCCGCCCCAGACGGCGAGCAGCGTGATGGCGGCGAGTGCGACCCCGCCGAGTGCGGTTGGTCGTGCCCGCGGGATCGCGCGCGTGAGCATGCCGACGAGGAGCAGCCACCAGAGAGCAACGCCGTAGCCGGCCACGACGTGCACCGGATAGCCGCCCTGGCTGAAGCCGAGCAGCAGCACCGGGCCCGCTCCGGCAGCAACCGCCGCGACGGGTGGGATGGAGCGGCCGAGCGTCGTCAGCGCTCGCGGGGGCGCCGACGACGACACCGTGAGAACTGCCGGCATCAGGCCCCCATACGTCCGACGTGTCAGAAACCTGACATCCGGTTCGTATACCTGGACGTGAGCGTGTTGCGTCGAGCTGCCGTGCTTCTGCTGTCGGTCGTGCTGTCGGCGGCCGGTGCGGCGCCAGTGCTCGCGCAGAGCGGACCGCCGCGATCGGAGGCGCCCCCCGGGAACTCCGCGGTCGACCAGTACCGCGAGTCGTTGCCGCCGGCGGGTGGCAACGCGCGCGAGCTCAGCCGCCGAGATCGTGAGCGGCTCAGCCGGGAGGGGCGCGACGGAGAGCGGCTCGCCCGGGCGATCGAGCGTGCGGGTGGGGTGCCGCGGTCCTCCGGGACGGAAGGCGACGCAACCGGCGGGCCAGCGGGCGGCGCAACGACGCCCGAGCGCTCGCCCGGCTCGTCGTCCAAGGGCCCGAGCACCTCGTCCTCCGCCGACGGCCGCGATCGAGCGACGACGGGGAGCAGTCCCGAAGCCGACACGCGCCCGATCGCTCCGGCCGCCGCGGCCACCACCGTCGGGCCGGTTCCGATCTGGGTCCTGCTCGCCGCCGCCGCCGGCCTGGTCGGCATCGGGTTGATCCTTCGCACCCGCGTTGCGCGGTAGCCACGTCCGGTGCGCAGGAGACAGACGTTGGGCGGGCGACGCTGGCTGCTCCGGGTCACCGCGGCGGTGATCCTCGCGGTCGTCGGCGCAGGGACAACGGCGAAGGCCGCGACCCCGTCCACGCTCGTCACGGGGTTTCTCGACGGCGGTGCCTTCGGCGGCGACGACCGCTCGACGTGGTTCGGTCGCGCCCTCCAGGCAGGCGCGGCTACGGTGCGCATCGACCTCTCGTGGGATACGGCGGCGCCGACCCCGCCGCCCGCCGACCAGGCCGCCGATCCCGGCTGGGAGGGCTACGCGTTCGTCGCGTTGGACGTCCGAGTCCGCGCCGCCGTTGCCGCCGGGCTCCGCCCGATCGTCAATGTCACGCGTGCGCCGACCTGGGCGGAGGGCAGCGGCCGCCGATCCGGGGTCGGCCGCGGCAGCTGGAAGCCCGACGTCGGGGCGTACGGCCAGTTCGTGACCGCGGTCGCGCGGCGCTACTCCGGCAGCTTCCGCGACGCCACGGGGCAACCCCTGCCGCGGGTTACGTCGTTCCAGCTGTGGAACGAGCCGAACCTCGACACGTACCTGGCGCCGCAGTGGGAGCGGGGGCGGCCGTTCGCCCCGGGCCGCTTTCGCGAGCTCGTCAACGCCGGCTACCGGGCGATCAAGGCGGTCCAGCCGCGGGCGACCGTGGCCGCCGCCGGACTCGCGCCGTTCGGGGACTACCGGACCACCAGCGGCAAGCGGATGCCGCCGGTCGCGTTCCTCCGATCGATGCTCTGCGTCGACAGCAAGCTGCGGCGCAGCTGCCGCCAGCGCACCACCGTCGACGTGATCGCGCACCACCCCTACGCGGTCCGCAAGCCGTCGAGCCCGGCGCTCAACGCGGACGACGCGACGGTCCCGGACCTCGGCAAGCTGACGCGGGTCGTCCGCGCCGCGCGACGGGTCGGGAACGTCGGTCCACGGACCCCGAAGCTGTGGGTCACCGAGGTCTCCTACGACTCCGCCCCGCCCGACCCCCGCGGCGTGCCGACGGCCCAACTCTCGCGCTGGATCGCCGAGCTGCTGTGGCGGGCCTGGGACCAGGGCGCCGACACGGTGATCTGGTACCTGCTGCGCGACGCCGCCCCGACGCCGAGCTACGCCGCGACCTACCAGTCGGGCATGTACCGGCTCGACGGCACGCGCAAGCCGTCGGCCCAGGCGTTCCGCTTCCCGCTGGTGGTCACCGGCCGCACGGGCGACCGCCTGCGGGTGTGGTGGCGCGCGCCGGCGGCGGGGCGGGTCAGCGTCCAGGTGCGGCGGGCCGGCCGCTGGACGACCGTTCGCCGGATCGCGGCGCGAGCGGGTGGGGTGGGGCAGACCACGGTCCCGGTCCGCCGCACCCAGGTCGTCCGCGCGGTGCTGGGCAACGAGCGGAGCTACGTCTGGAGCGGTGCGCCGGCCCCGGCCGTCCGTCGCTAGTCACCCTCGTCAGGACCATCCGAGGGCGACGGGTTCGGTGGGGAGCGACGTCGGATCGGTCCGGTGTCAGGAATCCTGGCGGTCCCGCGTACATCACAGCAACGGGTGCACTCGCGCCCCACGGCATCCACCTGTAGAGGAGTTCTCGTGCAGAAGAAGTTCACGGCGGCCGTCACGGTCGTCGCGTTCGGGGCGGCGTTCAGCGCCAGCAGCGGCACGCTGGCGACCGCTGCGCTCGTCTGCCCACCGGGCGTCACCAATCCGGCCTACTGCACGTGGGTCCCCGACGACCCGCCGCCGCCCCCGCCGCCGGCACCGCCGACCGAGGTGGTCCTGCCGCCGGCCGGCGACGGCACCCCGACGCCGATCGACGCCACGTCCGCACCGGTCACGATCAGCGGCGACGGCGGCAACTACAACCTGGTGGTCACCGGCAACCAGCCGGTGACGATCGAGCTGAGCGGCGGCGGCAACACGATCTCCGCCAGCGGCCCCCGGAGCGCGGTCACGCTCGGCGGCGACCGCAACCGGGTCACCCTGACCGGCGAGCGCTCGCGGGTCACGCTCTCGGGCAGCAACAACACGGTGCGGGCGACCGGTGCGAGCGCGACGGTGCGGGCCAGCGGCGCGGCCAACAACGTCACGCTCGGCAACCGCGGCGGCACCGTGACGGCTCCCGGTCCGAACCAGGTCGTCCGCGGCGGCAACGGTGCTGATCGCGTATCGGTCGGAGCAGGCAGCGACATCCGGGCGGGCGGCGGACGCGACACGGTCACGGTGCGGACCGCGGCCACCGTCCGGCAGTCCTCGAACCGTCGGATCCGGATCAAGACCACACGGGTCGACGGCGGTGCAGGCAACGACAAGATCACCGTCCGCGTCCGGACTCGCGTCATCATCAAGGGCGGATCGGGCAACGACATCCTGGTCGGTGGCCCGGGACGCACGACGATCGAGGGCGGGGCGGGCAACGACCGGATCACCGCCGGGTCGGGCGTGACCACGATCAAGGCGGGGCCGGGCAACGATCGGATCTTCTCGCGCAACGGCAAGGTCGACACGATCGACGGCGGGCCGGGTCGTGACGTCGCGACGGTCGATCGCCGCGACAAGGTGAAGAACGTCGAGCGCGTGATCCGCGGCCGGCGCTGCGCCCGGCGTCGCGGGTGGTCTGCCAGTCGGGCACCCCCCCGCGACCAAGGCGCGGCGGTTCAAGGACGACGGACCGTGCGTGAAGACGATCCGTCGAGACCGCAACGTCGGGCCGGCGACTGTCTCTGGACGGGAGCCCACTCCGACCGTCCGTGCGGCCCCGAACGCGACGGGCGATTCGGGATGGCCGGATTCGGAGAGTTCCACGAATTCACGAATCAGCGTATTGCGTAGCTGCGCCGCTCGTGTACAGTGGACACATGTGTTCCCTTGGCGCGCAGTTGAACGGTGGTGGCGACGGTGAGGATCTGCTGGCCCGGATCCTCCGCGAGTTCGACGAGCATTGCGGCCAGCTCGAGCCGATGGCGGACGAGTACGTCCGCGTGATCGCGGCTCGGGACGCGCTGGTCGCCGGGCTGACGCCGAGGCCTGAGCCGGTCTCGGTGGCGCCACGACCGAAGCCACCCAAGCGTCGCCGGCTCGAGGACGGCGAGTTGCTCGAGTCGGTCTTCGAGCAGGTGCGTCGATATCCGGGGGTGACCCCGGGCCAGCTGGCCCAGGCGCTCGGCTATACGGCCGGCGAGCGGGCCCGGCTGGTGATCCGCCCGCTGTCGCGGCTGCACCGGCTCGGACGGATCGAGCGCGACGGCGAGGGGTTCCGCGTCTCAGGCGGGGTGTAGGTCGCACGCAGGCCGTGCTTGAGGGGGCTCGGTGGCTGCGTCACACTGCGTATCGACCCGTGGCGTTGAAGAGCGGGTCCGGGCTCGGGGGAGCAGATGGGTATCGAGGACGATGTCAACGAGGACCCCGTGAACGGCGATCTCACCGATGGCCTCGGTCTTCGCGAGCTCGAGCAGCAGATCATCGAGCGGATGACCAAGCTGCTTCCGGCGGCCGAGGAGTACTGCAAGCTCCAGATCCTGCTCGACACGATCGACGGACGCGAGGTGCTTCCCGTGCCGGACTTCCTGGTCGGGCGTGTTCCTGAGGTTTCGCGGCCGGACGAGCAGCTGCGGCGACAGGCGCGCGAGCGTACGGCGCAGCGCGTCGCACGCGGCTCCCGGTACCGGCGTCGGCGGTGACCGGTTGGTCCCTGCCCTAGCTGCGTGACGCGGCCGCGGCCGCCCGGACCTGGTCGCTGGTGACCAGCGCTCGGTCGGCGGTGTAGCTCAGAAGCGCGGCGGCGTCGTCCGGGGTCAGCCAGCGCAGCTCGTCGACCTCGTCGTTGGCGGCGAACGCGCCTCCGGTGATCCGCATCAGCCAGTACCGGACCAGCTTGGGGCGGTCGTGATGGTCGCGGTACCGGACCTCGGGCAGCTCGTCGGCGAGCTCGACCGAGAACCCGGTCTCCTCCTCGAGCTCGCGGACGGCCGCCTGCTCGAAGCTCTCGCCCGGGTCGAGCTTGCCCTTCGGGATCGACCAGTCCTGACGGTACGGGCGGTGGACCACCGCGACGGCGCCGTCGCGGACCATCACGCCGCCGGCGGCGTGGACCTCGTCGGTCGTGGCCGGGCGTTGGGCTTCGGGGTCGGGCGCCATGCGGGCAACGTTACTGCGGCGAGATGCCGGGCACCGGGGCCTGCCGACCCCGGCGCGGGCGTCGCGGGGCCTAGGCGGCGTCGCCGTCTGCGGACTCCCGATCGGTGGACTCCCGATCCGCGCGGGCACGCTGGGACGCCTCGCGCATCTCGAACAGGTCGGTCGCCCAGGAGCCGACCTCGCGGGTGACATCGCGCACCGCGCCGGTCAGGATCGTGGCGATCCGACCCACGTGGGTGGCGCCCGATTCGACGACCTCCTGCACGAGGTCCTTGCGGGATTCAAGTGGGCCAGGCATGCGAGCAGGCTAGGGCAGCGCCGGGCCCCGGCCTGTGAGTCAGCGCACTGATCCTACCCACGGTATGACCGTGGGTGGGATCGTCGCCCCGAACGGTCAGCGGCGGACCGACACCCGGCCGGCCCCGATCGTGCGCGAACCTGCGATCACCGACACGCGCCAGGTGCCGCGGCCCAGCCCGCGGGTGCTCGGCCGCACGACGCCGCTGCGCAGCGTGAGCTTGCGGGTAACCGTGCGCTTGGCGCGCTTGAACCGGACGCGTACCGAGGACTGGGACACGCGGTAGCAGCGGACGCGAACCGACTTGCCCCGTCGGACCGCGCGATCGACGACCGCGCACGCCGGAGGCTTGGGTGCCACCGGGATCGGGGGAGGTGGTGCCGGTGTCACGATGTCGAAGGTCAGCGACTGCGGCCCGACGATCGGCGCCGTGTCGGAGGACGACGAGGCGACCCAGGCGCACGCCGTGTACTGCCCGGCCGGACGCTCGAGCGTGGCCGTCGCGGCGATCACGCCGTCGGTGGCGTTGCCGTCGACGATGCTGTCACCGGAGTCGCTCCCGTAGGTCGGGGCGCACCCGCTCCCAGCCTTGACCCGGACGTACAGGCGGCTGGGTGTCTCGGTGGCGCCGTTCAGGGCGAGCGTGAACGGCTGGCCGGGCAGTGGCACCAGCGGCGTGACGCCGAGGCTGAGTGATCCGACCGGTGCGCGGAAGTCGATCACCTGGGTGAATGGCTGGGCGATCGACGTGCTGCTGCTCGCGATCCAGATGCAGAACATGGTCGGGCCGCGGCGGTGCCAGGTTGCGGCCTTGCTCCAGGTGTAGTCCCCGTTCAGCTCTCGTCCGTAGGGCAGGAAGCTCTCGTAGTCGTTCTCGCCCGTGTCAACGGACGCGCTCGGCGCGCACGGAGCCCCGCCGACGTTGCGGTATTTCACGTAGATCCGTGCCGGCACGCCGCTGTTGGCGGTCAGCTTGAAGACGCGCGGCAGTCCGGCGGCGGGGTCGAGTCGGCCGGCCGTGTCGGTGACGGTGATCGTCGCGGAGTCGGCGCTCACCGTCGCGGGCCCGCCAAGCAGCGCGACGCAGGTGGCCGCGGCGATCGCGAGGATCCGCCGCCCGGTCGGTCGTGGTCGGTCGTGGGTCGATGGCGTACGCATTCAGGGAGCATACCCATGAGTGTGCGACGTACTCCAGGTGCGGTGCCGCGCCCGAGCGACCTGCGGCGCCCGGGCTCGGCGCGGCCTACGCGAACAGCGAACGCACGTGGCGCCCAGTGACGGCGCGCAGCGGTCGGATCGCGGCACGACCGGTTCGAACGCCACCGCGGACGACCCTGACGGCGTTCCGGAGCGGAGCCGGCGCGGACCCGTTGGCGACGTACCGCTGCGCCTCGTCGTCGCTCGGGAACGAGAGCTTGACGATCTTGCGGAAGACCGTGAACAGCTGATACGGCAGCGGCCCGGTGTTGTACTCCAGTCCGTAGCGCTCGCACGCCTCGCGGACCTCCTCCGAGATCTCGGCGTAGCGGTGCGCCGGGATGTCGGGGAACAGGTGGTGCTCGATCTGGAAGCTCAGGTTGCCCGACATGATGTGGAAGAGCTTGCCGCCGGTCAGGTTCGACGACCCGAGCAGCTGCCGCACGTACCAGCCGCCGCGGGTCTCGTTCTCGGTCTCCTCGATCGTGAACTCCTCGGTGCCGTCCGGGAAGTGGCCGCAGAAGATGATCGAGAAGGTCCAGAAGTTGCGGACCAGGTTGGCCGCGACGTTCGCTGACAGGGTCGCCGGGAAGAACGGCCCGGCCAGTGCCGGGAAGAGCACGTAGTCCTTCAGGACCTGCCCGCGCATCTTCCTGACGATGCCCTTGATCAACGGCATCTTCGCGTTCAGGTCGAAGTCGCCCTTCGCGATGTTCTCGGTCTCGAGGTCGTGCAGGGCGACGCCGTACTCGAAGAGGGTGGCGAGCAGGCTCGCCCAGAGCAGGTTGCCCAGGTAGTAGGGCGTCCACTCCTGGTCTTCGCTCATCCGCAGGATGCCGTAGCCGACGTCGCGGTCCTTGCCCACGATGTTCGTGTGGGTGTGGTGCATGTAGTTGTGGCTGTGGCGCCACTGGTCCGCCGGGCAGACGGTGTCCCATTCGAACGTGCGGCCGTTGAGCTCCTCGTCCTGCATCCAGTCGTACTGGCCGTGCATGACGTTGTGGCCGATCTCCATGTTGTCGAGGATCTTCGACGCGGAGAGCGTGGCCACCGACGCGATCCAGGCCGGCGGCAGGAAGGCGAGCTCGCCGAGCACGCGGCCCGCGATCTCGAGCCGGCGCTGGGCCTTGATGATCCGGCGGATGTAGGTCGCGTCGCGCTCGCCGAGCTCGCCCATGACGCGAGCCCGAATCGCTTCCATCTCGGCACCGAAGGCGTCCAGGTCGGCCTGGCTCAGGTGCGGGACCGCGCGGAGCGGCCCCGGCTGCTGGGCGGCGTCGGCCGGATCGGTCGGTGTGGCGTCGAAGTCCGCATCGGGGGCACGCGGCGACAGCGGCTTGTCCGACTTCGGGACGGCGATGGTGTCGTCCAAGTCGAGGTCGGTGGAGGGGGGAACGGCAATCGGGGTGCTCATGGTGGTGCTCCTCGGGTGCGTCGCTGTGAAGGGGTTGCGGTCGCGGTGGCGCGGAATCGCAGGAAGGGGGTGGCGTGGCGAAGGCAGGGGCGGCCCCGGCGCTCGCCGCCGTGCGTTGATCGTGACGCTCGGCGGCGTCGCGGCCGAGCGGGGTGGCTGGGGTTCCGGGGTGGGGCTAGCTGGTGTCTTCCGGCCCACCGGTCGGGACCGGCTACTGGTTGGGAGGCCGGACTCGGCGGCCGTGGAATCGCCGTCTACAGGTCAAGGGTCACGTCTCCCACGGGTGAGGCGACGCAGATCCGGATCTCCTCACCGGGGGCTCCGTAGATCTCCCCGGTCAGCGTGTCGCGGACCTGGCCCCGGTCGAGTCGGCACTTGCAGGTCAGGCAGATGCCCATCCGGCACCCGTGCGTCGGCGTTAGGCCCGCGGTCTCGGCCTGCTCCAGCAGCGGTCGGTCGCTGGCGTCGACGGTCGCTCCGCTGCGGGCGAAGGTCACCGACCCGAGCAGCTCGGGATCGGTCGCCGGCAGTTCGGGCGGCGCGAAGTGCTCGAACCGCAGCGGGGTCCGCAGGTCCTGTTCGGCCCACAGCGCGCGGACCGACTCGACCAGGCCTCCCGGTCCGCAGGCGAACGCCGCGGCGTCGGCGTCGTCGGGCAGTGCGCGCGCCAGGTGCTCCGCGCCGAACCGGCCGTCGAGCTCGCCGCCGAGGTCGCGCGTGTAGCCGCGCAGGACCGTGACGTTCGGGTGGGCGGCGGCAAGCGCATCGAGGTCGTCGCCGTAGAGCACGTCGCCGCGGCTGCGGGCGTAGTGGAGGAACGCGATCTGCCCGCCGTAGCCCTCGTCGGTCAGCGTCCGCAGCATCGACAGCACCGGGGTGATCCCGCTGCCGCCGCTGATCAGGACGATCCGTCCGGGGCGGACCTCCGGCAGCACGAACTCGTCGCCGCGCGGTGCCGAGAGGCCGACGAACATCCCGACGTGAGCATGCTGCTTGAGGTGCCGCGAGACGACGCCCTCGTCGTGGGTCCGGATCGTCAGCTCGATCCGGCGCGTGGCGTGGTGCGCCGAGCCGGACGGCGAGTAGCAGCGTCGGTGCCGGACGCCGTCGATCTCGACGGCGATCTCGACGTGCTGGCCGGCGCGGAATCCCGGCCAGGTGCCGGTCGGCGACAGCGTCAGGGTGATGCTGTCGTCGTTCTGATGGCGGACGGCGACGACCTTGCCGCGGATCCGCTTCACGGCCCAGTCGGGGCGCAGGATCTCGAGGTAGTGGTCGACGTTGTGCGGTCCGGCGAGCGCGTCGGCGAGCTGCGTGCCGAGCAACCGTTGGGCGAGTCCGCCGGTGCGGCGGCGGGACGGCGGGGAGGTCGGCTCGGCGCGAGCGATGTCGGTGCGGGGGGTGGGGGAGGTCACGAGAGAGGTCGGCGTCGAGGGCTGCTCAGTGAACGCTTGTGCACAAAGTAGGGGCCCTCGGGATCGGGGTCAAGGTGAAAGTGGCCTAGAATCCGTGACATCGGGCACACCAGCACTCGGCTGCGTTGCCAAATGCAGGTGTTGACCGTCTCGGCGAGGAAGGGGAATGTCGTGGTTGAGACTGACGGATCGCCCGCCAGCACGTCGCGGCAGGGAAGAAAGCAGCGGACGAGGCGGGCCTTGCTCGACGCGGCGCTCGGGCTTCTCGAGCACCAGAGCTTCGGTGCCATCAGTCTGCGTGAAGTCGCCAAGAACGCCGGCATCACGCCGACCGCGTTCTACCGGCATTTCGCGAGCATGGAGGAGCTCGGACTCGTCCTGGTCGACGAATCCTTCCGCTCCCTACGCGAGATGATGCGCCAGGAGCGGGCTCGCGTCACCGAGCCGTGGGCGAACATCCACGCGTCGTCGGAGACGCTGGTCCGCCACGTCCGCGAGTTCGAGACCCACTACCGGTTCATCGCCCGCGAGCGTGCGGGCGGGGTGCAGGCCCTGCGGGAGGAGATCAGCCACGAGATCGATCTGTTCTCGGCCGAGCTGGTCGACGACCTGGCGGGCTACCCCGTGCTCGAGAAGTTGCCGCGGAAGGGTCTCGACACGCTGGCGCGCCTGATCGTCACCGTGATGGTCAGCACCGCGGAGCGGATGCTGGACGCGGCGCCCGAAGACGACACCGAGATCCAGCGCGACAACGAGTCGCAGATGCGGATGATCGTCACCGGTGCGCTGCAGTGGGCGTCGCAGTGAGCGCCCAGGCCTGACTGGTGTCCCGGGCGGGGCCGGCGCGCGCCGCGCGCCCGGTCCCTGGCGATCGCCATGTTGGTGCGCCCGGGATATACGGGTGGTCGCCACCTCTGCTGCCGGGGGTTTTCCGCGGTGAAGTGTCCCCCTGATGTCTTGGGAGGTGCGACGCCTGGCCGGGGCGGTGTCGCGGCGAACACGCGGTGCCACGGGGTTCCCGGGCTCACGGCGTGTCCGACGAGGGATCCCACGGTGCGGTAAATGGCTGACCCGAAACCGCACGCTGAACGGTTCCAATTCAAGGTATATTGGCGGGGCGTGCTCCCGATTCGATCAGCGACGCCGCAGCGTATGCGGGCGCGCACCGGAACCGGTGGCGACCGCGTTCGGGGCGTCGTATCCGGGCCGCGGCGACACCGGAGCCCGTCGGACGCGGATGGCGGGTCTGGACGGTCGGCGGCTCGGCTCATGATGAAGCCGGGTGCGCCGACGGGCACTGGAGTCCGACGCGCCGGACGAGCGACCGAGGCTCGAGGCCGTGGCTGACCGGGTGGGTCACCGGGGGAGCGAGCGCAGCGTGGTCAGCGACCTGCGGATCTTGGTGGTGGACACCGAGAGGCACGGGGCGCAGGTCACGGTCGGGGTGCTCCGCGAGCGCGGGTGCGACTGTCGCGTGGTCCCGCCGGACGACGACCCCGTGCAGGCCGCCGTCGCGTTGCGACCGGACGCGATCGTGCTGGATTCGTGCGTGCTGGCTGGCACTGGACCGGGGCTGCTGCGGCAGCTCAAGACCGACCACCGCACCGCCCTGATCCCCGTGATCTGCGTGGCCGGGGACGACAACACCGACGCGGTGCTCGAGCTGCTGGCCGCCGGGGCCGACGACTACGTCGCCAAGCCGTTCCAGCCGGACGAGCTGCTGGCGCGGATCGTCGGCGCCGCACGCCGACGGGCGCTGCTCGGCGGGGTCAGCCCGCTCACGGGGCTGCCCGGCAACCTGCTGCTGACGCGCGACCTGCAGAACCGGCTCGACGACGGCAGCGAGTTCGCGTTCCTGCACGTCGATCTCGACAACTTCAAGGCGTACAACGACCGGTACGGGTATGTCCGCGGGGACGGCGTGATCGCCGCCACCGCCCAAATGCTTCACGCTCAGGTCGAGGCTCAGGGCGTTGCGGCCGTGCTGGGGCACATCGGTGGCGACGATTTCGGCATCGTCACCGGCATCGACGATGCCCGGGCGTTGGCCGATGCCGCCGCCGCCGCCTTCGACAGGCTGTCTCCAGGGTTCTACGACGCAGCGGAGCGCGAGCGCGGCACGGTGATCGTTGAGACCCGGGAGGGCGGCACCACTGAAGTGCCGTTGATGTCGGTCTCGATCGGCGGTGTCCTGTGGACGGCTGCCCACCCGCGCTCGACGACGGCCGTGGCCGATGCCGCCTCCGAGATGAAGGGCGTGGCCAAGCGCCATCTCGGGTCGTACGTGGCGGTCGACCGCCGCAAGCTGTAGCGCGGTACGGCCGACTTCCACAGGCCTGCGGATCGTCCGAGACGCCGCGTGCCGTCCGTTCGATCCGGGTACACGACCGGTGCACAGTCGTGCGCGGTTGGACATCTTCTGTTCCGAGGCGTAGCCTGCTGCGATTCCCGCACCTCAGAGAGAGACATAAGGGGTTGAGCGTTGTGAGTGTGATGGATGGATTCGGACGGGATTGTGCGGTGAAACCGAACGGCAGTTCAGCCCGACGGTTCTCCCGGTCCGCTGCGGTAACCATGGCCGCGACGCTCGCCGGAGCTGCCGGCCTCGTCGCCGCAGCACCAGCCGGTGCCTACGAGATCAAGGACTTCTCGGCCAACATCGTGAAGGCCGATGGGACCACCTTCGAGTCCCAGGCCGGAGGAGTTCCCTACCAAGGGATCATCTCCTACAACACGGTGGTCACGCCGAACACGAACCCGCAGTCGCCACCGCTTCAGGAACAGGCCGGGTCGACGCGGAAGATCCAGGTCACGGTGCCCGAGGGTCTCGTGCCGGACCCGGAGTCGATCCCGGAGTGCACGGACCAGCAGCTCCACGACATCGCCTGTCCTCCGGCGAGCCAGATCGGGACGGTCGAGCTTCGGCTGCGCACCTACCTGCCTGCACCGGTCAACGTCGGTCTTGGCATCCCGCTCGGCACGAAGGGATGGGTCGGCGTCCGCGTCGGGTTGTTCAACATGGAACGCAGCAACAGCTCGCAGTTGGCGCGCTTCGCCTTCGACTCGGCCCACGTCTCGGATACCGGTCACATGACCGAGATCATCGGAGACATGCGGCCGGACGACAACCGGCTGTTCTTCACGATCAACGACATCCCGACGCCGACGGCGACGAGCCCACAGACGCCGCCGCTGCTCGCGGGGTCGACCCTGACCTTCTGGGGCAAGCCGAACTCCGCCGCGCATGACGCGCAGCGAGGCGCGGCGTCGCTGCGGCTGATCTCCACGGACGCCCCGGGCACGTTCTCGAACACCCCGCCGTTCACGTCCCCTCCATTCCCCGCGACGGGGACGGTTCCGGCAAACGTTCCGGTGAACCTGCCGCTCGGTGCCGGAATCCCGGCCACCGGCTCCGCCGGCATCACCAACCCGGACGCCACGTTCCTGCGCAGCCCGACGGCCTGCCTCGGACCGCAGAAGGCCGAGCTCGAGCTGACCTCCTGGCAGGGCGCGGTCCGCAACGCTGACGTGATGGTCGGCGAGTCGACCAACGGCCTCCAGGGCTGCGACCAGGTGCCGTTCTCGACCTCGACCGCGTTCGGTCCGAGCACGATGCAGGCGGATTCGCCGGTCCCGCTCGGCGTCACGCTGAACGTGCCGCAGGCCGGTGACGACGATCCGATCGCCACCGCGCACGTCAAGAACGTCGCGGTCACGCTGCCCCCGGGCATGACGATCAGCCCGTCGGCGGCCACCGGGCTGGCGGCCTGCACCGACGACCAGTTCGCCAAGGGCACGAACAACCCGATCGCCTGTCCCGCGGCGTCGCGGATCGGCACGGTCCAGATCTCCACGCCGGTCCTGCCGGCCGGTCTGGAAGGCTCGGTCTACGTCGGCCAGCCGCTGCCGGGCAACCGCTACCGGCTGTTCATCAACGCGGACGGCTTCGGCATCTCGATCCGGCTCAAGGGCGACGTTCGCCCCGATCCGGTGAGCGGCCAGATCACCGCCTACTTCAACGACAACCCGCAGCTGCCGTTCAGCCAGTTCAAGCTGGACTTCGACGGCGGGTCGCGGGCGATCATCGCCAGCTCGCCGTCGTGCGGTACGCACGAGGGCGAGAGCATCCTGTCGCCGTGGTCGGGCAACGCCGCGGACGTGACGCGCGCGGCGGTCAACGTCGTCGACTGCAACGGCAGCCAGTTCGCGCCGGGCTTCGGGTTCTACCCGTCGACGTTCCACTCGGGTGCCCAGACGCTGCTGACGGTCGACTTCTCCCGCCCGGACACCCAGCAGACGATCAGTGAGATCGGGGTCCGCCTGCCGCCCGGCATGCTGGCGTCGATCAAGGGTGTCGAGCGCTGCGGCGAGGCGCAGATCCAGGCGCAGTCCTGCCCGCCCGGGAGCCGGATCGGCACCGTGACGGTCAAGGCCGGCCCAGGTGCCGCGCCGTTCGAGATCGCCGCGCCGGTCTACCTGACGTTCGGCTACAACGGCGGCTCGTTCGGTGCCGTGGTGATCATGCACGTCGTCGCCGGTCCGTACGACCTCGGCAACATCGTCGTACGGCAGTCGCTGCGGGTCGATCCCGACACCGCGATGGTCTCGGTGATCAGCGATCCGCTGCCGCAGATCCACGAGGGCGTGCCGCTGCGGCTGCGCGACCTGAAGCTCGACGTCGATCGTCCGAACTTCATGCGGAACCCGACGACCTGCGGTACCGAGCGGGTCCAGGCGGACCTGTTCACGACGACCGGCGCCCAGTCCTACCGCACCGCGGCCCCGGACTTCGTGGAGTGCAACAAGCTCGCGTTCTCCCCGCGGATCAACATGCGGGTGGTGGGCAAGAACCAGATGGGCAAGTTCCGCTACCCGGCGCTGCGCGCGACGGTGACCCAACCGGCCAACCAAGCGGGTATCCGTACTAGTCGGGTGACGCTGCCGAAGCACCTGGCGCTGGCGGCGAAGAACGCCAAGGGCCTCTGCGAGGTCAAGGACGCCGCGGCCGACAAGTGCCCGGAGTCCTCGATCGTCGGGAACGCGGTGGCGACGACGCCGGTGCTCAACGAGCAGTTGAAGGGTCCGGTCTACTTCGTCAAGGGCGAACGGACGGATCCGAAGTCCGGCCGCGTGATCGCCACGCTGCCCACGTTCTACGTGCCGCTGCGGGGCGAGACGACGATCCACCTGCGGGCGACCACGAACGTCAGCAAGGACCGTCTCGTGACGACGTTCCCGGCCGTGCCGGACGCGCCGATCAGCCGGTTCGAGTTCAACATCTCGGGCGGCCGCAACGGGATCATCCAGGCCACGCGCGACCTCTGCGCGTCCTCGGCGTTCCGGGCCACCGCGCAGTTCCGCGGGCAGAACGGTGCGAACCCGCGGGCGCTGCGTCCGCGGATCGGAACGGACTGCAGCCGCCGCTAGCAGTACAGAGACACTACTCCCGGTAGTACCTCGTACCGCCGCCGTGAATCACGGCGGCGGGACTGCGTTATACGGAGTCCCGGTCGGGGTAGACGGCTGTAGACGGGACGCGCCGTGAGCGTCCTCGAGAGATCCCCCAAGGAGAGAGAGAACCCACCATGCGTGACCGTGGTGAGCCGGGCGTCCCAGCGACGTCGGCTCGATACCCCAGGCTACGTGCGCTCGTGCTCGGGCTCGGTACGGCAGCCGCCATAGGCGTCGGATCGCTGGCCGGAGCGAGCAGCGCCCAGGCCTTCGCGATCAGCGACTTCGCGGCCGGCGTCCTGACCGACGCCGACGACCGCGAGGCCTACTTCCAGACCGCCGGCGGCCGACCGCCCTTCGGCGTCACCGACTTCAGTTTCCAGACCAACGGGTCGGGCGAGCCGATCGGCAACGCCAAGAATCTGCGGATCGACATCCCGCAGGGCCTGGCGCCGAACTTCCCGGCGATCCCGACCTGTACCGACGAGCAGCTGGCAGCGCAGAACTGCCCCGGTGCGTCGCAGATCGGCGTGCAGCGGCTGACCGCCCGGGGCGACATCGTGGTCGGCGGCCTGTTGCCGCTCGGTCGGTACACGCTCGACGTCGAGTTGCCGATCTACAACCTGACCCGCTCGGGCAACCAGATCGCGCGCTTCGGGTTCAACCCCGCGCAGGCCCCGGGGTCGGCGTTGCTCGGCGGCGACAAGAGCCCGGTGATCATCCACGGCGGCGTGCGCAACAGCGACTACGGGCTGTTCTTCACGATCTCCAACCTGCCGCAGAATCCGGCCGTCGTCCGTTCCAATCTGGCGTTCTGGGGCGTTCCCGGGGCGGCTCAACACGACAGTGTCCGAGGGGTGTCGACGACCCACGTCCGAGGGCTCCCGTCGCTGCTCCCGCCAAAGACCGTCAACGGCGGCCCGGTGTCCAGCAAGAGCACCGCCTTCCTGACCAACCCGACGTCGTGCGCGGGCGTGCAGACCTCGACCGTCTGGGCCGAGTCCTACACCGGTGAGCAGGTGCGCAGCAGCTACACCACGCCGGTCGGGGTCAACGCCTGCGACAGCGTCCCGTTCGCGCCGGCCGCCGGCCTGGGCTCCACGGGCCCGATCCTGCGGGACAGTCCGCTGCCGCTGCGCGTGCACCTGCACGTCCCGCAGTCGCAGACCGCCGAGCGAGGGACCGCGCACGTCAAGCAGATCGTGGCCAGCCTGCCCGAGGGCGTGAGCATCAACCCCTCGGCCGCCAACGGCCTGGAAGCGTGCACGGACGCGCAGTTCGGCAAGGGCACGGAGAACCCGATCGCCTGTCCGGCGGGCTCGAACGTGGGCTCGGTGAAGATCACCACGCCGCTGCTCGATCGTCCGCTCGAGGGCTCGGCCTTCGTCGGCGAGCCGCTGCCCGGCAACCGCTACCGGCTGTTCGTCCAGGCGGACGCGTTCGGCATCACCGTCCGGCTGGCGGGGTCGGTGATCGCCGACGCCAACAGCGGCCAGCTGCGGGCGGTCTTCGACAACAACCCGCAGCTGCCGTTCAGTGACCTCGAGCTGCAGTTCAAGGACACCCAGAACACGGTCTTGGCGAGTCCGCCGACCTGCGGCCAGCACGGCGGCGTGATCGGCTTCGACCCGTGGTCGGGTACACCGGCTGCCAACGCGCCGACGCTGCTCGACGTCGCTGGCTGCGAGAACGGCTACCCGTTCGCGCCCGGGGTTCTCGCGTCGACGGGCGGCACCCGCGCCGGCGCCTTCGCGCCGCTGGCGCTCGGCGTCGCGCGCAACGACGGCGACCAGACCTTGCGCGGGCTGAGCGTGACGCTGCCCCCGGGCCAGCTCGCCCGGATCCGCGACGTGCCGCAGTGCGCCGACGCGCAGGCGAACGCGGGCGCTTGCCCGGCGGAGACGCAGATCGGCACGGTGACCACGCGCGCCGGGTCGGGCAGCAACCCGCTGACCCTGACCGGGCGGCTGTACTTCACCGGCGCGTACAACGGCGGGCAGTTCGGCACGATGGCCGTGATCCGCGCGGTCGCCGGGCCGTACGACCTCGGCGACGTGGTGGTCCGGCAGTCGCTGCGGATCGACCCGACGACCGCACAGGTCTCGATCCTCAGTGATCCGCTGCCGCAGATCATCGAGGGCGTGCCGCTGCGGCTGCGGGAGCTGTCGATCAACGTGACCCGTGACCGGTTCACTCGCAACGCGACGTCGTGCTCGGTCGGTCAGGCCCAGTTCGGCCTGGTCTCGGGGCAGGGAGGCGAGACCGTCCGCGAGGCCGGCCTGCCGACCAGCAACTGCGCCAACCAACGGTTCAGCCCCAAGCTGAAGCTCGAGCTGCGCAACCGCAAGCAGATGGGCAAGAACAAGAACCCGCAGGTACGGGCGACCATGACCCAGCCGGACGGCCAGGCTGGCCTGAAGTCGGTCAAGGTCACGCTGCCCAAGTCGGTGGCGCTGCGCGCCGCCAACGCCCGCGGGCTGTGCGAGGTCGCCCAGGCGGCCGCGAACAACTGCCCCAACGCGTCGATCGTCGGTCAGGCGGAGGCGGTCTCGCCGATCCTCAACCGATCGCTGAAGGGTCCGGTCTACTTCGTCAAGGGCGAGCGGACCGATCCGAAGACGGGACGCAAGATCGCCACGCTGCCGACGCTGCAGGTCGCGCTGCGCGGCGAGGTCACGATCCTCGCCCGGGCCGAGACCGCGGTCGATCGTCAGTCCCGGCTGGTGACGACGTTCCCGGCGCTGCCGGACGCGCCGATCACCCGCTTCACGATGACGATCAACGGCGGGAAGAACGGGATCATCGCCTCGACGCGGGACCTCTGCAAGGCCCCGAAGTCGCAGCTCCGCGGGATCGCCTCGATCCAGGGGCACAACAACAAGCGGCTGAAGGCCCAGCGGCCCAACATCTCGACCGCCTGCGCGAAGCCGAAGCGCAAGTCGACGAAGAAGAAGTCGACGAGCAAGAAGAGCTCGTCCGCGAAGAAGTCGGCGGCGACGCCGACACGCCGCTAGCCCCTGGCGGTGCCCGGGCGTGGTGGGAACGCTCCCGCCACGCCCCGGAATCGCCCCTGTGGGTGGATGGCAAAGAAGCCTTGCGCCGAGATGTTTTGTCTGTATACTGATCGCAGGGCCAGCACCGGAAACGGTTTCTCTCGAGTCGCCGCTCAGTCTGGTCCTCACCGCGGTTCGCCCGGTGGGTGGCGCTGTTGTTTGTTGTGGTAGTGATGAACGCCGAAGGGCCCCGGTGGGGAAGCCGGGGCCCTGACGCTTTCTGACCGCTCGAGGCGTGGCGGTCGGAGGGATGGCCGGCTCCCTCGTCGGCGCAGCGCCGCTACCGCTCGTCGGCGCTGCCGGGCTTCGTCGACCCGCCGGTCAGCTTCGCGCTCAACGTGTCGGGCAGGATCGCGGCGGCCTTCTCGGCCAGCTTGTGCGAGAGCTTGCCCGCGATCACGTGGTCGTCGCCGCGCATCGTCGCCTCGTAGCCGGCGAGCGCGACGTCCGCGGGGTCGCCGAGGTCCTGGTTGGCGATCTCGGTGTCCTCGGCGTCGGCGCGGGCCCAGAACTCGGTGTCGGTGCCGCCCGGCTGCAGCGCGGTGACGGTGACGCCGGCGTCGGAGAGCTCGGTCCTCAGCGCCTGCGCGAAGGAGTGGACGAACGCCTTCGACGCCGCGTAGGTCGACTGGTACGGGACCGGGGTGCTGACGGCGACCGATGACGTGATCAGGATTCGCCCTGCGCCGCGTGCCACCATTGCCGGGGCGAATCTCCGCGCCAGGTGGACGGTCGAGCCGACGTTCACGTCGATCAGTCGCAGATGGTCGCGCAGCTCGGTGTCGCGGGCGAAGTCACCGGTGACGCCGACGCCCGCGTTCAGCACCAGCACGTCGACCGGCCGACCCAGCTGCGCCACGGCGTCGACCAGCTGCTCGCGTCCGTCGAACGTCGCCAGATCGCTCTGCACGCCGTAGGCGACGGCGTCGCCCATGGCTCGTAGCTCGTCGGCGGTCTCGTCGACGCGGTCGTCCTCGGCCGATACGACGACGTCGAACCCGTTCTGCGCGAAGACGCGCGCCAGCTCGTGCCCGATCCCCGCCGTCGCCCCGGTGATCACGGCGAGCGGCCGGCCGTCGTTCGGGCGCGGATCGTCGGAGTCGGGGGATCCGGAGGAACTCATGTCCTTCCGGTGCCCGGCTGGTCGGGCGGCAAACGGCGGGGACCGCCCGTCGGGACGGTCGATACCCGTCGGCAGCGGCGGGGCCGTCGGTCAGCGGGCGTAGGCGTAGAGCCGGCCCACCGCGCCGTTCTGCCCACCCGACACGCGGATCGTCACCGAGCGGCGGCCGACGTAGTTGGCGTTGACGACTCCGGACGAGAACGATCCGGTCTGCGCGGCGGTCACGATCTGCTCGCCGCGCGGGACGACCAGGCGTACGCGGCGTCGCTGGCCCCTCGGCACGTTGATCGCGCGGTAGACGAGGACCGAGCCCTTGGGCAGACGGTCTCCCTGCTCGATGCCGGTGCCGTCCAGGTCGACCGGAGAGGTCTTGCCGGTCCAGGTCTGCTGCGGTCCGACCGGCGGAGCGGTCGAGCCGGTGGCGATCGTCGACGTCTCCACCGTGCTCGACGAGGTCGCGGCCGTCGCCGAGCCGGCGGCCAGACCGAGCCCGGCACCGACGACGGCAAGGATCGGGGTGATGGAACGGGTCATGAGGACACCTCGTGATCGTTGCGGCCAGCGCTTCGACGAGGGTCCCAAGCGCAGAATCCGTGGTTGGGGGAGATCTCTGCGGGATCGCCGATCTCCTTGCCGATCCGATCGCCGATGGTCACCGTTCGCCGTTGTTCCGGCACAGGGCCTCGGGCTAGCGTCGAAGGCGTTCTTGGAGCGCTCCGGCAGGAAGGGGTGCCCCGCCACCCCTCTCAGGAGTCACCATGTTCCGCATCTCGCGGCGGCTGACCGCTGCCGTTTCCGTGTCCGTAGCCGCTGCCGCCTTCGCGGTCGGCGTCCCATCGGCAGCCCAGGGCGCCAACTACACCGCGCTCGGCGACAGCTTCTCGTCCGGCGTCGGTGCCGGCAGCTACGACCTGAGCAGCTCGTGCTCGCGCACCTCCAACGCCTACCCGGCTCGCGTCGCTGCGGCGACGGGCTTCTCGCTCAGCTTCACGGCATGCTCGGGCGCCACGACGACCGACGTGATCGCCAACCAGCTCGGGCCGCTCAACGCGTCGACCAACTGGGTCACCGTGACGGCGGGCGGCAACGACGCGGGCTTCGCGTCGCTGATCGCCAACTGCACCATCCTCAACTGCGTGTCGTCGATCAACAGCAAGATCACGTGGACGAACACCACGCTCCCGGGCCTGCTGAACAACCTCTACTCGCAGATCAAGACCCGGGCGCCCAACGCGACCGTGATCGTGCTCGGCTACCCGCGGCTGTTCAGCGGCGCGACCTGCACGAGCGCGTTCGGCATCAGCTCGTCGGAGATGACGGCGGCCAACAACCTCGTCAACACGATGGACGCGGTGACGGCGGCTCGCGCCGCGGCCTACGGGTTCACCTACAAGAGCTCGATCGCCGCGTTCACCGGCCACGCGCTCTGCTCCTCGTCGTCGTGGCTGAACGGCCTGTCGCCGTTCTCGATCAGCGACAGCTACCACCCGAACAACGCCGGTCAGGCCAGCGGGTACACGCCGCTCGTCCGCTCGGTCACGGGCTGATCGCGGCAGGCGGAGCCGGATCGGCGCCCGGTACGTCGACGGCTCCGCCCGCGAAGGCCGTCGGCCGCAGCACGCGGTCGGCGGCGGAACCCGCGGCAAGCAGCTCGGTCCGCGATCGGATCCCCAGCTTGCGGAACACGTTGCGCAGATGATGATCGACGGTCCGCGGGCTCAGGAACAGGCGGGCCGCGATCTCGCGGTTGGTCGATCCGAGCCGCACGTGGCGGACGATCTCGCGCTCACGCACCGTCAGGGCGGGGTGCTCGTCCGGTTCGGCTGGAGCGCCGGGCGCGCCGAGCACGCGGAGCTCGGCCCGCGCCTGATCCGCCCACGCTCCGTCGCCGAGGTGCGTGAGCATCGCCGCGGCCGTGCGCAGCCGGGCGCTGGCCGAGGCCCGCTGGTGGTCGGTGCGCAGCCGGACGCCCCACAGGTAGAGGGTCCGCGCGTGCTCGAACGGCCGTCCGGCTCGGGCGTGCAGGGCATTGGCCTGTGCGAACAGCCCGTCGGCCTCGGCGGGATCGCTCGCGAGCAACGCCCGGATCCGGGACGCGAGCGCTCCGGCCCACGGTTGTCCGCAGGCCAGCGCGAACGGCTCGAACCCGGCGTGCGCGGCCCGGGCGATTCCCGGACGTCCGGCCCGGATCGCCGCCTCGGCCAGGTGCGGAGCCGACCACAGCGCGACGAGCGGGTGGCCCGAGCCGGTTTCCCCGGTAACGATCGCCTGCAGTCGGTCGGTGGCTGCAGCGACGTCGCCGCGAGCGATGTCCGCAACGCCGAGCGCCCACTCGGCGGTCGCTCCGGCCAGGCCCAGGCGCTGCCCGACCGCCAGTTGGAGTGCGGACTCGGCCCGCACGCGGCACTCGTCGAGCGCGCCACGGAACGCGGCCGACAACGCGAGCGCGGCGAGCAGGCTGGCCTCGGTCGTCGGGTGCTCCAGCGAGCGAGCGAGTCGGAGACCCTCCCGGGCGTGCACGCCGGCTTCGGCGTAGCGGCCGAGCAGCACCTCGCTGATCGCGAGGAACGCGAGCGCACCGGACGTGATGCCCGGGGATCGGCCGGCCCGCGCCCGGTGGACGGCGCGCGTCAGCAGCACCCGAGCCGTAGCGGCATCGCCGACCGTGATCGCGGCGATTCCGGCCTGGACGATCTCCTGGGGACGGAGGGCGGCGGCGCCCACGCGACTGGCGGCGGCGAGCAGCGGTACGCCCTCGGCCGGGCAGCCGGTGAAGGTCGCTGCGATGCCCTGCAGGAACGCCAATGCCGGGCCGGGTCCGACGTCGGCGGACGCGGTCAGCGTCCGGGCCTGACCGGCGATTGTCGCCATCCGCTCGACGTCCCCCGCGAACAACGCCGCCACCCCGGCCTCGACCAGGGTCCGCAGCGCGGCCGGCGGCTCCAGGCCGGTGGCGGCATTCGCAAGCACGTCACTGGCGACGTCGGGCACTCCGCAGCGGAGCTCGACGAGGCCCTGCAGTCGCCGCACCTCGGCGCGTCGCGCTGCCTGGTCGGAGACGTGGGCGACGAGCCGGATCGCCGCGGCGGCATCGCCGGTGCGCCAGGCGGCCGAAGCGGTGCGCAGCAGCACGTCGTCCGGGGAGACCTGAAAGCCGGTCCTCGGGCGGTCGTCGGTCGCATCGGTGGCGCGCCCGGCGTCGTCGACGTCGATCGCCGGCAGCAGCGCCGTGACCCGTTCGAGCTCGCCGGGGAGGCCGTCGGTCGCGGCTCCGAGCACCGCGGCGATCTCGGGTGGGCACGCTCCGCCCGTCTGCCGCCCGACGAGCCGGATCGCATCCGCGCGTGACAGCGGCTGGACGTCCCACGTCGGCAGGTCGGCGAGCGCGGCGGGCACCAGCTGCGGCTGGGCGGTGAGCAGGACCGTGACCCGCTCGCCGACCAGCCGGCGGACGACGAAGCCCAGCACGTGGGCGCTCGTGCCATCGGCGAGGTCGATGTCGTCGATCAGCAGCAGCACGGGTTGGCGGTGCGCCATCCGGACAAGCAGGGTTCGCACCGCCCAGCCGACCACGGCGGGGTCGAGCGCTCCGGCCGACAGTTCGAGCACGCTCCGCAGCGTGGAAGCCTGGACGGCGGGCAGGTCGGTGACCTGGGTTTCGAACGGCACCAGCATCTGGTGCAGCAGCGCGTAGGGCAGAAGCGCTTCCGAACGGGCGCCCGCGGAGCGGACGACGGTGTGGTCGTCGACCGACTGCGCTGCGTGCTCGAGCAGGGTGGTCCGCCCTGACGAGCGCGCTCCGCAGACGACCAGGGACGGGCCATGACCCGTTCCCTGCACGGCGCGCTCGACCGCGGCGTAGTTGGCGTGAACCCCCGTTTGCACCAGACCGAGACCGTAACCGTTGCCGTTTACGGTGGCAACCGAGTGTCTTCAGGTGTTTTTCATGTCACGACGGCGAGCAGGAACGAGACGAGCAGCGCGACGATCACCGTGTTGAAGACGAAGGCAACGAGGCTGTGGGCGGTGACCGTTCGGCGCATCGAGCGGTCGGTGATCGAGACGTCGGAGCTCGTGAACGCGGTGCCGATCTGGACGGAGAAGTAGAGGTAGTCGAAGAACTCGGGCAGATCGTCGTGCTCGGAGCCGGGGAACGCGAGACCGTTCTCGTGGGCGTCCTTGCGCGCATAGAGCGCGGCGAAGGTCACGATGATCAGCAGCCACGAGCCCGCGACGGACAGGAACGCCAGGACCACGAACCCCGGCTGGCCCCGCAGGCTCGGCTGGGTCGCGGCGATCACGACCGCGACCACCGCGACGATGCAGAACATGACGGCCCCGGCCGTGCCGCTGTCCGCGGTCATGACCCGGAACCAGCGGAACGCCGGAGGGGGATCGTCGGCCCGCAGCCATGCAGCCAAGGTCCGCCCGTCGACCCCGGAGAACGCGCGGACGGTCAGCAGGGACTGGACGACGCAGTAGACGATCCAGGCCACGAAGTAGCTGCCGAAGAACTCCTGGTTGGCGCGGCCGTCGCCCGACCCCGGGTCCAAGCCGAGCCGGTCGCCGGCGAGCGCCAACAGGACGAACCCGCCGCCGAGCACCACCATGGCGACGACCGCGCTCGTGCGTCCCCGCAGCTTGTCCGATGCGAACCGTGGCGCGACGTCGTCGTCCGATGGCATCGGACCATTCTCGCTGCTCAGGACCGGGTAGCGCACCGCCGGTCGCATTCCCGGATCATGGAGGGATGCGAAACCCCCTCGCAGTGACCATCGTGACCTTCCTGGTCGCCTCGGCCGGGCCGGTGGCTGCGGCCACGGCCAGTCCCGTGGCGAACACCGGTGGAATCCAGGACGTCACCGAGACCACGGCGACCGTGACCGGCGCCGTCAACCCGCGCGGCGCGGAGACCCGGGTCTTCGTCCGCTACGGCACGACCCGTGCGTACACGGCCCGGACCGCCGAAGTCGCGGTCGGCGCGGGCACCAGCCGCGTCCCGATCCGCATCCCGCTGACGAACCTGACGCCGGGCACGCGGTACCACTACCGCGTCGTCGCGGTGGGCGAGGGCACGGCCCAGGGCGTCAACCGCAGCTTCAGCACGACCAGGCCCCCGGCTCCGCCGGCGCTTCCGCCTGTGCCGGAGCCGTCGAAGCTCCAGCTCGCCCGGGCGACGATCTTCCCGTCGGCCGGCGTGATCGACATCCTTGCGCCGATCACCCGCCGGGCTTCCGGCAACGTGTCGCTCGAGCTCCACGCTGCCGGCCAGAAGCACCGCTGGACCGCACCGATCGACTCGGCCAACCGGCGCGTTCGGCAGAGCGAGTCGATCCCGGCTGCCCAGGTCGCCAAGCGGACCGGGATCCTGACGATGCACTACCCGGGCAACGAGCGGACCCGACCGCAGACCGTGCGGCTGCGTGCCGCCAACGTGCCCGCGGCGCTGAACTCGGTGCGCCCGCAGGTCGCCGACGGCCGGCTGCGGGCCAGCGGCACGATCAGCGGCGGCGCGCGCGGCGTCGTACGCGTCCAGCTCGAGTACTTCTCGGGCGGGACCACCACGACGCTCGAGAAGAACGCGCGGATCGAGAACGGCCGCTGGGCCCTCGACGAGCAGCTGACCCCGGAGCAGATCGTGGCCATCAACGGACGCCGCGGCGTCGTCCACTCCTACGTGCTCTTCACCGGCTACTTCCCCGCGAAGATGCGCGGCGAGATGCAGTCGTTCCAGGTGCTCGGGGCGCCGTAGGCCGCTGCCGGTGCGAGCCGCCGTTCGGGCGGCTCGCTGCGCCCGACCTGCCGGTCACGGCAGGTCGTCAGCCACGGTCCACGTCGGTGCAGATCTCGCTGATCGCCCGTGCCGCCGCGGGGCTGCTGTAGTTCGGAGCGAGCCCCTGGGACACGTGCCGCCGGATCCGGGATCGCGCGAGCTGCCGCGGACCGAGGTCGGAGACGTCGCGGATGGTCGAGGCGAACCGCGCGAACGATCGAAGGTCATCGACCAGCTCCTCGACCCGGGCGTCCGGGCTCGAGCTCCAGCGCAGCGGGTAGCGGTTGTCGCGCGTGAAGGCCAGACCCCACGAGCGCAGCGGCGCGATCAGGGTGGCTGCCTCCTCCGGACGATCGCCCTCGGCTCGAAGGTGGTGCTCCACGTCGTCGAGGTAGAGCGCGCCCGACGCGTGGAGGTCGATGCCGTCCTGCGTGTGTCGCCCGGTGGCCTCGCCGACCAGAACGGCGGCCCGCACGCTCTCGGACTGGGTCCGTACCCAGCCCCACTGCGCGCCAGCGAACGTCCCGGGCACGAACCCCTCGTCCGCGGCGGCTTGGACGATGCGCGGCAGCAGATCTGCGGCGAAGGTCCGTCGATACGTGGCTCGTGACGTCATGACGATGACACCCTCGTGGTTGGCGACCTCGGGCGCCTATCTCTACCGGATCAGGACCGCTTCGATGGACGCGGGTCATGGGTCGGTGGGTCGCGGTCGGCCCCGCGATGTGCGAGGCAGCCATGGTTTGACCTGATCCGTAGCGGGTGAGGAGCGCAGTCGACCGACGAAAGGACGCAAAATGAACGGACTCGCAGGCAAGAGCTTTGCTTCCCCGGACGAGGTGCGGCAGTTCCAGGACTTCGGCGGGCTGAAGGGGTACGCGGTACCGGCGTCGTGAGGTATCGAGGTCGGCAGCCGAACGACGATCCGCCGACCTCGAAGCGCCCGCTACCCGACCTCGTACTCGTCCACGGACGCCGAACGGATCTCGGCGCGCGGGTCGCCGCTCGGTCCACTGCCGCGGAAGGCGTCGAGCGTGGCCCGCGAATCCCAGCGCTCGAAGACGTTGATCCGCCCGGGGACGAGCAGATCCGCGCTGATCGCGAAGTCGAGGCAGCCGTCTGTTTCGCGGGCCTGCTGGACGACCGCTACGCATCCGTCGAGGTACGCCTCGCGTCGCTCGGGATCGACGGTGATGTGCCCTGCCACGATGATCATGCTGCTCCTCTGCGTCTGAGAGACCCGACGTCGACCGGACCGGAGGATCCGATCTCGATCTCTATCGGGTGAGACCGCTCGGGTGGCCGGAGCTCATCGGCGGGGCGGGAGTCTCGGCGGAGCGGGAAGCCGAAGTTCGCGTCTACTCCGCGTCGAGTTGCGAGCCCGGCGAGACGAACGCAGAGCTCGGTGATCGGCGGGGTCTAGCATCCAGAGCCGATGACCGCCGGACCTGCCCTGTGACCCTTCGCGAGCTGCACGAGCGGATCGCCGCGAGCTCGGCCGCTCACTGGCGCGTGCTGCCGCCGGGGCCCGGCTTCGGGGTCGGTGCGGGAGTCGCGGCGGGTGGGCGAGCGACGGGCGCGAGCGAACCGTCGATCGGACAAGGCCACGGGGCGGACGAGGAGCCGTTGGTCGGGCATACCCACCGCGCCGTGCTGCGCTCGGACGTGGCCCTGGTCCTCACCTGGGGCATGCGCGAATCCGATCGGGAGTACTTCGACCCGTGGCTCGGCAACCTCGGGCGCCTGACGGAGATCCACGCGGAGCGGATCCTGCTCGACGTTCTCTGGACCGGGTCGCTGGTCGACCGGTTGCTTGGCCTGCGGATCGACGACGCCGTCCTGCCGTTCCCGCGGTCCCGCCAGCCCCGCGTCAAGGGCCTCGCCGATCGCTACTTCCCCCGGGAGGAGACCGACGCGTGGCGACTCGTCCACGAACTCGGCAGTCCGGATGGCCCGTCGTTCGACCGCATCGTGCACCGCTCGGGGCTGCGGGTGGAGTAGGTGTGGGGCAGGGCCGCTACGGCGGGAGTAGCTGCTCAGAAGTACCGCTTGAGGTGGTCTCGCAGCGCGGGATCGCAGACGTACACGTAGGTGCCCAGGATTCCGCGCGTGAGCAGCACGGTGTAGATGTTCCGCACGTACAGGAGGAGGTCGTCGTCGGTGTAGACGATCCCGCGTTTGGGGTTATTCTCGCGGCCCTTCTTGTCGTGGTACTCGGAGCGATCGAAGACGATCCGTCCTACAGTGGGGTCGTAGCGCAGGTCCTTCCCGATGATCACGCCGGCGTAGTTGAGGTCGTAGCCCTGGACGGTGTGGATCGAGCCGACCTCCTGCACTGAGCCGGGCGCGCTGATCCAGTCCCGTTGCCTGGAATTCCAGCGGAGCTGTTCGCCGTCGAGCTCAATGTCGAACGCGCTCGGATCGTTCTTGCTGCGCCACTCCCACGCGTAGCCCGCCACCAGACGGGACAGCCCGTGCTCGCGGTCGCGGCGGAGGACTTCCCGCCGCATCTCGCCGAGATCGGTGAAGAACCGGAGGTCGTACCCCGGGAAACGCTCCGGCCTCGGCGCATCGTCTCCGAGGACGCGACGGACGTAACCCACGTAGTCCTGCGCCGCCGAGATCCGCATCTGCGAGCGGAGCGGGTAGAGACGGCCGTGCTTGTCGACGTCTTCGAGCAGCGTGCTGATGGTGCGTTCGTCCAGGTCGGCCGGCCGTACGCGCTGATCGGCGTCGAGCATCAGGACGGTGTGCGTGCTCTGCTTCGTGATCCAGTCCAGCTGGGTGAACTCGGGGTCGTCGTACCCGAAGAGCTTCTGGTTGATCTCGGCGAACCTCTTGTTGAGCGGGCCGGACGCCTGGTTGGCGCGTTGGTTCAGGCGGTGCGCTTCGTCGACGACGAGCAGGTCGAACGGTGTGTCGCTTGCCCCCACTTCGAAGGGGGTGAGGACGAGGCTCTTCTGAAGCCCGGGGGTGAGGGCGAAGACGCGAGCGACCGACTCTCGGAGCGACTGCTGGGGAACGACGATGCCGACCCGCAGCGACGCCACGGTCTCGGCGTGCCCCGGATTGAAGAAGTCGCTGAAGACGGAATCGCTGTCGAACGGCTCTTCGGCGTCGTGCGCCTTGATGTCCTGGAGCAGCTTCAGCAGGTAAATGGCGACGACGGTCTTCCCCGTGCCAGGGTTGCCCTGGACGACGGCGGTGCTGGATCGGCCGGTGGCGAGGTCCTCGAAGAGGCCTTCCAGGATGTCCTCGACGGCGATTGCCTGCTCATGGTTGAGCGCCTTGAACGGCGACAGCTTGAAGAGGTCGCTGTTGACGATCTCGGGCAGCGAGCGCTGGAAGAGGTGCTCTTGGGTGCGAAAGGCCTCGAAGATCTCATTGAAGGTCTTCCGGTACGACTCCCGGTCGTAGTAATCGGCGTCGGTGATGCCGGCGTTCCGGTTGAGGACCTTGAGCTGGCCGTCCCCGGAGAACATCCGGATCAGGAACGACTCCAGGTCGAGGCACGCCGACTTGTTGAACCGGTGATCGAGCGCGACGTGCACCCATTGGAGGTGCTCCTTCTTGCCGGACCTCAGGTGCTGGCGTATTCGCGCCTCGGCAGTCAAGGATTCGCCGACGTACACCTCGGTGTCGCTGTTGATGACGTAGACGACCGGCCAGTCACGATGACGTGGGTGCACGGCGCCCCACGCGTGCAGCTGGTCCAGGTCGAAGGGGAACCGGGTCAGGCTAGGGCCGGTCATGCTTCTTGCTGCTTCCGCGCACGACGTCAGCCGGGTACTTCGTCCGGGTCTTCTCGAGTTTCTCCAGCACGATGCTTTGGGGATCAAGGCCCAGCCGGTCGGCGAGCAGCAGGCAGTAGGTCAGGACATCAGCCAACTCATC
>JBQGEK010000143.1:0-27073 GCA_052039575.1 Patulibacter sp. | reverse complement strand
GAATCGGTCACGGTGTAGTGGGCGACGGCCTCGGCCCAGGCCCGGATGCGCACGCGCTCCGGCTGGGGGATGCCACCGTCCTCGGTCAGCGCGGTCGGCGGCGGATCGCCGTCCGGCCAGACGCCTTCCTCGAGGGCACGCCGCAACTCGGGGAGGTGGGACTCCCGGATCACGTCGTTGCGCTGGTGATCGAATGTGGGGTAAAGGAAGAAGCGATCGTGGTCGAGACGGAAGTGCTTGTGCTCCTCCCGAATCCCACCCTTGCGCAACGTGAGCAGCTGCTCACCCTCGGCGAGGGCACGAACCGTGACCGCCCATTCCTTGAATGCAATCGGCATGGGGCGGAAAACCAACTGTTGATGATGAGCGATCCCGTGCGCAGCCGCAACAATGCGGAGATCGCAACGGGACGGAGTCACCATGGTTGCAGAGAACGCTGCAAATTCCAAGGGGGTGATGCAATCCGTGCCGTAGCGCACGGATGATCCCGGCCGAGCGTGCGGCGACAAGCCGGGGATACGGCTAGCCGTATCCGCCTCCGCCGGGCGTCTCGACTCGCAGCGTCTGACCAGCCCGCAGCGGGCCTCCGGACTTGGCGGGGAGCAACCGCCCGTCGAGGTAGTTGCGCCCCACCGCGCCGTCGCTTCCACCGTCGGCTCCGCGCGGAGGCCGCGCACGGCGCTCGGTCAGCAGGTGGTATTCGAGCGGTACCAGCGTGCGAAGCTCCCGCACCACACCGTCACCACCGTGGTGGCGTCCGGACCCTCCACTACCTCGACGAACCTCGTAGCGCACCACGCGTACGGGGAACGACACTTCGAGCGCCTCGACCGGGGTGTTGCGGGTGTTCGACATCGCGACGTGGACGGCGCTCGGTCCGTCGGCGTGGGGCAGCGCGCCCTGGCCGCCGCCGATCGTCTCGTACATCGTCCGGGTCTCGTCGCCGAGCGTCAGGTTGTTCATCGTCCCCTGCCCGAGTGCCCGGCCGAGCGCACCGAGCACCAGGTCGGCGACGCGAGAGCTCGTCTCGACGTTCCCGGCGACCACGGCGGGGCGCGACCCGTCGGGCCGTTCCGTGGCGTGGAGCAGCGATCCGGGGCGGGTCAGGACGCGGATCCGGCGGCGGGTGCCGTCGTCGGTGGGCAGGTCGGGGTCCTCGACCGCGGCGCGGATCGCGAACAGGCACGCCGACTCGGTCACCGCCCGGGGGCAGTTGAGGTTGTGAGCGCCTTGGTCGGGGGCGTCGCGGAGATCGATCGTCACCGTGCCGGCGTCGACGGTGACCGCGGTCCGCAGCGGTATCGGGCCGGACGCGCCCTCGAGCGCGTCCGCGAACCGGCTGGTCCCCGCGGGCAGGGTCTCGAGTGCGGCCCGCATCCGCCGCTCGCCGTACGCGAGGCCGTCGTCGACGGCCGACGCCCGCTCGGGCGGCCCACGGGCGGCGACGAGCGCCGCGAAGCGTGCGGCGCCGGCTTCGCAGGCCGCCAGCTGCGCGCGGAGGTCGGCGCGCCGCTGGTCGGGCGCGCGCATCTGGGCGACGAGCTCGTCGATCAGCTCCGGAGTCAGCCGCGTGGGGGCGATCACGACGCCCTCCTCGTCGAGACTCGTCGAGTCGAACGGCATCGACCCCGGCGTCGGACCGCCGACGTCCGCATGGTGGGCACGCGCGGCCGCGAAGCCGACGAGCCGCCGCGCACCGTCCTCGCCGTGGAAGACCGGGGTGACCACGGTGATGTCGGGGAGGTGGGACCCGCCGGCGTACGGGTCGTTGAGGATCCAGCTGACGCCCGGCTCCTGCGGGCGATCGCGGACCGCCGAGACCGACGCCGGCATCGCGCCCAGGTGCACCGGGATGTGCTCGGCCTGGGCGACCATCTGGCCCTCGGCGTCGAACAGCGCGGTCGAGCAGTCGCGGCGCTCGGTGATGTTCGGCGAGTGTGCGCTGCGGATCAGGACGGCGCCCATCTCGTCGCAAGCGGCGCGGAGCGCGCCGACCAGCACCTGCAGCTCGATCGGGTCGAGCGTGGTCGGTCCGCCGTTCGGCGCGGACGAGCTCATGCGGAGACTTCCCAGGGGGCGGGGGCGATCGGGGTGACCGCGGACGGGCACTCGAGCCACAGCGTGCCCTGGGCGTCCCGGCGGACCTGCCAACCGCGCGGGACCACGACGGTCGCTCCGGCGAGGCTGACGACGGTCGGGCCCGGCCGGCTCTCCGCGTCGCCCCCGTTGCCGCCCAGGGTCACGGCGGGGCCGGCTTCGCGGTGGGTCTCGCGCACGGTGACGAGTTCCAGGATGGCGTCCGGGTCGGCGAACCCGTAGCGCTCCGCGTGGGCGACGTCGAACGCCTCGCGGAGGGCGTGCGGATCGAGCCGTTCGGGCCGGACCGTCAGTTCGAAGGCCTGCCCGGCGTAGCGGACGTCGTAGGCCATGCTCACGGCCCCGTGGTCGACCGCCGGCTGCAGCGCTTCGGTGGTGATCGCGTCGCCGCGCAGGAGCACGGTGGTGGCCCGATCCTGGCGGCGGTCGGCGGCGGCCAGGCCGAGGGCCGAGAGCACCCCGCCGGTCTCGGGCACCAGCACCCGTCGGATGCCCAGCCGGGCCGCCAGGCCGGCGGCGTGCAGACCGCCGGCTCCCCCGTAGGCCAGCAGGGTGAACCTGCGCGGGTCGAGGCCGCGCTCGACGGTCATCACGCGCAGCGCCTGGGCCATCTCCGCGTCGGTGACCCGCAGGATCCCGCGAGCGCAGGCCTCGCGGTCGAGCTGCAGCCGTCGGGCGAGTCGGTCGACGGCGGCTTCCGCTGCCGCGACATCGAGCTCGATCCCGCCCGCCAGCGGCACCTCGGGGTCGAGTGTGCCCAGCACCACGTGGGCGTCGGTGACCGTCGGCTCCTCGCCGCCGTGACCGTAGGCGGCAGGGCCCGGCCGTGCACCCGCGGAGCGGGGGCCGACCCGCAACGCGCCGCCGGCGTCGGCCCAGGCGATCGATCCACCGCCGGCGCCGACGGTGTGGATGTCCACGGTCGGCAGCGCGATCGGACGGCCGGCGATCTCGCCGCCGCCCTCCTCGCGGACGCGGCCGCCGTCGACGACCAGCACGTCGCACGAGGTGCCGCCCATGTCGAAGCAGAGCAGGTCGGGCTGATCGGTGGCGCGGGCGACGATCGCCGCGGCCGCCGCCCCGCCGGCCGGGCCGGAGAGCACCGTCGTCGCGCCGCGATTCGCGGCGTCGTCGAGCGCGCACACGCCGCCCGAGGACTGCAGGACCTCGGGGGGCGCGATGCCCTCGTCCGCGCAGCGGGTGGCGAGCTGACGCAGGTAGCGGCGGACCAGGGGCGTGACGGCGGCGTCGACTTCGGTGGTCGCGCCGCGCTCGTACTCTCGGAAGGTGCCGACGGCCGCGTGGGAGAGCGAGACGTGGATCCCGGGCCCGAGCCGCTCGCGCAGCGCCGCGCCGAGCCGCTGCTCGTGCTCCGGGTAGCGGTCGGCGTGCAGCAGCACCACCGCGACCGCTTCGGGGTCGTGGCCGGCGACGTCGGCGCAGACCCGCGCGATCTCGTCGTCGTCGAGCGGGTGCTCGACGCCGTCCGGTCCACACCGCTCGTCGACGGCGATCCGACGCTCGGCGGGGGTCAAGGGCGCAGGTCGCGCCGCCGCGAGGTCGTAGAGCTTCGGGCGGTCCTGTCGCCCCAGCTCGACAACGTCGGTGAAGCCCGATGTCGCGCAGAACGCCGTCCGGGCGAGCCGGCCCTCGAGCAGCGCGTTGGTCGCGACGGTCATGCCGTGACGGAACTGCCGGATCTCCGTCGGGGCGACCGCAGCGACGTCGAGCACCGCGCGGATCGCGTCGACCACGCCGCGCGACTGGTCGTCCGGGGTGGTCGGCGCCTTGGCCGTGCAGACCCGGTCGCCGTCGACCAGGACGGCGTCGGTGAAGGTGCCGCCGACATCGACTCCGAGCAGCATCGGTGCCAGCGTATCGACGCCCGGCGGGGTTCGGCCCGCCGGGAGATCGATGGTGCTCGCGTCGCGTCAGGCGGCGAGGGCGGCGGTCAGCGCGTAGTCGTCCGTCGCCTCCTCGAATGCGGTGTCGGTTGCGCTGAGGTGCTGGTGCGACGGGCAGTAGCGCGATCCCGGAAGGGGGTCGCGCTGGCACGGGAGGCCGCGCCTCGTGGTCGACTGGCACCGTGGCTTGGTGCCGGCCAGGTCGTGGCTCAGATCGGGGTTGCGGCGCAGCTCGTCCGCCATGGTCGTGACGTAGGCGTCAACGACCTGCCAGACCCGGGCCTGTGCCGCGATGGGGAACAGGAACCGGATCTCCTGGAAGAGCGAGCGCGCCGGGTGCGCGAAGTAGTGCGGGTCCGTGACAAGCCGCTCGACGGTCAGCTCGCACGACCGGAGCATGCGCTCCTGGGTCGTGCGGCAGCTCCCGTCAGGCAGCTGACGAACGAGGTCGCGGTACAGGGTCCGAGAAAGGTGGTACATGGCGTTGCGACGACGGTTGGTAGTCGTCTTACCTGTACCAACCCGGGGAATGTTGGGTTTCGATTAAGGACGCCGTATTTATGCCCTGTTGAAGCGGGAATTCAGCGGCGCTAACGCCCTCGCGGACGCGAATTCAGGTGCGCTTCAGGTCCAGTGCTCGCGTCGCGCCCGCGGCGAGCTGTCGGCGGCCGTCGGGCCGACCACGGTGTGGATCTCGTCGAGCGCGGGGTCGGTCTGCGGGAAGTCCGTTCGGCGGTGCGCGCCGCGGGTCTCCTCGCGCGCCATGGCCGCCGCGGCGATCGCGCGCGCCAAGGGGTGCTCGTCCTCCAGCAGCGCGCCCAGGCCGTCCGCATCCCGCTCGATTCCGGCGTGCGTCCAGAGCGCGGTCCGCGTCGCGGCCGACGGGGCGACGATCGCCGGGGCTCGAGGGGCAGGCTCGAGTCGGGGTGCCGGAGGCAGCGGCGGGGCGTCGAGGGCGGCGCGCGCCGCCCGTCCGCCGAAGACGATGCATTCGGCGAGGGAGTTGGACGCCAGGCGGTTGGCGCCGTGAAGGCCGGTGCAGGAGGTCTCGCCGATCACGTAGAGCTGGGGGACGCTGGTCGCGCCGTTGAGGTCGCAGGCGACGCCCCCCATCGTGTAGTGGCAGGCGGGCGCGACCGGGATCGGCGTCGTCGCCGGATCGAGGCCGGATTCGCGAAGCGCGCCGACGACGTTCGGGAAGCCGGCGACGTCGACCTCGCGCATGTCGAGCAGCACGTGCGGGCTGTCGTCCTCGCGCATCGTCCGCCAGACCGCCAAGGCGACCTCGTCGCGCGGGGACAGCTCCTCGACGAACCGCTCGCCCCGGCCGTTGAGCAGCACGGCGCCCTCGCCGCGGATCGCCTCGGTGACCAGAAACCCCTCGCGGCCCGGTATCCCGGTGACCGCAGTCGGGTGGAACTGGACGAACTCGAGGTCGGCGAGCTCGGCGCCAGCCGCGAACGCGAGCTGCAGGCCGATCCCGATCGAACCCGGGGGGTTGGTGGTGCGGCTCCAGAGCGCGGCTGACCCGCCGCAGGCGAGAATCGTCGCTCGCGCGCGGATCCGGCGGCCGTCCTCGCAGACCACGCCGACGCAGCGCCCCTCGCTCGTCCAGACGGCGGCGGCACGCGTCTGCTCGTAGACGGTGACCTGCGGGACACGGACCAGTCGGGCTGCCAGCTGGCGAACGAGTCGACGCCCGGTCGCGCTGCCTCCGGCGTGGACCACGCGACGGTGGGTGTGGCCGCCCTCCAGACCGAGCACCAGGCGGCCCTGACGGTCCCCGTCGAAGCGGACGCCGAGCGTCTCGAGGTCGCGAACGGCTTCGGGCGCCTCGCGGCAGAGCGTCTCGCCGGCGCTGACGCGCATCAGGCCTCGCCCCGCCCTCCGGGTATCCGCCAGGTGGGCGGCGGGGCTGTCGTCGACCGCCAGGGCCGCGGCCACGCCACCCTGCGCCCAGTACGACGCCGTCTCGGCCAGCGGCGTGGCGCTGACGACCGTGACCTGGGCACCGGCCCGCGCGGCGGAGTGCGCGGCGTAGAGCCCCGCCGCGCCGGCCCCGACGATCAGGACGTCGGTGGTGGTCTCCGGGGCCTCGGACATGACGAGTACGGTATCCGTCGTGGCGTTCCCGCTCTTCCACCACGAATCCTCGCTCCGTCACGACACCGGGTCGCACCCGGAACGGGCCGCGCGGATCACCGCGATCGAGCAGGAGCTGCGTGCGCGCGAATGGTGCGGGTTCGTCCCGCAGGCGTCCGCTCCGGCCACGCTCGAGCAGCTGCGCGCGGTACATCCCGACGCGCACGTCGCGCGGATCCGGGCGTTGGCCGCCGCCGGGGGCGGGATGATCGACGCCGACACGATCGTCTCGGCCGGGTCGTGGGAGGCCGCGCTGCACGCGGCCGGAGGCGCGGTGGCGGTGGTCGACGCGCTCTGCTCCGGTGAGGCCCGCCGCGCGGTCTCGCTGCACCGGCCGCCCGGGCATCACTGCGAGACGGCCCAGCCGATGGGGTTCTGCCTGGTCAACAACGTCGCCGTCGCCGCGCGACGTGCGCGCGACGCCTACGGCATCGAGCGCACGTTGGTCTTCGACTGGGACGTCCACCACGGCAACGGCACGGCGGAGATCTTCGCGGGGTCGGCCGAGGTCCTGTTCTGCTCGATCCACGGGTCGCCGCTCTACCCGGGCACCGGCCGGATCGACGAGGTCGGCCACGGCGTCGGCGCGGGCTACACGGTCAACCTGCCGGTACCGCCCGGCAGCGGCGACGAGGTCTGGGGCGCGGCGGTGGACGCGGTGGTGCTGCCGGTGGCCCGCGAGTTCCAGCCGCAGCTGATCCTGGTCTCCGGCGGGTACGACGCGCACCGCGAGGACCCGCTCGCCGACTGCGAGGTGAGCGACGAGGGCTTCGCGCGGATCGCGGGGTCGGTGCACGCCCTGGGTGCCGAGCTCGGCGTTCCGGTGGGGATGGTGCTCGAGGGTGGCTACGCGGTCGACGCGCTCGCCCGGTCGGTCGCGGCGACCCTCGAGGTCTGGTCGCAGCCCGCTCCGCAGGTCCCGACCGTGCCCGCAGAGCTGCCGTACGTGGTGGTGCAGCAGCGGGCCGCCCACGCGGCGCGCTGGAGCTCGCTGCGGGCAGACGGCGGGTCGGCGACGGCCTGACGAGGCGTGCGCCGGCGGAGGTCAGTCGGCGTTGGTGTCAGCCGGCGGGGTCGGTGCCGGTGCGGTGTCGGTTCCGGTCGCGGTCGGTGGCGGATCGGTTGCCGGCGGCGTGGCGGGGTCGGTCGCCGGGGGCGTCACGGGCGGGGCGACCGGGGCGTTGGGATCCGCGTTGGGGTCGACGTTCGGATCCGCGTTGGGATCGGCCGGCGGGGTCTCCGGCGCCGGCGGCGGCACGGCCTCGGGGACGCTGTTGGCGGGCGTGTTGGCCTGCGGCGCCTCGTTGTCCGTCGTCAGCGCCACGAAGGCACCCACCGTGCCGCCCGCGACGAGCAGGACGATCGCCGCGATCGCGATCAGCGGCAGCTTCCAGTTCGGCGTCGGGCGCATCCGGGTGCGGGCCGGGGCACCGCAGGTCAGGCACCAGGCCTGCTCGCTGCCGACCGGTGCGCCGCAGCGCGGGCACGCGATCTCGGCCGGGGGAGTCCGGGTCATCGCTCGTCGGCCGTCGCGTCCGTCGCCTCGTCGGGCGCCGGGTTCGCATCGTCGAGCACGACGGTCGGCTCGCCGGTCACGGGGTCCGGGCTGGTCGCGGGCTCCGCGGGGGCGGTGGTGTCGACCTGGGTCGGCTCGCCGTCGGGACCGGTCGAGCCGGGGCCGGGACCACCGTTCGCCGGCGTCGCGGCCGCCCGCGGGCGGCCGTCCGGTCCGGTGCCCGGGGTGTCACCGGACGGGGCGGCAACGGTGGGCTCGGGCTCGACGGGGGTTCCGCCGTCGACGGTCGCGGGGGGCGGAGCCGCGGCGCTGACCGTCGCGACCGGCGTGCTGACGCTGACTCCGCACTGCGGGCAGTAGTTGGCGTCGCTGCCGTGCAGCGCGCCACAGCGGATGCAGACCGAGACGCCCGGCTCGTGCAGCTCCTCGACGGTGCGGTAGTCGCGCAGTCCGTGCTCGAGCGCGTGCAGCTCGGCGTCGATCCGGCGCAGAGCGTCGACCTTCGCGTCCACCAGCACCTGGTTGGTGGCGTTGGCCCGGCGCAGCTCGAAGACCAGGCCGCCGAGGTCGCGGTAGCCGAGCTCGCGGACCCGCCGCAGGTAGCGCAGCCGCCGGCGCATCCGACCGCGGTTGCGGATCGTGACCTTCGGGACCTCGGTCGCCTCGGGGACCGTCGCCGCAGCCGTCGGCGCGGTCGGGGGCGTGGGCGGCGCGGCGGGCGGTGTGCCGCCGGAGGTCGGCGGGCCGAGCACGGGCGGCTGCGGAACGGCGGGGGCCGTGCCCTCGGCCGTCGCTGCCTGGTCGCCCGTACCGGCGTCAGAGTCGGTCGCCGCGGATGCGGTGGACTCCGGCGCGGTCGAGGACCCGGTGGGGATCAGCGGCGTCAGGCCGCTCGACTCCCGCGGGGCCTTCGGGGTCCGCGACGGCAGCTCGTCGGGGAGCTCGGCCGCGAGGGCGGCCTCGTCGGCCAGCGAGCGCGGGCCGGCGACGCGGGTCTCCGCTTCGGCTGGAGCTGCGTCGTCGGGCGCGGAGGAGCCGGTCGAGCCGGGGTCGGTCTGACCTTCGGTCTCGGAGGGCAAGCCCGCGTCCGCGCCGGCGGCCGACGACCCGCCGGCGGTCGGCGGCACCGCGGGCTGAACGACGGTGAGGTCGCTGACCTCGGGCGGCGTCGGGACGCCGTCCGCGTCGCCCACGGGGGCGTTGACGGACGGATGGACCTCGGTCGGCGCCTCGGGTGCGGGACCGTCGGCGGCCGGATCCTGCGGTCCGTCCGGCGGGAGATCCTGACCCCGTCGCTGGCGAATGCGGTCAAAGAGACTGGTCATGAAGAGGAGCGGGAACAGCGTGTTCGTGCGGAGACCCGAGGCCCGAGTCTACGGGGCGGGCAGGATCGTGCGCCAGGCATCGACGAGACGCCCGGCGTAGACCGCCGTTCCGTGGCGTTCCGCGATCGCCCCGCCAGGAACACGAGGGTCTGCGGACTGCAGGTGCGGGGAGAGCGCGGCCCGCCAGGCGTCGAGGTCCCACGGAGCGCAGAGACAGCCGTCGACGACGCCGACCGTCTCGGCATGAGCGCCGGTCGGCGTCGCGAGCACCGGGACGTCGCAGGCGAGCGCCTCCACGGCAGCCAGGCCGAAGCCCTCGTGCTCACTGGGGATCACCACGGCCGTCGCCGCATTCAGCCACGACCGCATCGACTCCGGTGCGACCCCTCCGAGCGTGCGCAGCGGCAGGCCGGCTGCGTCTGCCAGCTCGCGGGCACGGTCGACGCGCTTGACCCGGCGGTCCGCTCCGTACGGGAACAGCAGGAAGCCGGCGTCCGGGTCGAGGTCCAGCGCGGCCCGCGCCTCGCCCCGTGGCATCGGCCCGAACCGATCCAGCGCGAGGCCGACCGGGAGCGAGCGCATCCGGCGGTGGAACGGTCGCGGCAGCATCTGCGCGAGGTCGTCGGACGCCAGACCGATCAATCGCTGGGTCGGCAGCACGCCGAGGGTCGCGATCCGCGACTTGCGGTTGCGCAGGTCCCGGCCGTGCAGGGTGACCCCGCGGATTCGGCCACGGACGGCCAGGGCGGGGATCGCCGTCAGTCCGAAGTGGGAGTGGACGACGTCGTACCGTTCGCCCCGGTGCTCGGCACGCAGGCGCCGCGCAGCCTGGCGATAGCCGCCGGGCGCGAACTCCGCGAACCGGACGTCGAGGTCCGGCAGCCGGCGCAGCGCGGCGACCTGGTCGCGGACGAAGCTCCCACGCTCGGGGTGCTCGGCGTCGGGTGCCATGTTGGACACGACGAGAACGCGCATAGGGCGCTTATTCTGCACGGTGGCGGTCTGGCGGCGGCGGGCGCCGCACGACGAGGATCGCCGGACAGCGAAGAACGAACCCTGGAGGGTGAAGATGTCTGTTCCCGTTCCGACCGTCGTGCGCTCGAGCGTGCCGCGGTGGCCGATGGCGCTCGTGGCCGACCTGCACCACCGTGCGCTGCGGCTGCGCGACGACGACCGCGGTCAGGGGACCGTCGAGTACGTGGCGCTCGCGATGCTGATCGCGGCGGTGATGGCGGGCGTGGTGGTCGCCGCCGGTGGCCTGAAGGGCGGAGGCATCGCCCAGGCGGTGGTCGAGAAGGTCAAGGCGGCGATCGGCTCGGCGGGCAAGGCGCCCAAGTAGCGAGGCGGCGTGGGCACCCGACCGTAGGATGGCCGGGTGTCCACGTTGATCCTGGCGACCCAGAACGCCCACAAGGTCGAAGAGTTCACCGCGCTGCTGGCCCCGTGGAGGGTGATCCCGCTGCCCGACAACGTCGACCTGCCGCCGGAGGTCGGGGAGACCTTCGCGGAGAACGCCCTGGAGAAGGCCCGGACCGCGGCCGCGGCGACCGGTCGCGCCGCGTTCGCCGACGATTCCGGGATCGTCGCCGACGTGCTCGACGGTCGCCCGGGGGTCCGCTCCGCGCGGTTCGCGGGGGACGATGCCAGCGACGAGCAGAACCTCGCGCTGTTCGTCGAGCAGGTGCCGCCGGGCAGCGCGATCGCCTACGTCTGTGCGATCGCCTATGTCGATCCGTCGACCAAGACGGAGCAGATCGTCGAGGGGCGATGCACCGGAACGATGGCTGAACGGCCTCGCGGTGATGGTGGTTTCGGCTACGACCCGATTTTTCTTCCCGACGAGCAGCCGGAGCCCGCGCGGGCCGGCCGTCGGACGATGGCGGAGCTCACGCCGGCCGAGAAGGCAGCGGTCTCCCACCGTGGGCGAGCGGCGCGCGAGCTGCGGCGCGTGCTGGGCCTCGGCGGCGAGCGCTGATCGGCGCCCCGGGGCTCCGTCGAAGGGCCCCGTCGATCGTCGGGGTCGCGACAGTTTTCCCTGCTCAGCGCAGGTTCAAGGCGGCGGCCAGGCCGACGGTCGTGGTCAATCCGGCGTAGCCCAGGAAGCCGCCCACGAGGAGCAGCAGCGCGGTGATCAGACACGCCAGAACGACCCCGGTCCAGGCGATTCGCTCCAGCGTCATGCGGACTATCCAACCAGCTTCGCGGAGGTCTTGCTGGGCCCGTCCGAGATGCTGCGACGGGGTCCGGAACGGGGGTCGATCGGCGGACCGGCGGGGGGTCGGACCGCATTCCGTCCTGCTGGGAAGGCACACTTTCGCCGTCTGTTCCGTGGCTCGATGCTGCGGGATGGGCCGCCGTCCCGCACCCTGCGGGGGGCGAGCACACGCGAAAGCCCCATTTCGATGAGGCGCCCCACAGGAGGAGCGAAAGTGACCAAGGCAGAATTCGTGGACCACGTCGCCGAGAAGGCCGGCCTCGGCAAGAAGGACGCGCAGGCCGCTGTCGACGCCGTCCTCGAGACCATCAGCGACGCCCTGTCGCGTGGCAGCGACGTGACCTTCTCCGGCTTCGGCAAGTTCTCGGTGGCCGAGCGCAGCGCGCGCAAGGGCATCAACCCCGCCACCGGCCAGCAGATCGACATCGCGGCGAAGAAGCTGCCGAAGTTCTCGGCCGGCGCCGCGCTGAAGAAGGCCGTCGCCTGAGCGAGATGGCCCCTGACGCGCAGTCGGCCCCGCACTTCGGGGACCGGCTGGCGTCCGCCGTCCGCCGCCGGGACAGCGCGATCGCGGTCGGGCTCGATCCCGATCCGACGCAGCTGTGGCCCGGGGTGGACACCGCCGTGCCGGGTGCTTCCGCGGCCGAAGCCGCGGCGAGTGCCGTCACTGCGCACTGCCGCCACGTGCTCGACGCGGTGGCGCCCGCCTGCGTGGCGGTCAAGCTGCAGAGCGCGTCGTTCGAGCGTCTCGGTGCCGACGGCGTGCGATCGCGCGACCTGGTTGCCGAATACGCCCGCGGGCTGGGCCTGCTGGTGATTCTCGACGCCAAGCGCGGCGACATCGACGTCTCCGCCCAGGCGTACGCTCAAGCGGCCTTCGGTGGGGTAGAGACCCCCTGGGGGCCGGTCGGAGGATCCGCGTCCGACGCCGTGACCGTAGCGCCGTACATGGGGCGCGACAGCATCCAGCCGTTCGTCGACGCCGGACGTCCGAACGGCGGAGGGACGTACGTCCTCGTCCGAACGTCCAACCCCGGAGCCCGAGATCTTCAGGAGCGCATGGGCGACGACGGAGAGCCGTTCTGGGCATCGACCGCCCGGATCGTGGCCCGGATCGGAGCCGAGGCGGCGGACACCACGGGATTGACTCCGGTCGGCGCGGTCGTCGGAGCCACCGCTCCCGATCGCCTCGAGCGTCTGCGCGAGCTGATGCCGCGGACCCCGTTCCTGCTCCCCGGAGTCGGGGCTCAGGGCGGGAGGGTCGAGGATCTGGCCGCCGCGTTCGTGCCCGGGCCCGGCGCGGCGCTGATCACCGCCTCCCGTTCGATCGTGGGGGCGTTCCGGAACGCCGGGGGCGACCCTCCGGAGGCGGCACGGCGCGCCGCCGAGCAGCTGCGGGCGTCGGCGTCGGAGCTTGGATGAACGCGTTCACCGCTCCATATCACCCCGCGGCCACCTATCCTGATCGTTGATGTCGTCGAGTTCCCCGCTCCGCTTCCTCGCTCCAGGTGCCCTCCTGGCCGTTCTCGTGGCCGTCTTCCTCGTCGTCCAAAGCGGCTCGAGTCAGGACACCCCGACCCCAGCGGCCGGCACCACCACGGAGCGGACCACGACGACCACGGGGAGGCGTACCTACACGGTCCGGCCGGGTGACAACCTGTCCGAGATCGCGCAGCGCTACAACCTGACCGTCGAGGCGCTCCAGGAACTGAACCCCGACGTCGACCCTCAGGCGATCCGCACCGGTCAGCGCCTCCGTCTGCGTGATTGATCGACTATCCGTGCGCCGCCGGTCGCGGCGCGAGCGGTTGCGGCGCGGTCGACTGGTCGCCGCCGTCGCCACGCTGGCGATCGGGTTCGGCGCCGGTGATGCGCGAGCGGACGACCTGCCCGAGCGTCCGAGGATCGACGCTCCGGCGGCGATCGCGGTCGAGGTCTCGACCGGCGACGTCGTCTTCGAGCGACGCGCGAACAACCAGCGTCTGATCGCGTCGACGACCAAGCTGATGACCGCGCTGGTCGCCTTCGACCGGCAGTCGGACCTGACGAAGCGGTTCGATGTCCCGCCGTACGCCGGCGCGGCGGTCGAGTCCGTGGCGGGGCTGCGCGCCGGAGACCGGATGACGATGCGCGACCTGCTCGGCGGGCTGCTGCTCCCGTCCGGCAACGACGCGGCGAACGCGATCGCGGTGGGGGTCGGCGGCAGCGTGCCGCGGTTCGTGCGGATGATGAACGACAAGGCGCGTGAGATCGGGATCCGCTCGCGCTTCCGCAACCCGGTCGGCCTCGACGCCGACGGGCACCACGGAAGCCCGTCCGACCTGGTCAAGATCACGCTGCTGCTGCGGCAGTACCCCGAGTTCCGCCGGATCGTCCGGGCGACGTCGCTGCGGCTCGAGTCGGCAGATCCCCCGATCACGGTCACCAACCGCAACCGGCTGGTCCGCGCGCACGAGTGGGTCGACGGGGTCAAGACGGGGCGCACCCAGCGCGCCGGTTACGCGCTGGTGGGGTCGGGACGGCGCAACGGGATCTCGGTGATCACGGTGGTGCTCGGTACCGACTCGGAGGCGCAGCGCGACGCCGACAGCCTGGCGCTGCTGCGGTACGCCACCGCGAGCTACAAGCGGAGCGCGGTGCTCGAGCAGGGCGACGCCGTCGCGGAGCTGCCGCTGCGCTTCCGCGACCAGACCGTGCGGGTGCTGGCCGACGAGACGGTGCGTCGGACGCTGCGCCGCGACGAACGGACGTCGACCCGCGTGATCGGGCTGCCGACCGACGTCGAGGGCCCGCTCGCGGCCGGGTCGCAGCTCGGCACGATCGAGGTCGTCCAGCGCGGCGAGGTCGTGGCCCGGGTACCGGCGGTGACGGCGGACGCGGTGGCGGCGGCCAGCTTTTGGGACCGACTCGACGAGAACCTCGCGCGGCGCGGGGTTCAGGCGCTGATCGTGGTCGCGGTGCTCTGCCTGGTCGCCCTGGCCGTTCTGGCCCGTCACGGGCGGCGCCGGGCACGGGTCGCGCCCGAGTCCGGGACCTGAACTGGAACCCTCCCGGCGTGGCGACCGCGTAGGCTGCGGGGCGCGCGATGATCATCACGGTGACCTTGAACGCGGCGATCGATCGGTCCCTGGTCGTTCCCAACATCCGGCTGGGGCACCGCCACCGAGCCGTCGAGCAGACGACGCTCGCCGGCGGTAAGGGCGTCAACGTCGCACGCACGCTGAAGACCCTCGGTCAGCCGGTGATCGCCACCGGGTTCGCGGGCGGTGCGACCGGCACCCGCGTGGTCGAGCAGCTGACCCGCGAGTCGATCCTCAACGACTTCGTGCGGATCGAGGACGAGTCGCGGACCAACACCGCAGTCTTCGACCCGACGTCGGGGATCCAGACCGAGGTCAACGAGAAGGGCCCGCGGGTCAACGAGCGCGAGCTTGAGCTGTTCCAGGACAAGCTGCTCTACCTGGCCCGTGGCGCCGACGTCGTGGTGCTCGCCGGCTCGCTGCCGCGCAACGTCCCCGAGACGATCTATGCCGACCTCGTCCGCGAGCTCCACCGGCTCGACGTCCGGGTCTACGCCGATACCGACGGCGAGCCGTTCCGCCACGTGCTGAAGGCCGAGCCCGACGTCGTGACCCCGAACCAGCTCGAGGCCGAGGAGGTCGTCGGGCACGAGTTCGCCAGCGACGAGGACTACGCGCTGGCGATCCACGAGCTGATCGACCACGGGGTCCGCGAGGCGATCATGACCCTCCAGGACGGCTGCGTGGCCGGGGTCCGGGACGACCCGGCCAACGGGACACCGGCGCCGCTCCGCCTGCTGCGGGCCCGGATCCCGGTGCGCGAGGCGGTCGCCGGGATCGGCGCCGGCGACGCCTTCCTGGCGGGTCTCGTGGCGGCGCGCTACGAGGGACGATCCGAGGAGGAGGCGCTGCGCACCGCCGTGGCCTGCGGCTCGGACGCGACCCAGCGACTGGGCGCCGGCCTGGTCGACCCGCACCAGGTCGAGCGCCTGGTCCACGAGGTCGAGATCGAGCCGATCGCGCCGCCGTCCGACGACGACTGACCCTCCGTTCCCGGCGGCCTCACGAGCGCCGGGTGGGATCCACTCGACACCGGATCGCGCGCTGCGCGATCCTTCATCCAATGGAGATCGAGATCGGCCGCGGCAAGAAAGCACGCCGCGCCTACGGCTTCGACGACATCACGATCGTCCCCTCGCGTCGGACGCGGAATCCGGACGAGGTCGACGTGTCGTGGAAGCTCGGGCCCTACCGGTTCGCGTTGCCGCTGGTCGCATCGCCGATGGACGCCGCGATCTCGCCCGCGACGGCGAAGATCATCGGCCGCCTCGGCGGCCTGGCGATCCTCGACCTCGAAGGCGTCTGGACCCGACACGAGGACGCCGAGGCGCAGCTCGCGCAGCTGGCCACGCTGTCCGGAGCCGAGGGCTTGGCGCGGCTGCGTGAGCTCTACGCCTCGCCGATCCGGCCAGAGCTGATCGCGGAGCGGATCCGCGAGATCAAGTCCGAGCCCGGCGTGGTCGTCGCCGGGGCGTTCACCCCGCAGCGGGTCCGCAAGTACTACGAGCACGCGCTCGAGGCGGGCCTCGACGTGCTGGCGATCCACACCACGGTGGTCAGCGCCGAGCACGTCACGGAGCGCCCGGCGCCCGACGACGAGCACGACGTGCTCAACCTCAAGGAGTTCATCGCCGAGGTGCCGATCCCGGTCGTGGTCGGCGGCTGCTCCAGCTATCACACCGGCCTGCATCTGATGCGGACCGGAGCCGCGGGCGTGCTGGTCGGCGTCGGCGCGGGCCGCGGATCGACGGTCCGCAACGTGCTCGGCGTCGGCCTGCCGCAGGCGACGGCGATCGCCGACGTCGCCGGTGCCCGCTCGACGCACGTGCTGGAGACCGGCGAGTACGTCCAGGTGATCGCCGACGGCGGCATGCGCACCGGTGGCGACCTGGCGAAGGCGATCGCCTGCGGCGCCGATGCGGTGATGCTCGGCGCCCCGCTCTCGCGCGCGGTCGAAGCGCCCGGCGGCGGCTGGCACTGGACGCCGACGGCGGTCCACCGCGACCTGCCGCGCGGCAGCCGGATCGAGGTCGGAACCGCGGGCGCGCTCGAGCAGGTCCTGATGGGTCCGGCGCTGAGCGGCGACGGCAGGACCAACCTGATCGGCGCGCTGCGTCGGTCGATGGCGACGTGCGGGTTCCTCGACCTCGCCGAGTTCAACCGGGCCGGGATCGCGATCGCGTCCGACGCCCACGACACCTCCCTCTGAGCCCGTGACCGACGTCGAAACCCCCGTTCCCGTCAACCCGCTGCCGGTCGACCTCAAGGTCGACGAGGTGGTCGTGCTCGACTTCGGCGGTCAGTACAGCCAGCTGATCGCCCGCCGTGTCCGCGAGTGCGGCGTCTTCAGCGAGCTGCTGCCGCACCACGTCGGGGCGGATGAGGTCGCGCGCCGCAAGCCGAAGGGCATCATCCTCTCCGGCGGTCCCGCTTCGGTCTACTCGCCGGACGCGCCGCCACTCGACCCGCGGCTGCTCGAGCTCGGCGTTCCCGTGCTGGGCATCTGCTACGGCATGCAGCTGCTGGCCAAGGAGCTCGGCGGTCGCGTGGAGTCGGCGGAGGTCGGCGAGTACGGGCGCTCGCAGCTGACCGTCTCCGAGCACGGCACGCTGCTGAAGGGGCAGCCCGACGAGCAGCCGGCCTGGATGAGCCACCGCGACACCGTCTTCACGCCGCCCGAGGGCGCCGTGGCGCTCGCCCGCTCGACCGCGTCGCCGGTCGCGGCGTTCGAGTCCGTGGAGCGCGGGATCTACGGGATCCAGTACCACCCCGAGGTGATCCACACCCCCTACGGGCAGGACACGCTCAAGACCTTCCTCAGCGACGTCTGCGGCTGCGCGCTCGACTGGTCCGCGGCGAACATCGCCGAGGAGCAGATCCGGCTGATCCGCGAGCAGGTCGGAGACGGCAAGGTGATCTGCGCGCTCTCCGGCGGCGTCGACAGCTCGGTCGCCGCGCTGCTCGTGCACCAGGCGATCGGCGACCAGCTGACCTGCGTCTACGTCGACCACGGCCTGATGCGCAAGAACGAGACCGAGCAGGTCGAGAAGACCTTCGGCGAGCACTTCAAGGTGCCGCTGGTCGTCGTCGACGCCAAGCAGCGGTTCCTCGAGCGGTTGAAGGGCCTGACCGAGCCGGAAGCCAAGCGCAAGGCGATCGGCAACGAGTTCATCCGGATCTTCGAGGAGGAGGCGCTGAAGCTCGCGGTCGGCGTCGGCACCGAGGTCGAGGGCGCCGAGACCAAGGTCTTCGGCGGTGTCGCAGCCGACGGCGATCCGGAGCTGTCCGCCGAGGGCGCCAAGTTCCTCGTCCAGGGCACGCTCTACTCGGACGTGATCGAGTCCGGCGGCGGGACCGGCGCGGCGACGATCAAGAGCCACCACAACGTCGGTGGCCTGCCCGACGACCTGACCTTCGAGTTGGTCGAGCCGCTGCGGGCGCTGTTCAAGGACGAGGTCCGCGCGGTGGGCACCGAGATCGGCCTGCCCGAGCGGATGGTCTGGCGTCAGCCGTTCCCCGGGCCGGGCCTGGGAATCCGGATCGTCGGCGGCGAGATCACCCAGGAGAAGCTCGACACGCTCCGCGAGTGCGACGCGATCCTCCAGGAGGAGATCCGCGCCGCCGGTCTGTACCGCGACCTGTGGCAGAGCTTCTGCGTGCTGCCCGAGGTTCGGACGGTCGGCGTCCAGGGCGACGAGCGGACGTACGGCTACGTCGTGGCGATCCGCGCCGTCACCTCGGACGACGCGATGACCGCGGACTGGGCCCGGCTGCCGTACGAGCTGTTGGACCGGGTCGCCGGCCGGATGGTCGGCGAGGTCCGCGAGGTCAACCGCGTCGTGCTCGACATCACGAGCAAGCCGCCCGGCACGATCGAGTGGGAGTAGCGGACTGAGCCGATCGAGTCGGTCCCGGGCCGTCGCGCCGGACCGCGCGCCACGCGCGGTCCTCTACCTGCTGGGTGGGGGCCTGACGATCGCCGCCGCGGCGGCCGACGTGCTGCCGCTGGCCCGCGTGCCGGTGGCGGCAGCGTTCACGCTGCTGGTCTGTGCCGCGATCTGCGGCCGCGACGACGGCCCGTGGGGCGCGGGCGTGATCCTGCTCGCGGTCGGAGCTGGCGCGTGGGCGAGCGAGTGGACTGCCCTGCCGGCGACGACCACGTCCACGCACGGCGCGCTCGCCGGCCTGGCGGTCGGGGTGCTCGCGGTGCTCGCTCTCGACGCCCGCGGCGTCGTGGTCGGGGTCGTGGCGAGCATCACGGTCACGGCGGCGACCGCCGCGGTGGTCGCCTTCCGGGGCGATCTTCCGGCGCTCGGACGCCCGTCGACGTGGGGCGTGATGCTGGTTCTCGTCGGATCCGTCAACATGTTGCTCTGGGCGCGCGACCGTGAGGTTGCGCTGACCGGGCCGCGCGGTTGACCTCTCCTCCGCTACCATGGCTCGCCGCTGCGCGTCCATTCCTGCCCGCGCACGAACCAGAGATTGACCGTGAAGACGTACGTCGCAAGTTCCGAGACCCGTGAGCGCTCCTGGTACGTGGTTGATGCCACCGGCCAGACGCTGGGCCGTCTCGCCACCCAGATCGCCGAGCAGCTGCGCGGCACGCGCAAGCCGGAGTACACCCCGCACGTCGATACCGGCGATTTCGTGGTGGTGGTGAACGCCGAGAAGATCGACGTCACCGGGAACAAGCGCACCGACAAGCTGTACCACCGTCACTCCGGCTTTCCGGGCGGTCTGTACACGCGGACCTTCGAGGAGCAGCTCGAGAAGCGCCCTGAGGAGATCATTCGCAAGGCCGTCAAGGGCATGATGCCCAAGAACCGGCTCGCCAAGAAGCAACTGACCAAGCTCAAGGTCTACGCCGGCCCCGAGCACCCGCATGTGGCGCAGAAGCCGCAGGCCCTGGAGATCAACGCCTGATGACCGACGACGCGACCACGCCCGACGAGACCCCCGAGGCCGACGAGCCGCAGGAGTCCCCGGAGTCGACCCCCGAAGCCGCTGCCGAGCAGGCTCCGGCCGCCGAGGAGGCGCCCGCTGCCGAGGCCGCCCCGGTCGAGGACGACGCTGACGAGGACGTGGACGACACGCCCCGCGTGAAGCCGGCGATCCCGGGTGCCGACCTCGAGGTCGACATCGTGATGGAGGGCGGCACCGAGGGTGCCGACAAGTCCGACGAGTTCGGCTACTACTTCGAGGGCGACGCCGCCGAAGGCGACGCGTCCGGCGAGGGTGGCGAGGGCGACGACGAGAACGCCGACGGCCCGATCGCCGACGTCTCGATCGACCTGGCCGAGGGTGCCCGGTACATCGCGACCGGCAAGCGCAAGTCCGCGATCGCCCGCGTGATCCTGAAGCCCGGTTCCGGTGCCTACACGGTCAACGGCAAGGATCTCGACACGTACTTCCCCCGCGAGGCCCTGCGGCGCAACATCCGCCAGGCGCCCGAGGTCGTCGGCTACGACGAGCAGATCGACGTGGTCGTGCGGATCCAGGGCGGCGGCGTCAGCGCGCAGGCCGGTGCGCTGCGCCACGGCATCTCGCGTGCCCTGCTGGTCGCGCAGCCCAACCTGCGTGGCGAGCTGAAGAAGCGCGGCTTCCTGACGCGTGACTCGCGCGTCAAGGAGCGCAAGAAGGCCGGCCTCAAGAAGGCCCGTAAGCGTCCGCAGTTCAGCAAGCGCTAGGGACGAATCAACATGTCACGGCTGTTCGGCACCGATGGGGTGCGCGGACCGGCCGGAGCGGTACTCACGGCCGAGCTCGCGATGCGACTCGGCCGTGCTGCCGTTCTGGGGGGTATCGCGTCCGACGACGAGCGCGGCGCGGATCCGTCGCCCGGCAAGCCCCGGACCCGGGGCTGTCGCCCACGCGTGCTGATCGCGCGGGACACCCGCGAGTCGGGACCGATGCTCGAGGCGGCGTTCGCCGCGGGCGCCGCCGCGTCCGGGGCCGACGTCTTCCTGGCCGGCGTCCTGCCGACGCCGGGTGCGGCGCTGCTCGTGCGGCGGCTCGGCTTCGACCTCGCGGCGGTGATCTCGGCGTCGCACAACCCGTTCGCGGACAACGGGATCAAGCTCTTCGGCCCCGACGGCCGGAAGCTCCCGGACGCCGGGGAGGCGCGGGTGGCCGAGCTCGTCGAGCAGCTGCCCGACGCCGACACGCGAGGCACCGACATCGGCACGATCGGCCCGCTGCTGGCGGCCGCCGAGGACCATCTGCGTGCACTCGACGAGCGGTTCACCGCACTCGACCTGTCCGGTCTGCGGGTCGCCCTGGACTGTGCCCACGGCGCCACGGTCGACGTCGCCGGCGAGGCATTCCGGCGGCGCGGCGCCGACGTCGTGGTGATCGGCGATCGACCCGACGGGCGCAACATCAACGCCGGCGTCGGGTCGACCCATCCCGAGGCTCTGGTCGAGCTGGTGGCCGAGCAGGAGTGCTCGATCGGCTTCGCGTTCGACGGCGACGGCGACCGCATGCTGGCGGTCGATCACACCGGACGGATCTACGACGGTGACGAGCTGCTCGCACTGATCGCCGTGCATCTGCGAAAGGCGGACCGCCTGACCGGCGGAGTGGCCGTCACGGTGATGTCGAACTACGGGTTCCACACGGCGATGGACGCGGCGGGGATCCCGGTCGCGATCACCCCGGTGGGTGACCGTCACGTGATGCAGGCGCTCGATGCCGAGGGCTGGAACCTCGGTGGCGAGCAGTCCGGTCACCTGATCGAGACCGGGTTCGTGCCGTCCGGCGACGGAGTCGCCGCTGCGCTGCTGGTGATGGAGGCGCTCGGCGGCGATCGGTTGGCCGATCGTCAGGCGATGGAGCGGCTGCCGCAGGTCCTCCGTAACGTTCCCGTCGCGGATCGGGACGGGGCGATGGCGGACGAGGGGTTCCTGGCGGCCGTCTCGGCGGCGGATGCCGAACTGGCCGGTCGCGGACGGGTCCTGGTGCGCGCTTCGGGCACGGAGCAGCTGATCCGGGTGATGGCGGAGGCACCGACCGAGGACGAGGCTCGCGCGGTCTGTGACCGGCTCGTGGCTCTGGTCGAGGCCCGTCAATCACCCGCCAAGAGCGGCTGACCGGCGGCGACGGCCGCGATAGCATCGACCCGATGCGCGAAGGCGTCGGGATCGACCTGTTGGACATCTCCCGGCTGGAGCGCGCGCTCCAACGGCGGCCCGGACTGCGTGACCGCCTGTTCACCGTCGCCGAGCAGGACGCGACCGCCGGGCGTTCCCGCCCCGGGCGGCACCTGGCGGCACGCTTCTGCGCGAAGGAGGCGGTGACGAAGGCGCTGCGCATGGAGGCGTTCCGCCCGCTGGAGATCGAGGTCGTCGGCCGAGGCGCGCCTCCGACCGTCCGGCTGACCGGCGCAGCGGCCGCACGCGCAGCGGAGCTCGGCGTGTCGGTCGTGATCTCGATGACGCACGAGCGCGAGGTCGCGAGCGCGGTGGCGTGGGCCACGGTCTCCCCAGCCGAGGTCGCGGGATGACCTTGCCGCTGCCCCACGGGATCCAGCCGCTGTTCGACGCCGTGACCATGCGGGAGACGGATCGCTGGGCCGCGGAGGAACACGGGATCCCGAGCCGCGAGCTGATGGAGGCCGCGGGGCGCGCTCTGGCCGACCAGGTGATGGGACTCGTGCCGGAGGGCTTGGTCGTGGTCGTCTGCGGGGGTGGCAACAACGGCGGGGACGGCTACGTCGCCGCGCGTTGCCTGGTCGCGATGGGGCGCGACGTGCGCGTCGTCTCGACCGTGTCCGACGATCGGGTGCGCGGCGATGCGGCGGACGCCCGGAACCGTTGGCGCGGCGACGTGTCGCCGTGGCACGGCGCCGCGCTCGACGGCGCCGCGGTGATCGTCGACGCGATTCTCGGGACCGGCACCACCGGGGCCGTCCGTGGGACCGCGAAGGAGGCGGTACGGGCGCTCCGTGCGGCGACTGACGGACCGGCTGCGACGCCGATCGTGGCCTGCGACATCCCGAGCGGCGTCGATGCGACGAGCGGAGAGTGCCCGGGCGAGTCGGTGCGCGCGACGCTGACGGTGACGTTCCACGCCGCCCCGCCGGGAGCATGGATCGCCCCGGGAAAGGAGCGGACCGGACGACTGGTCGTCGCCGACATCGGCATCCCACCGCCGCGGCCGAGCGATCCGGACCGGACGGACCTGCGCTGCGGGCGCCTGACGGCATCGATCTTGGACGCGCTGACGACCCGCAGCAGCACCCACACCAAGTTCAGTTCCGGTCACGTCACCGTGGTGGGTGGCAGTCCCGGGATGACCGGCGCCCCCTGTCTGACCGCGTTCGGAGCGATGCGCGCCGGCGCGGGCTACGTGACGCTCGCCGTGCCCGAACGCGTCAGCGACCTGATCGCGGCCCGCGCCCCGTGGGAGGCGCTCGGGTTGCGGCTCCCGGACGACGGCCGGGGTGGACTCGTCACCGACGCGGTTTCGGTGATCGCCGGAGCGCTCACCACGCACGACGGGACGCTCGTGATCGGTCCGGGACTCGGGCGTGGCGGCGAGCGGGGCGAGGTGGTCCGCGGGGTGATCTCGTCGATCGAGACCCCGCTCGTGGTGGACGCCGATGCGCGGACCGCCGTGGCCGACGACCCGGAGGCGCTCCGGCGCGACCACGTGGCTCCGGGGATGACCGTCGTCACCCCGCACGCCGGTGAGCTCGGTCGAGTGCTCGGGATCGGAAGCGACGAAGTCAACGCACGCCGGCTGCACTACGCCCACGAGCTCGCGAAGCTGGCCCAGGCGACGGTCGTGCTGAAGGGCGACGACACCCTGGTCGTGTCGCCCGACGGTCGTGTGGGCATCAGCCCCGGGGACGCCCCCGGTCTCGCCACCGCAGGCACCGGCGACGTGCTCGCCGGGGTGATCGGGGCGCTGCTGGCGCGGGGGACTGATCCGTTCGTCGCCGCGGCGGCGGCGGTCTGGCTGCACCTGCGGGCGGGCCAGCTGGTGGCGGAGGAGGTCGGCCGCGACGGGGTCATGGCCAGCGATGTGGCACGGGCGGTCGGCGCGGTCCGCCGACGGCGCTCGCGCACCACGCAGTAGCGTTGCCGAGATGCGCTCCGTCGCCCGGATCAACCTCGCCGCGATCGAACGCAACGTCGGACGGCTCCAGCGCGGTCTGACGCCCGGCACGGCGTTCTGCGCCGTGGTCAAGGCCGACGGCTACGGACACGGTGCCGCGCCGGTGGCGCGGGCGGCGCTCGCGGGCGGGGCGACGTGGCTCGCGGTCGTCACCGCCGCGGAGGCGACGTCGCTGCGGCAGGCCGGGATCGACGCTCGGCTGCTGGTGCTGGGACCGTTGCAGGACGCTGAGCTGCACGAAGCGCTCGACGCCGGAGCCGACGTCGTGGCCTGGGACGAGGCCACGGTGGAACGGTTGGTCGGCGTGGGGCGGCCCGCGTCGGTGCACCTGAAGTTCGACAGCGGGATGGGGCGGCTCGGCCAGCGCGACCCGGAGCGGTTCGAGCGGCTCTGCGCGACCGTCGCGGACGTGGCTCACCTGCAGCTGGTCGGTGTGATGACCCACTTCGCCACGGCGGACGATCCGAACGATCCGTTCCTCGACCTGCAGCTCGAGCGGTTCGGTGCGGTCGTGGCCCGGGCGCGTCGGCGCTATCCGGGGTTGATCGTCCACGCCGCCAACAGCGCCGCCACGTTGCGCGACCGTGCGAGCCACTTCGACATGGTCCGCAATGGGATCGCGATCTACGGGCTGGACCCGTTCGGCCGCGACCCGGCCGAGCAGGGACTCGAACCCGCACTCGTCTGGGAGAGCTGGTTGGCGTCGAGCAAGCCGTGCGAGCCGGGGGACAGCGTCGGCTACGGTCGGAGGTTCGTAGCCGACCGCTCCACGCGGATCGGCAATGTCCCGGTCGGCTACGCCGACGGGGTTCGCCGCCACCTGTCCGGGCTCGACGCTCCGGTGCTCGTCGCGGGGCGCCGGGTCCCGATGGTCGGGACTGTCTCGATGGACAGCTTCGGGGTCGATCTGGGACCCGACCGTGACGATCCGGTCGGAGCCGCGGTGACCCTGATCGGACGGGCGGGGGACGAGCGGATCCTGGCGGAGGAGCTGGCCACCGTGCTCGGAACGATCAACTACGAGGTCACCTGCGCGATCAGCGCTCGGGTACCGCGCGTCTACCATCGCGACGGCGCGGCGCTGCCGGGCATTCCCGCGTGAGCGGTCACGATCCCGCTCGCTCTGGGATGCCGTCGGACGACCCCACGGCGGAGCCCCGCGCGCTGCTGCGGCGGCTGCTCGCGGACGGACCCGAGGCGTGGATCGTCGGGGGCGCCGTACGCGAGCGGCTCGCGGGGCGCGGCTCGTCGGACCTGGACCTCGCGATCGGTGGCGGCGACGGCGCGGCCAAACGGCTGGCACGGGCGGTGGCGCGGGAGACGGGCGCGAGTGCTTTCCCGCTCTCGGACGCGTTCGGAGCCTGGCGCGTCACCGCGGACGACGGGCGAGGGGCGGTCCGCTGGCAGATCGATGTCACGCCCCTGCAAGGAGAAGACCTGGCGACCGACCTGGCTCGACGCGACCTGACGGTCAACGCGATCGCCGAGCCGGCTCGCGGCGGCGAGCTGGTCGACCCGCACGGTGGTCGCGAGGACCTGGTCGCCCGACGGCTGCGGATGGTCGGGCCGGAGGCGTTCGCCGCCGACCCGGTCCGCGTGCTGCGCCTGGCGCGGTTCGCGGCCGAGCTGGGGTTCACGGCGGACGTCGGGACGCTCGCGGCAGCACGGGCCGCGGCACCCGCCTTGGTCGACGTGCCCGGAGAGCGGATGCTGCCCGAGCTGCAGCGCCTGTTCGCGGCCGACACCTGGGCGGTCGGCTGGCGGCTGCTGGTGGCGGATGGCGCCGGAGCGGTGCTGTTCCCGGGTGCGGTCGCCGGCGACGGTGAGCCGCGAGCCGGGGTCGGGGCCGCGCTCCATGACCTGATCGACGGCGCGCCGTCGGTGCCTGAGGCCGACGAGCCGGATCGCGCCCGGCTGGCCGCGCGTGCCGCCGACCGCGAGCGTCGGTTGCGGCTCGCCCTGACCGTGCTGGCCGACGACCCGGTGGCACTGCGGCGGCTGCGACCGAGCCGACGCCTGCGAACGGTCGTCGAGCGGACCCGCGATGTGATCCAGCTGCTGGATTCGGCGGCCCGGGACAGGTCGGCGGTCGACCCACTCGTGTGGTTGCGGGCGCTGAGGCCGCTGGGGCCGGACGGGCCCGATGCGGTGCTGGTGGCGCGTGTGGTGCTCGGGCCGGTACCGCTGCCGTGGTCGTGGCTGCTCGGCTGCGCGACTCGCTGGGCGGCGGCCGCCCCGCGTCCCCCGGTCCGCGGAGACCGGCTGGCGGCCGACCTCGGGATTCCGCTGGGCCCGGAGATCGGGGTGCTTCTCGAGCGGCTGACCGTCGAAGCCGACGCGGGCACGATCACGTCGCCCGAGCAGGCGATCGAGCGGGCACGGGCGCTGCACGCGACCGGGGATCCCGGGACCGGCGACGGATAGGCTGGCGCTATGGCCGACCATGATCCGGATTGCATCTTCTGCAAGATCGTCGCGGGAGAGCTCCCGTCGTTGCGGGTGGACGAGGATGAACAGACCGTCTCCTTCCTCGACGTGAACCCCGCGACCCCGGGGCACACGGTGATCGTTCCGCGACGCCACACCCCGGACCTGCTGTCGATCGGGGCGGACGACTTGGCCGCCTGCTCGACGGCGGCCCAGCGCGTCGCGCAGCGCTCGATCGACCGGCTCGGGGCCGTCGGTGCGAACGTCCTGAACAACTGCGGGTCGGGGGCGTGGCAGACGGTCTTCCACTTCCACCTCCACGTGATCCCGCGCTATGCCGACGATCCGTTGCGTCTGCCGTGGATCCCCACGCCGGGCGATCGAGACGCGATCGCCTCGACGCACGCCGCCCTGACGGGCTGAGCGGCGGAGTACGGAGTTCCGCAGCGCCTGAAAGCTCCCGCCCAGCACTGAGCGGGCGCTGTGGGATGATCGACGGAGGCCTCCGAACCACGTTCGGGCCTTGCATTCCGCAACTTTACGCGCGCCGAAGGGTTTCCTCGAGCATGAGCAGTGGTCGTTATCGCAGGTCCCTCCTGGCGCTCGGAGCGGTCTCGCTCCTGGCTGTGGCTCCGGCTGGTGCCGGAGCGGCGTCGGTCAGCGAGATCGGGACCGTGGAGGACGAGCGTGCGCCGCAGTGCCCGGAAGCGTGCTCGGTGATCACGCGGACGACCGCGATGCCCACGTCGACGAACGGCGACCGTAACGTCTATGCGGTGCCGTCCAACGGCACGATCGTTGCTTGGAGCATCACCCTCGGGACGCCCTCCGCGGCGGACCGTCGCGCGCTCGAGGGGCAGCTCGGACGGTCGCGCGCGGCGCTGACGGTGCTCCGCCGTGGCAAGAGCGTCGCGGCCACCGCGGTCGGCTCGAGTCCGCTCAAGCACCTCGACCCGTACTTCGGTGGTGAGGTCACGTTCGCGCTGCCGCAGACGATCACCGTCCGCAAGGGCGACCTGATCGGCCTGACCGTCAGCTCGTGGGCGCCGAACCTGGTCCAGGGCTACACGAACAACACGTCGTGGCGGGCGAGCCGACCGGCCGGGCGTTGCGGGGGCACCACCGACGAGCGCAATGCCGACTACTTCGTCGACACGACGCTCGGGTCCGGGAAGACGGGGTCGTTCAACTGCCTCTACAAGGCCGAGCGGCTGGCGTTCTCGGCGACGTTCATCCCCACGCCGACGCGT
>JBQGEK010000142.1:0-1688 GCA_052039575.1 Patulibacter sp. | reverse complement strand
CGGCCAGACCAACAAGGACGGCGGCGAGCTCTCGTACGAGAAGAATGCGCGCGTGATCCTGCACGACCAGCGGCCCCCGCGCGAGCAGGGGATCACCCTGCGCGAGTACGTCACGTCGGGGCGTCAGGACCTGGTCGACCTGGAGATCAAGCTGCGCGGCTACGAGCAGAAGATGGCCGACGGCGACCTGGAGGTCTTCGACGCCTACGCCCGCGCGCAGTCCGAGATGGAGGCGCTCGGCGGCTACCGCTGGCGCGACGAGGCGGCCGACACGGTCCGCGGCCTGGGTTTCACCGATGAGGACCTCGAGCGCAACCTCGAGACCTTCTCCGGTGGTCAGCTGACCCGCGCGTCGCTCGCTCGGGCGCTGTCCGCCAAGCCGGACCTGCTGCTGCTCGACGAGCCGACCAACCACCTGGACCTCGAGTCGCTCGAGTGGCTCGAGAAGACCCTGGTCGCCTACGAGTCGGCGATCGTGCTGGTCGCCCACGACCGCTGGTTCCTCGAGGCGGTCGGCACCTCGGTGCTCGAGATCGAGGCCGGCCGCGCGAAGTTCTTCGCCGGCACGTGGCACAACTGGCGCAAGGAGCAGGCCGCCCGCGAGATCGCGCTCGGCAAGTCGATCGCCAAGCAGGAAGCGCAGATCGCGCGGATGGAGGACTTCGTCCGCCGCTTCTCGGCCAAGGCGACGAAGGCCAAGCAGGCGCAGTCGCGGGTCAAGGCGCTCGACAAGATCGAGCGGATCACGCGCGACCCGACCGACAACCGCACGATGGGCTTCACCTTCAAGAAGCCCGAGCGCGCCGGCAAGATCATCTACGAGCTGGAGGGCGGCCGGATCGAGGTGCCGCCGCCGACGCCGGTCGCCGACGGCAACCACAGCCAGATCACCTACGTCAGCGATCCCAACGCGCGGGTCCAGCTCGAGGAAGCCGAGCTGTTGCTGGAGCGCGGCGAGCACGTCTGCCTGGTCGGTCCCAACGGGGTCGGCAAGACGACGCTGATCGAGACCCTCGCCGGCAAGCGACCGCTGGCCGACGGAACGATCAAGACCGGGCACAACGTCCAGGTCGGCTACCTCTCGCAGCACGGCGAGGAGCTCCATTATCCGGGGGCGCGCACGGTGATCGAGGCGTGCATTCGCGCCACCGGTCTGAAGCCCAACGAAGCACGCTCGCTGCTGGGCAAGTTCCTGTTCAGCGGCCAGGACGCCGAGAAGGAGCTCGACGGGCTCTCCGGTGGCGAGCACAAGCGGCTCGGACTGGCGGTGCTCGTCGCATCGGGCGCCAACGTGCTGATCCTCGACGAGCCGACCAACCACCTGGACATCGAGTCGCGCGAGGCGCTCGAGGACGCGCTCAAGGACTACCCGGGCTCGCTGATCATGATCAGCCACGACCGGGCGCTGCTCGAGGTCGTCGGCACGCGAACCGTCGCGGTCGAGGACGGGGAGCTGCACAGCTACCTGGGCGGCTGGCAGGAGTACGTCGAGCTGCGCGAGCAGCGGATGGCGGCCGAGCGAGCGGCGAAGAAGGACGACGGCGGGGCGACCGTCGCGGCCGGCGCCCCGAAGACCGGTGGCTCGGGGGCGAAGGCCAAGGCCGCGAGCAGCGACGCCGCGACCGGGGCGGGTGGCGGCACGGCGACGAAGGCCAAGCCGAAGCTGTCGAAGAACCGCCAGAAGCAGA
>JBQGEK010000141.1:0-2200 GCA_052039575.1 Patulibacter sp. | reverse complement strand
AACCGGACCAGGACCTGACCGGCCTCGACCGGGTCGCCTGGTGCGCAGAGCACCTCGGCGACGGTCCCGGAGATCTCGGACTCCACGGGCAGCTCCATCTTCATCGACTCGAGGATCACGACCTCGTCGTCGACCGCGACCGCGTCGCCGACGGCCACCTGGACCTCGAACACCGTCCCGGTGATGTGCGCAGTGATTTCGGACATGTGCGTGTTGCTCCCCGTACTCAGTTCCCGGCGGGACTCACCCGCGGCCTGGTCCCCCACGCGAAGTCGATCGCGGTGGAGATGATCGCCCGCGTCTCCACGGGCTCGATGATGTCGTCGAGGATGATGTTGGCCGCCGCCTCCCAGGGCTGGGACTCGGCACCCCACTCCGCCTCGAGCTCGGCGACCCTGGCGTCGTACGCCTCCTGCCCACCGTCCTGCAGCAGCTCCTCGAGCCGACGGCGGTGCACCGTGCGCACGCCGGTGGTCGGCTCCATGAAGCCCATCTCGGCCGACGGCCAAGCGACCAGCATGTCCGGTTTGACCGGGCGGCCGCCGAGCGCGATGTGCCCGCCGCCGAACGCCTTGCGGATGATCACGGCGACCTTCGGCACCTTGGTGCGGGCCAACCGCGACACGACTCCGTCGTACGCGGCGAGGATCCCGGCCTGCTCGGCCTGGGTCCCGATCATCAGTCCCGGCACGTCCTGCAGGAAGACCAGCGGCAGGTTGAAGCGGTCGCAGAGGTCGATGAATTGCGCTTCCTTGCGCAGCGCCGGCACGTCGAGCGCTCCGGCCAGGTGCATCGGCTGACTCGCGACCACGCCGACCGCATTGCCGTCGATCCGGGCGAGGCCGCAGAGCAGGCTCTTGCCGTACTGCTCGCCCCACGGGAAGTAGCTGTCCCCGTCGACGACGATCTCGATCAGCTTGTGCATGTCGGAGCCACGACGCCGCGACTGCGGGATCACCTTCGCGATCTCGTCGAGCGAGCGCGTCGGCGGGACCGGCGGCACGGCCGGTGCCGGCTGGTCGGCCGACGACGGCAGGTAGCTGAGGAACCGCCTGATCTGCGTGAACGCGTCGGCCTCGGCGGCGACCACGCTGTGGGCTGCGCCGTTGATCCCGGCGGCGACCTTCGGACCGCCCAGCTCGGTGCCGTCGACGTCCTCGCCGATCGCGGCCTTGATCACCGGCGGACCCGAGAGCGCGATCGCCGCGTTCTCGTGCATCACCACGAAGTCACCCATCGCCGCGTGCAGCGCGGCGTCGCCGTAGCTCGGGCCGAGCGCCGCCGTAACGCGCGGGATCGCCGCGCAGCCGTCGGGCGACTGGAGGAACGAGCTGAAGTCGAACGGGACACCCGAGAACCGCCAGCCGAGCAGGTCGGGCACGCGCCCGCCGTCGTTGTCGCTCAGGCAGATCAGCGGAAAGCCCTTGCGGCCGGCCCACTCCGCGACACGGTTCTGCTTGCGCATGTTGACCGGCGCCGTGGTGCCGGCCATCACCGTCGCGTCGATCGCGAGGATCGCGACCTTGCGTCCCTCGATCGTCGCCAGCCCGGTGACGATCGCGTCGCCCGTCGTCGGCAGGTCCGCCCGCCGGATCTCGGGCTCGGCGAGCATCCCCAGCTCGGTCCACGACCCATCGTCGATCAACAGCTCGATCCGCTCCCGCGCGGTCAGCCGGCCGGATGCATGCAGACGGTCGATCCGCTCCTGCCCTCCGCCCTTCAGCGCCGCAGCGCGACGTTCCCGCAGATCGTCGACCGGATCGACGGCCGTGACCGCCGCCTGCTCAGTTGCACTCATGCCTGCTTACCGTCCTTCGAATCGCGGCGTGCGCCGCTCGCCGAAGGCCGCGATGCCCTCGGCGTGGTCTTTGGTTCCTTGCAGCAGCGCGACCGCCTCGACCGCGTGGGAGAAGCCCTCTTCGGAGTGCCGGCCGAGGATCTTCTTGCCGACGGCCAGAGCGAGCGGCGCCTGGGCCGCGATCTTCTGGGCCAGCTGCTCGGCGCGCGCGACGTGCTCGCCCGGCGCCGTGACGACGTTGACCAGCCCCGCGGCGCGCGCGTCGTGCGCGCCCAGCGACTCACCGGTCAGGATCATGTACTTCATCCAGTGGAGGTTCAGCTGGGCGTGCCCGCGGACCACGCCGAGTCCGGGAACGAGCCCAACCGCGGCCTCCGGCATCCCGAACGACGCGGTCTCGTC
>JBQGEK010000140.1:0-24267 GCA_052039575.1 Patulibacter sp. | reverse complement strand
GGTCGGGGCGCTCGACGCCGTCATGCCTCCATCCTCGCGCGTTCGCGCCGCCGGCGCGGTGACGACCCGGTGACGGGACGGGCGACTGATAGAACGGGCGCATGCTCGTCACCCTCCACCCCACCCCGTTCGCATGACCCGGCCCGTGGCGGTCGTCACCGGCGGCAGCGGCGGGATCGGCGCGGCGACGGCGCGCCGACTCGCTTCCGAGGGCTTCGACGTCGTGATCGGCGCGCGCCGGGTCGATCGGCTCGAGGCGATCGCCGACGAGATCGGCGGCCGCGCGCTGCCGCTCGACGTGACCGACGACGCCTCGGTCGCCGCGGTCGTGGCGCAGGTCCCGGAGTGCAGCGTGCTGGTCAACAACGCCGGTGGCGCACTCGGCGTCGACCCGGTCGCCGACGCCGACCTCGACGACTGGCAGTCGATGTTCGACAGCAACGTGCTCGGCGTCGCGCGGATGACCAAGGCGCTGACGCCGACGCTGGAGGCCTCCGGCGACGGCCGGATCGTCGTGATCGGGTCGATCGCCGGGTTCGAGCGCTACCCGGGCGGCGGTGGCTACGTCGCCGCCAAGCACGCCGTCTCGGCGATCACCGAGATCCTTCGCAAGGAGCTGCTCGGCCGCCCGATTCGGGTGATCGAGATCCAGCCGGGCATGGTCGACACCGACTTCTCCACCGTTCGCTTCGGCGGCGACGCCGACCGTGCCGCGCAGGTGTACGCGGGGATGACGCCACTGGTCGCCGACGACGTGGCCGACGTCGTCTCGTTCGCCGTCACGCGGCCGGCGCACGTCAACATCGACCGGCTCGTGATCCGCCCGCGGGACCAGGCCACGGCGACGATGGTCCACCGCCGCGACGCGTAGCGCACCGCTGTCCAGGCCGTCGCGACACGTTGAGCGTCGCTTAACGGCAGATCAAGACGGCGCCTCCGACCGTTATCTTTGTCGGCCATGTCTACCCCTGTGGCGATTCTCGGCGGTACCGGTCAGCTCGGCTTCGGACTGGCGGTCCGCCTCGGCAAGGCGGGCGTTCCGGTCGTCATCGGGTCGCGTGACGCCGGGCGCGCGCAGGAGGCCGCCGAGCGTGCCGCCGAGAAGGTGCCGGGTGGGACCTTCAGTGGTGCCGCCAACGCCGAGGCCACCGCCGCCGCCGGCCAGGTCGTCGTGCTCGCCGTGCCGTTCGCAAGCTCGGCGTCGACGGTGAAGAGCGTTGCCGAGAGCCTCCGCGAGGAGCACATCGTGCTCGACGTCACCGTCCCGCTCGCGCCGGCGATCGGCGGCAAGCCGACCCAGATGCTCGGCGTCTGGCAGGGATCGGCCGCCCAGCAGACGCAGTCGCTCGTGCCCAAGGGCGTCCGCGTCGTCTCCGGCCTGCACACGGTCGACTACTCCACGCTCGAGAACGTCGACGTCCCCGTCGACCAGGACACCCTGATCTGCGGCAACCGCAAGGCCGACAAGGCCGTGATCATCGACCTGCTGAACCAGATCGACGGACTGCGCGTGATCGACGCGGGCGCTCTCGACCAGAGCCGCACCGTCGAGAGCCTGACCGCCCTGCTGATCGGGCTGAACATCCGCTTCAAGGCCCACTCGGGCCTGCGGATCACGGGCATCGAGTGACACCGGACGACGACGCGTCGGCCACGGCCGACGCACTCGGCCTGCCAGCGTCGCCCGTCGTGGTGCTGGCCGGCGGCACCGGCGGCGCCAAGCTCGCTCGCGGCCTGGCCGACCAGGTCGGCGACGACCTGGTGGTGATCGCCAACACCGGCGACGACAGCGAAGCTTACGGTGCGTACGTCTCCCCCGACCCCGACCTCGTGACCTTCTGGCTCGCCGACCGGATCGACGAGCGCGGCTGGGGCCTGGCCGACGACAGCTTCGTCGTGATGGACGCGCTCCGCGCGCTCGGCGACGACGTCTGGTTCAACCTCGGCGACCGCGACCTGGCGCTCTGCATCCGGCGCGCGCGCCGGCTGGCCGAGGGCGCCCGGCTGACCGAGACCCTGGCCGAGGCCGCCGCGGCCTACGGCGTGACCGCCCGCGTGCTGCCGGCGAGCGACGACCCGATCCGCACCCGGGTTCGGGCGGCCGACCGCTGGTGGGACTTCCAGCCGTTCATGATCCAGCGCCGCGGCGAGGGTCCGGTGCAGGACGTCGCCTTCGAGGGCGCCGACCGTGCGACGGCGACGCCGGAGGCGCTCCAGGCGCTGCGGACCGCCCGCGCGATCGTCGTCGGCCCCTCCAACCCGGTGATCTCGATCGGCCCGATCCTCGCCGTCGACGGGATCCGCCAGGCGCTGCGCGACGCCACCGCCCCGGTGGTCGCCGTCGCCCCGTTCGTTCGCGGTGAGGTGATCAAGGGACCGACCCGCGCGTTCCTGGACTGGGCCGGCGTCGACGCATCCGCCGCCGGCATCGCCAAGATCTACGACGGCCTGCTCGACGGGATCGTCACCGACGAGGCCGACGCCGCGCTCGAACTGCCGACCCTTCCGACCCGTACCATGGACACGATGTTGAGCGATCCTGCTGCTCGTCACCGGATCGCCGGCGACGTCCTCCGCTTCTGCGCCGACCTGCGCAGCGCCGACGCCGTCGAGGGCGAGGCACCGCTGTGAAGACCTACGCGATCGTCCCGGTCAAGCGGTTCGGCCAGGCCAAGCAGCGGCTGGCCGAAACGCTTCCAGCTCGCTCCCGGATCGCGCTGATGCAGGCGATGGTCACCGACGTGCTGATCGCGCTGCGCCGGGCGACGCTGGTCGACGGAGTGATCGTCGTGACCGGCGAGCCGCAGGCGGAGCAGATCGCGGTCAACTACAACGCCGAGGTGCTCCCCGACCCGCGGGACCTCGGGCACAGCGAAGCGGCGGCGCTCGGCGTCCAGTTCGCGATCTCGCGTGGCGCGACCCGCGTGGTGCTGCTCGCGGCGGACTGTCCGGCGATCGACCCGATCGAGGTCGACGGGCTGCTGGCGAACCCGCCCGAGGGCCGCGAGGTGACGATCGTGCCCGACCGCCACGGAACCGGCACCAACGCCCTGCTGCTGTCGCCGCCGGACGTGATGGCCGCCGCCTTCGGCGAGGGCAGCCGCGCCCGTCACGCCGAGATGGCCAGGGCGGCCGGCGCGGCGGTCTACGAAGCGGAGCCGGCGACGATCGTGCTCGACGTCGACACCGGCGAGGACCTGACTGCGCTGCAGTCGCGGCTCGACGAGGTCCGTGGCGGCGCGTCGCACACCCGCGGGCTGCTGCCCCGGATCCTCTAGCCCCGGTGGCGTCCGTGAACGACGAGCTGCGCGTTCGCGCGCTCTCACCGCTGCCCGCCGAGATCGCCCCGGGCGACGACCTGGCGGCGCTGATCACGGCCGCCAACGGCGGCAACGCGTTCCCACCGGATGCGGCGGTCGTCGTGTCGCACAAGGTGGTCTCGAAGGCCGAGGGCGCGCTGGTCGAGCTGGCGGCGGTGACGCCGTCGGCCCGGGCGATCGAGATCGCTGCCGCACAGGGCAAGGACGCCGCCCTGATCGAGGTGATCCTCGGCCAGACGGCCGAGATCGTCCGCGCGGAGCGCGGCGTGCTGATCTGCCGCAGCGTCCACGGCTTCGTGTCGGCCAACGCCGGAGTCGACCAGTCGAACGTCCGCGACGGCTGGTGCGTGACGCTGCCGGACGATCCCGACCGCTCGGCGCGTGCGCTGCGCGCCGCGTTGCCCGGCCGCCCGGCCGTGGTGATCGCCGACAGCTTCGGCCGGGCGTGGCGCCACGGCCAGGCGGAGATCGCGATCGGCGCCGCGGGACTGGCCGTGATCGACGATCAGCGCGGGGACCTCGACCGCGAGGGCCGGGAGATGCGCGCCACGGTGATCGCGACCGCGGACCACGTCGCGTCCGCCGCGGACCTCGTCCGGCACAAGACCTCGGGGCAGCCCGCAGTGGTCGTCGAAGGGCTCGGAGACGCCGTCACACCGGACGACGGTCCGGGCGCACGCGCCCTCGTGCGCGCGGCCGACGAGGATCTCTTCGGACGTCGTCCGCCCACCCCGGACGATCGCTGATTCCCGAGCAGGTCCCCGGGCGCGCCTGAGCCCGCCGCGCGGAGCGGGGTGTCGCTCGGTCGAGCCGGGACGGTCTCAGACGATCGCGTCGATCCGCAGGCGGCGGTCGCCCCGCGGGGTGTTGACCGTGACGATCTCGCCGATCCTGCGGCCCATGACCGCCTCGGCGACCGGCGACTCGATCGAGATCTTGCCGGCCGACGCGTCGGCCTCGGCGGCGCCGACCAACGTCCAGGTCTGGGTGCGGTCGGTGTCGGCGTCGACCAGCGTGACGGTCGCGCCGAAGCCGACCTCCTGGCTGTCGGTCGAGACCTCGGTCACCACCGCGTTGCGCCGGCGCTCGGCGAGCGCGGCGATTCGCGTCTCCAGGTGCGCCTGGTCGTCCTTCGCCTGGTGGTACTCCGCGTTCTCCTTGAGGTCCCCCAGCTCGCGGGCGCGCTGGATCCGGGCCGCGATGTCGCGCCGGGCCGGACCTTCCAGCTCGGCCAGCTCGGCCTTGAGGGCTTCCAGCCCCTCCGGGGTGATCGACTCGCCTGCGGTCTCCATCACGACACCGTAGCGGCATCGGACCCTCGACCTCAGCGACGATGTGTCGATGTCTGGATCGCAGGACCCCACACGCTCGACCACCCCCAACCGCAAGACCATCCGCCGAGGACGCGCCGTTCCGCTGGTTTCCCGCCTGACCGCCCTCGCCGTGGGCGCCGCCCTGCTCGCCGGCTGCGGCAGCGACGACAGCGGAGACGACACGACCGCCGCATCGACCACCGCCCCGGCCGCAGCGCAGACCACCCTCGACCTCACCCTCGACTTCGCCCCCAACGCGGTCCACAGCGGGCTCTACGTGGCCCAGCAGGACGGCTCGCTCGAGGCCGCGGGCCTGGACCTGAAGATCCGTGTGCCCGGATCCGGTGCCGACGGCGCCAAGCTGCTCGCGGCCGGCCGCACCGACCTCGCGATCATGGACATCCACGACGTCGCGATCGCCCGTGAGCAGGGTGCCGACCTCGTCGCCGTCGGCGCGATCGTCCAGCGGCCGCTGGCCGCGGTGCTGGCGTCGCGCGGCATCGACCGTCCGCGCGACCTCGAGGGCAAGCGCGTCGGCGTCACCGGGCTGCCGAGCGACGAAGCCGCGCTCGACCAGATCGTGCGCGGTGACGGCGGCGATCCGAAGAAGGTCCGCCGGGTCGAGATCGGCTACGAGGCGGTGGCGTCGGTGCTGAGCGGCCGGGTCGCGGCCGCGATCGGCTTCTGGAACGCCGAGGGCGTCGCGCTCCAGACCCGTCGGCCGAGCACCTCGGTCTTCCGGCTGGACGAGTTCGGATCGCCGGTCTACCCCGAGCTGCTGCTGATGTCGACGCCGAAGGTGCTCGACGAGCACGGCGACGCCGTGGCGCGGTTGACCGAGACGCTGACGACGGCGTACGAGACGGTCGCGACCGGTCCTGAGGAGCAGGACATCCAGACGATCGAGGCCCTGACCGCCGGGTCCGGCGACAAGACGATCGATCCCGAGACGACCGCCGAGCAGCTGCGGGCCGTGAAGCAGGCGCTCCTGACGGAGGACGGCCACGCCGTCGCGCTCGACCGCGATCAGCTGCGCGCGTGGGCCACCTGGGAAGCCGCGTCCGGGATCACCGAGGATCCGCCGGACGTCGACGCGATGATCTGGTCGCGCGCCCCGGGGAACTAGCTCGGCCCACGAATGGCCCGCCGCCACGGCGGTGGGCCCCGACCTTCAGTCGGCGAGCAGGCCGTCCAGCAGGCCCCCGCCCTCGCGCACGAAGCGCGAGCGCGGAACGACCTGGTCGAGCCCGGCTTCGAGCGCCGCGGCCCGAACCTCCGGCTCGACGTGCGCGAAGCACGCCAGCACCGGCACCCCGGGCGGACGCGCGTCGGCGAGATCCTCGGCCCGCTCGATGCCGTCCGAGGTCAGGTCGACGACGATCGCGTCGACTGGGTCTTCGGCGTCGACCGCGGTCAACGCCTCGAGATCCTCGGCGATGACCCCGTCGTAGCCGGCGGCCTGGACGATCTCCACGGCCTGGCTTCCGAACAGCAGATCAGCCGAGAGGACGGCGACGCGCACGTGTGCCTGCTTCCCTTGTCGTTCTCGACCGTCGCGTCAGTGCGCGCGCAGCCGGCGAAACTCCTGGCGGGCCGTTTCGCCCCGCCCCCACATCGGCTCGACCTCGGCGCGGCCGACGCGCACGTCGCGGACGACGAGCTCACCGGCCAGATTCGCCTCGTCGAGCAGTCGCAGCGCGCTCTGCACCGCCGTCGGCGCGGCCGCGTGGCCGAACCGGTGCGCGACCAGGATCCGCCAGTGCCAGTCGTGCTGCGAGTACGGCTGGGCGTTGCATGTCGTGGTGACGTAGGTGGCGGCTTCGACGTAGCGGTCCTCGTTGAGGATCCGCAGATCCAGCACGAGGTCCGTCCAGTCGTCGGGAAGCGAGTCGAGGACGCGTTGGAAGGTTCCCTCTAGCGACATCCCCCGTGACTCTACCCGGCCCGTCGGCTTCGCTACCGATTGACCTGCCGCGCGCGCCCAAACCGCCCCGCCGACGGCGCCCGCTACGGTAGTCCGTGATGGACGAACCGCCGCAGGAACCCCGGATCGACGCCGCTTCCGCCGTCGCCGACGGCCACCCCGACGCGTACCGCGCGCTGACCGACACCGCGGCGTGGACCGACCGCTCCGAGTCCGGCAAGCTCGCGCTGACCGGCGCCGGTGCGGCGGAGTTCCTCAACGGACAGATCACCGCCGACGTGCTCGAGCTGCAGCCGGGACGCGGGACCTACGCCGCCCTGCTCACCCCGAAGGGCAAGATCATCACCGACCTGCGGGTGCTCGCGATCGACGATCGCGACGGCCCCGAGCTGCTGCTGCTCTGCGAGCGCAGCGGGCTGCAGGCGCTGTTCGACCACCTGCGCCGTCACCTGATCGGGTTCGACGCCGAGTTGCACAAGCGCACGCTCCAGCAGAGCCTGCACGCGGTGGTCGGCCCGCGGGTCCCCGCCGCGCTGACCGCGTCGCTCGGTCCGGACCCGCACGCCCACGTCGCCGCGACCGTCGGGGAAGCGCACGTGCGCCTGGTGCGCACCCCACTCGGAGTCGACGTGATCGCGGCCGCGGAAGACGGCCCCGCCGTCGCGGCCGCGCTGCGCGACGCCGGCCTCCCCGAGGCCTCGGACGACGCGGTCGAGATCGTCCGCGTGGAAGCCGGGATCCCGCGGCTGCACCACGACCTCGACGACGGCGTGATGCCGGCCGAGGCGGGGATCGTCGAGCAGGCGGTCAGCTTCACCAAGGGCTGCTACGTCGGCCAGGAGACCGTTGCCCGCTTGCACTGGCGGGGCCGCCCCAACCGCCACCTGCGCGGACTGCGCCTCGAGCGGCCGGTGCCGGTCGGAACCCCGCTGGTCGCCGACGAGCGGGAGGTCGGCCGGGTCACCACGACCGTGGTCTCGCCCGCACGCGGGCCGATCGCGCTCGCGCTCGTGCGTCGCGAGGTCGATCCCGACGCGACGGTGCTCGCCCGCCCGGTCGACGGCGAGCCGGCCGAGGCCCGGGTGGTGGCGTTGCCGTTCACGGGCGCCCGCCCCGAGCCGACGGCGTAGACCCACCCGTACGCGCACTCCGCGCGATCTATTCCGAGTCCGTTCGCGACCTGGGGTAGGGTTGTCCCACGAACGTCGGTGGCAAGCCCCCGACGACGTCACCGGGGAGAGGTTTCGAAGCGATGCACGCGTTGCGCAGGACTATGGGGTTGCTGATCACGGGCGTCGCCGCCGCGGGGGTGCTCAGCGCCTGCGGTGCGGTCGAGGCGAGCGAGAAGCCGACCGACCCGCGTCCACCGGCCGAGACCACGGTCCGCGCGGCGATCACCGACGGCGGTGTGCACATCTCTCCGACGGAGATCGGCAGCGGTCCGATCCGGCTGATCTTCTCCAACCAGACGACCCGAGCGGTGCGTGGCGCGATCGCCGGTGCCGACGGCGACCGCCGTCGGACCCGCAAGTCGGTCCCCCCGGGCAGCACCGCGACGATCAGCACGATCGTGGCCGAGGGCAGCTACCGCGTGATCGCCGGCGGCGGCGACCGTCGCCAGGCGAACCTGACCGTGGGCCCGGAGCGCGAGAGCTCCGACGGCGACCTCTTCCTCCCCTGAGATCTCCCGCTGCATCACGGCCCCCCGCGTAGTATCGGACGCAACCGGGCGCATGGGGGCGCCTTTGTAGCGCGGTATACCAGCCGATCTGCGGCCCCCCCGAACGGCGGGTAGGCTTCGGCCGATGTCGGTCGATCTTGCTCCCCTGCACACCCCGCGCACCGCCCTCGGCGAGTTGCCCGCGACGATGTCCGCCTGGGCGATCCGCGAGGACCGCCTCGGCGAACCCGAAGACGCAATCCAGCTCGAAGAGGTCGAAGTCCCCCAGCCCGGCCCGTTCGAAGTCGTCGTCCGCGTGATGGCCGCCGGCGTCAACTTCAACAACGTCTGGGCCGCCCTCGGCCAGCCCGTCTCCGTCTTCAAGTACGGCGACCACCCCCAGTACGGCCACCACATCGGCGGCTCCGACGCCTCCGGCATCGTCTGGAAGGTCGGCGAAGGCGTCACCCGCTGGAAGGAAGGCGACGAAGTCGTCATCCACTGCAACCAGGCCTCCTACGAGGACGTCGAGGTCCACGGCCTCGACCCCTTGGCCGCCCCGTCACAGCAGATCTGGGCCTACGAGACCACCTGGGGCAGCTTCGCCGAGTACTGCAAGGTCCAGGCACAGCAGCTGCTGCCCAAGCCCAAGCACCTCTCCTGGGCCGAAGCCGCCTCCTACGGCCTCACCTACTTCACCGCCTACCGCATGCTGATGGACCGCGCCCAGGTCAAGGCCGGCGACAAGGTCCTGATCTGGGGCGCCGCCGGCGGCCTCGGCGTCTTCGCAATCCAGCTCTGCAACGCCGCCGGCGCCGAGTGCGTCGGCGTCGTCTCCAGCGACGAGAAGGGCGAACTGGTCAAGCAGCTCGGCGCAGTCGGCTACATCAACCGCAACGACTACGCCGGCATGATGCGCACCGGCACCGAGACCCCGGAGCAGGAGAAGGAACGCTTCGGCGTCTCCCGCCAGTTCGCCAAGAAGGTCAAGGAGCTCTTGGGCGACTCGCCCGACATCGTCTTCGAGCACGTCGGCAAGGCCACGTTCCCGACCTCCGTCTTCACCGTCAAGCCGTTCGGCAAGGTCGTGATCTGCGGCGCAACGTCCGGCTACACGCTCGACTTCGACGTCCGCTACCTCTGGATGAAGCAGAAGGAGATCATCGGCTCCCACTTCGCCAACGCCTACCAGTGCATGAAGGCCAACCAGCTGATCGACGAGGGCAAGGTCCAGCCGGTGCTCTGGAAGACCATGGAGTTCGCCGACGTCGCCACCGCCCACCAGCTGATGCGCGACAACAAGCACTCCGGCAAGATCGCCATCCTCGTCGGCGCCAAGGACGCCGACGAAGGCCGCACCGACACCACTTCCGGACGCCCCGGCGCGATTCATGCTGAAGTAGGCGGCTGACATGCCCGCTCTCGCCTACAGCCTGCCCTATTACGCCAACGGCCTGCGTGCCGACCAGCTCTCCGAGGCGCTCGTCGAGCTGACCCCCGAGCTGCTGCGGCTTGGAGCGCTCGACGTGCGCGTCTACCGCTCCAAGGAGGACCCCTACCGGTTCCTCCAGGTGATTCAGGTCGAGAGCAAGGACGCGTGGACCAAGATCTGGAACGGCGAGCCGTTCGTCCGCTTCCGCACGGTCTGCGGCTCGTGGTACCAGAAGCCGCTGGCGTACGCCCCGCAGGAGGCGATCTCCCACGGGATCGCTTCCGGCGTGACCGACGTCTTCGCCGCGGACCCCTTCGCGCAGCCGGTCGCGGCTGACGCGGAGCCCGCCGTCTCCTAGGTCGCGGCGGTCAGCACCCCCGGAGCCTCGGCTCCGGGGGGCGCAGCGGTACGAGAAACGGGCGCCGGTCGGCGCCCGTCGTCGTTGTTGCGGGTGATCGCCGACCGCCGTGCGGCCGCAGTCCCTAGGCCTGCTCGAGCGGAGCCATCGTCAGGCCCGCGTCCCGCAGCTGCTCCCAGTAGTGCTCCGCGAGCTCCTTGTGACCGGTCCAGACGATCGCCGCGCCGGTGCGGTGGATCCGGTCGGCGACGCCGAGCCCGGACTCGTAGGTGATCCCCGGAATGAACCGCGCGAGGATCGCCGCCACGCCCTCGAAGGTGTTGTGGTCGTCGTTGCGCACGATCACGTTCCACGCACCACCCAGGCCGGTACCCGGTCCGTCGAGGCGTGTTTGTTCGATGGTCTGACTCACGGGCGTGCAGGGTAGCGCGGATCGCCGGAGATCACGACCCCGAGTCGTCGGAGATCGGGGTCGACGAGAGCCCGTCGGGGGCCTCGAGCTCACCCGCGTCGACCTTCTTCCAGTAGCGGTCGAGCCCGGCCCAGAGACCCTCGAAGGGCCCGGCCGCGTAGTACGTCGGCAGCCCGGCCTCGCCGGCCCGCTCGATCACCCAGGCGCGAATCCACTCCGCCATCTCGAGCGCGTCGGCGGACTTGCGGGCTGCCTCGGCGTAGAGGTCGAGCGTCTCGTGCAGCGTAGCCAGCTGCTCCTGGACGTCGTCGGTCGTCTGCCCGAAGTGCATGTACGCCAGTCCGCGCGGCTCCCACGCGGCGACCGCGTCGACCGAGCGGTGCCAGGCGGGGATGTCGATGTCCGGCGGCGGCGTCGGCGGCAGCGCCGGTCCGCCGTCGATCCGGATCCCGGCGACGTCGCCGGTGAACGCGAACCCGCTCGGGCGGTGCAGGTACGACACGTGGTGCTGGGCGTGGCCGGGCGTGTAGGCGACCTCCCAATCACCCTCGACCTCACCCCCCTGCAGCACCCGGACGTTCTTCTCGGGAACCGGGATCACCCGACCCCAGAGCTCGTCGAAGTACTCGCCGAACACCTTGCGCGCGCTGGACACCAGCCGCGTCGGGTCGATCATGTGGTGGGCGCCGCGCTCGTGGACCCAGACCTCGACGTCCGGGAAGCGCTCGACCAGGGCGCCGGTGCCGCCGGCGTGGTCGAAGTGGATGTGGGTCAGCAGGATCGCGCGGGGCGTGGCGCCGTCGAGCGCGTCGAGCACGCGGTCGATCGTCTGCTCGCAACCCGGGTCGACGATCACATCGCCCATCAGGTGGGCGCCCATCGACTTGGCGTTGCCCAGATGCAGCAGATCGATGGTCTGCGGACGGTCGGTGCTCACGCTCCCCAGCCTATCGGCGCGACCGTCGCGACCACCGGCCGCGCGAAGCTGATGCGGGTTTGACCACCGGGTGTGGCGCAACGCGCATCAGCATGGGGTGCGGACACCCTCCACCCCTCCAATCGGGGGGCGCCATACAATCCCGCCATGAGCAGCCCTCGTCTTCCGCAGCCGGACCGTCCCTGGCTGATGCGGACCTACGCCGGCCACTCCACGGCCAAGGCGTCCAACGAGCTCTACCGGGGCAATCTGGCCAAGGGCCAGACCGGCCTCTCGGTGGCGTTCGACCTGCCGACCCAGACCGGCTACGACCCGGACGACCAGCTCTCGCGGGGCGAGGTCGGCAAGGTCGGCGTGCCGGTGTCGCACATCGGCGACATGCGGACGCTGATGGACGGGATCCCGCTGAAGACGATGAACACGTCGATGACGATCAACGCGGTCGCCGCGTGGATGCTCTCGATGTACATCGTGGCCGCCGAGGAGCAGAACGCCGACGCCGATCCGGAAGAGGTCCAGAAGGCGCTCCAGGGCACGACCCAGAACGACATCATCAAGGAGTTCCTTGCGCGCGGGACGTACGCGTTCCCGCCCGGGCCCTCGATGCGGCTGATCGCGGACATGATCGCCTACACGGTCGAGCACGTCCCGAAGTGGAACCCGATCAACATCTGCAGCTACCACCTGCAGGAGGCGGGGGCCACGCCGGTCCAGGAGATCGCCTACGCGATGTCCAACGCGATCGCGGTGCTCGACGCGGCGGCCGAGAAGGTCGATCCGTCGCTGATGCCGAAGGTCTTCAGCCGGATCAGCTTCTTCGTCAACGCCGGCGTCCGCTTCATCGAGGAGCACGCCAAGCTGCGCGCGATGGGCGTGCTCTGGGAGGAGCTCGGCCGCACCCGGTACGGGATCACGGACGAGAAGGCCCTGCGCTTCCGCTACGGCGTCCAGGTCAACTCGCTCGGCCTGACCGAGGCCCAGCCGGAGAACAACGTCCAGCGGATCGTGCTCGAGGCGCTCGCCGTCACGCTCGGCCGCAACGCCCGCGCCCGTGCGCTCCAGCTGCCGGCGTGGAACGAGGCGCTCGGCCTGCCGCGCGCGTGGGACCAGCAGTGGGCGCTGCGGATCCAGCAGATCCTCGCCTTCGAGACCGACATGCTCGAGTACCCGGACATCTTCGAGGGCTCGGTCGTGATGGACGGCCTGGTCAACGACCTGCTCGAGGGCGCGCGGGCCGAGATGGAGGTCGTCAAGGAGCACGGCGGCGCGGTCCAGGCGGTCGACTACATGAAGTCGTCGCTGGTCGAGAGCCACCGCGAGCGGATCCAGCGGATCGAGGCCGGCGAGCAGATCGTCGTCGGGATCAACAAGTACACCGAGACCGAGCCGTCTCCGCTGACCGCGGCCGGCGACGGCGGGATCATGACCGTCGACCACGCCGTCGAGCAGCAGGCCAAGGACGCGATCGCCGCGTGGCGCTCCGAGCGCGACCAGGTCGCCGTCGACGCCGCACTGACCCGGCTGGCCGAAGCCGCCAAGGGCGACGAGAACATCATGCCCGCGTCGATCGAGGCCGCCCGCGTCGGCGTGACGACCGGCGAGTGGGCGAAGACGCTGCGCGCCGCCTTCGGCGAGTACCGCGGTCCGACCGGCGTCGGCGAGGCGTCGGCGACGCTCGAGTCCAGCGACGCCGTGCAGGCGGTCCAGGCCGAGGTCGAGCGGGTCTCCGACGCGATCGGCCGCCGGATCAAGATCCTCGTCGGCAAGCCGGGCCTGGACGGGCACTCCAACGGCGCCGAGCAGATCGCCGTGCGCGCGCGCGATGTCGGCATGGACGTGGTCTACGAGGGCATCCGCCTGACGCCCGAGCAGATCAGCCACAGCGCCGTCCAGGAGGGCGTCCACGTGATCGGGCTCTCGATCCTCTCGGGCAGCCACCTGGAGCTGATCCCGGCCGTGATCGAGGAGCTGCGGTCGAAGGGCGTCGACGTCCCCGTCGTGGTCGGCGGGATCATCCCCGAGGCCGACGTCGCCCCGCTCAGGGCGGCCGGCGTGGCCGGGGTCTACACCCCGAAGGACTTCGACATCTCGGTGATCATGGGCGACATCGTCCGGATCGTCGCCGAGGCAGGCGGCGTGCTCGACGAGGCCGGCGTGCCCGCCCCGACGGGCGGCAGCGTCGAGTAGGAGTGCGCCGACCGGCCCCTACGATGTCCCGATGACCGCCGCCCCGGGAGCGACCCTCGCCCGCCGCCTCCTCGACGGCGACCTGAGCGCGGGCCCCCAGCTGCTCAACCTCGTCGAGACCCGGACCCCGAAGGCGCGCGCGCAGACCGCGGAGCTGCTCGAAGCGCTCTCCCCCGCCGCGATCGGACGCGAACCAGCCGGGCACGTGGTCGGGGTGACCGGTCCCCCGGGCGCGGGCAAGTCGACGCTGCTCAGCGAGCTGATCCGGACCTACCGCGAGGACGGCCGCTCGGTCGCCGTGCTCGCCGTCGACCCGTCGAGTCGCCGGACCAGCGGCTCGCTGCTCGGCGACCGCGCGCGGATCGACGTCAGCCCCGACGACGACGCGGTGTTCATCCGCTCGACCGCGGCCGCCGACCGGCTCGGCGGACTGGCCGCCGCGACCCGCGCCGCCGCCCAAGCGCTGGCTGTCGCCTTCGACGTCGTGATCGTCGAGACCGTCGGCGTCGGGCAGTCCGAGACCGACGTCGCCGACGTCGCCGACACCGTCGTGGTGATCGTCCAGCCCGGATCCGGTGACGTCCTGCAGTTCCTCAAGAGCGGGATCATGGAGATCCCCGACGTCCTGGTGATCACGAAGGCCGACCTCGGCCGAATCGCCCAGCGCGCCAAGAGCGACATCCGGGCGGCGCTGCGCTCGATCGGCGACCGCACGACCCAGGTCGTCGGCGTCAGCTCGTTGCCCCCGTCGAGCGGCTTCGGCGAGCTCGTCGAGGCCCTCGACCGTCATCGCGATCGGATCGACGTCCGGCAGCACCGGCGAGAGGCTCGCCGGCGAGCGGCCGTCGACGACTTCCGGCTCGAGCACGGCGAGCGAGCGATGCGCCGGATCGGCGGGCGCCGCGGGGCGCTGCAGCGGCTCGACGACGCGCCCGCCGACGTCGCGGTCCCGCAGCTGATCGCCCGGCTCGAGCAGGCCGCCGGGGTCGCCGGCGATCCGGTCGTCGCCGAGAGCTGACCCCAGCCGGCCTCCGACGACCGGACATCGTGCCCGACGCCGGTCAGTCGTCCTCGGTCCGCGCGACCGGCGCATCGGCCGGGACCGGAAGCCGGCTCTCCAACCAGACCGCCGCGCCGGCCAGCACCGCGCCGACCACGCCGAACAGCACCGGCCAGCCGGGGTCCGCGTCGTACAGCAGGCGGCCGGGGTCGCCGAAGCCGAGCAGCAGGTCGAGCGGCCGCAGCAGCAGCGCGCCCGTCCCGTGATCGGTCGGCGTGACCTCGAGCCCGGTGGCCGTCGCCACGCTCAGCGTCGCGGCCCAGAGTGCACCGCCGACCACGCCGACGACCACGCCGACCACCGCCGGTCGGCTCGCCTGGCGCGCCGCGGAGACCGCCAGCAGCACCGATCCGAACAGCAGCCCGACCAGCAGCAGCACCCCGGCGATCGCCGCGACGCCGCCGAGCACCGCGTCACCGCTGCCCAGCGCTCCGCTCCGCGCGACTCGGTCCGTGAGCACCAGCACGCCGACGCCCGAGACGACGGCGCAGGCGGTACCCAGCTCCTGGGCGCTGCGCAGCGCCGACGGGCGCCGCAGGCGCAGCGCCACCACCATCGAGACCACCAGACCGACGACCGGGATCGCGAACAGCGCCAGCGTCAGGCCGAACGCGCCGCCGTCCGCCGCGTCGTCGGTCGCCGGACCGCGCTCGAGACCCAGCGCGGTCAGCGCGGCGCCGGTCACCACCAGCAGCCCGCCGGTCATGAACGCCAGCCCGACCGTCCGGGCCACCGGGGCGCTGATCCGCGCCCCGTTGACCGTCCCGACCGTCCCGCGCAGCGCGTTGCCGAGCACCACCACCGCGAGCCCGAGCGCCAACCGCGGCCCCCACGCCAGCCAGCCCGACGCGTAGAGCACGGCCGCGCCCAGCGGAACCGCGGCGGCAGCGGTCAGCAGCGCCCCGGGACGCGCCGAGGGGACCGGTCGCGGACGAGCCGGAGGGGCGGACGGCATGGGCGGACCGGAAGCCATCCGCCCACCCTACGGGACCTCCCGTGCGCGGGATCCGGCCCCCTCCGAAGCTCGCGCACGTGGTCCGTGCGGGCGAGCGAGTACGGTTCCTGGTCGTGTTGTCCGCCCTGATCACCGAACTCGCGACGCCGCTGGCGCTGATGCCGAACTGGCTCAGCCCCGAGCACATCCTCGAGAAGTACGGCTTCATCGCGATCCTGCTGATCATCTTCGCCGAGACCGGCCTGCTGGTCGGGTTCTTCCTGCCGGGAGACACCCTGCTGTTCAGCGCCGGGATCCTGCAGAAGGTCGGCGTGATCAGCGAGCCGCTCTGGCTGCTGCTGATCGCGGTCCCGATCGCCGCGATCATCGGCAACATGGTCGGCTACTGGATCGGTCAGAAGGCCGGCCCGGCGTTGTTCACACGCGAGAGCTCGCGGCTGCTGAACAAGGAGCACCTCGACCGGACCCACGCGTTCTTCGTCAAGTACGGGCCGATCACGATCTTCCTCGCCCGCTTCGTGCCGATCGTGCGGACCTTCGCCGCGGTGGTGGCGGGCGCTGTCGGGATGGACCGACGCATCTTCATGGTCTGGACCGTGATCGGGGCGATCGCCTGGACGTCCGGACTGATCTTCCTCGGCTGGTTGGTCGCGACGATCCTGCCGACGTCGACCGTCGACTTCATCCAGTCGCACATCGACTTCGTGATCATCGGCGTGGTTGCGCTGACGATCATCGGGATCGCGCTCGAGTCGGTCCTCCACAAGCGGCGGCACGCCAAGAAGCTGGCCGCCGAGTCCGGCAACGAGCCGGCCACCGAGACCGAGTAGCGGCCGTTCCCTCCCGGTCGGTCCGCACGATCGGCCGGAGACGTTCCCCGGGCGATCGTCGTCCCCGCTCCCCGGGGCGTACCATGACCGGATGCCAGAGTCCGGGACACTGCCGTGGATGCGGTGCTACCGCTGCTGGTCGACGGCTCTGGAGCTCCACGTCCACTACGACGGGATCCACCGCGTCGACGCCGGCAGCGGGCGGCCGGTTCAGGCGATCGAGGAGCACCAGGAAGCGATCGTCCAGTGCATGGACTGCATGCACGACCAGCCGCACCTGCTGTTCCGCGACGGCAAGCTGATCGCCGACGAGGAGCGCTGGGAGCGCCTGGTGATGGGCACCCCGTGGGTCGCATCGTGCACGATCACCGTCGCCGCCGACGACGTCGAGGTCTGCTCCGGCCCCGAAGCCGGCGAAGCGCTGAGCTTCGCATCGCTCGGTGACACGGGCACCCAGGAGTTCTTCAGCCACGTCCGGTTCCACAGCCACGCCGACGACCGGATCGTCGTCCACCTGCTGGTCGAGCTCTACGCGCGCAACCAGGAGGAAGCCAGCGCGGTGCTCGAGGACGCCGCGCGCGGTCCGCTGGTGATCACCTCGCTAGCCGAGGAGTCGCGGCCGCCCGCGGTCTCGTCGGGCGGCGCGCACTGACCGCGTCGCTCCTAGTACTCGAACGCGGCCTCACCGAGCGCCTGCAGCTGGCGAACTGCGAGCGTGCACGCCGCCGGTGCCGGGGTCGCGTGATCGTTGTCGCCCTCGGACAGCTCGCGCAGGAATGCCCGGAATCGGTGCACCGCAACGTCCTGCCCGGCGAGGAACGCGTCGACCGCGGCCACCGGGTCCGCCTTGGGCGCGCCCTGGAGCGCGACCTCCGCGACCGCCACCCGTGCCTCGAGCAGGTCGTCGCGCAGCGCCTGGACCGCCCAGCGGGTCAAGCGGTCCGGCATCGCGAGCGCCGCGACGGCCCCGTGCAACGTCCGCATCTGCAGGACCTCACCGAGGTGCAGCACCGCGTCGGCGACCTCGCCGACCGGCCGCCCGCAGCGCCCCGACCCGGCCACGATCTGCGGCGCGAGCAGCATCGCCGCATCGACCGCGAGCGCGTTGGCCAGCGACTCCGGGACGCCGGCGGCGATCCAGCGGTCGCGGCGCTCCCGGCGCTGCTCATCGACCTCGCGCCTCGCCATCCGGCGCTCGATCGCCTTCACGCCCTCGCGGTGCTCGTCGAGCGTCGCCGTGATCGAGGAGTCCGCGGCGTGCGCCAGGAACCAACGAGACGTCACCCGGGTCCGTTCGTTGAGCTGTTCGCGCAGCTCCCACGGGACGTCGGTGTCGACGTCGCGCAGCTCGTCGATCCGCTTCGACAGCGACCGCGCGTCGATCACGCCGATCGCGATCCGGAACGCGCGCACGACCGCGCCCGGCGTCGCACCGAACTCGGCCGACCGGCGGGCGACGAAGGTCGGCCCGAGCGAGTTGATCGTCTCCCCCGCGGCCAGCGTCGCGGTCAGCTGCCGGCGCAGCGGGTGGTCCTCGATGCGCGCGCCGACCCGGCGAACGATCGCGTCGGGGAAGTACCGCTCCAGGTCGGCCAGCCACGCGGAATCGTCGAAGTCGAACCGCTCGTCGTCGAGCAGCGACGTCGCGACGCTGCTCTTCGCCAGGGCAACCAGCACGGCCAGCTCGGGACGGCTCAGCCCCTCGCCGGCCACCCGTCGCTCGGTCAGGTCGTCGGTCGACGGGATCTTGTGGTCGTCGCGATCGAGCCCGCCCTCCGCCTCGAGCGAGGCGATCAGCTCCTCCGCCGCCATCGTGCGGTGGGGGGCCCGCCGCTCCTCCTGGGTCAGCAGCCGCGCCTGGACGACGCTGCCGCGCAAGACGTGGGCGACGACCTCCTTGGTGGCCTTGCGCAACAGCTCGTTGCGGTCGTCGGCTCCGAGGTCCCCGGCCCGCACCGCCGTGTCGAGCAGCACCTTCAGGTTGACCTCGTGGTCCGAGCAGTCGACGCCGGCCGAGTTGTCGATGAAGTCGGCGTTGATCCGGCCGCCGCCCCGGGCGTACTCGACCCGCGCCGGCTGCGTGAAGCCGAGGTTGCCGCCCTCGCCGACGACCCGGCAACGCAGGTCGCGCGCGTCGACCCGGATGCTGTCGGACGCACGATCCTCCGCGTCGGCGTCGCGTTCGCTCGACGCTTTGACCACCGTGCCGATCCCGCCGTTCCAGAGCAGATCGACGGGGGCCCGGAGCACGGCCTGGATCAGCTCGGCCGGCGACAGCCGCTCGGCGTCGATGCCCAGCGCCTTGCGCATCGCCTTGGTGATCCGCACGTGCTTGGCTGACCGCGGGAAGACTCCGCCGCCGGCGCTGATCAGGTCGCGGTCGTAGTCGTCCCAGCTCGATCCCGGCGTGTCGAACAGCCGCTTACGCTCTTTCCACGCCACCTCGGAGTCGCGCGGTCGGGGGTCGACGAAGACGTGCCGGTGATCGTAGGCGGCCACCAGCTTGATCGTCTTCGACTGCAACAGGCCGTTGCCGAAGACGTCGCCCGACATGTCGCCGATCCCGGCCACCGTCACCGGATCGGACTCAGGGTCGATCCCGAGGTCCAGGAAGTGCCGCTTGACCGACTCCCAGGCGCCACGTGCCGTGATCCCCAGGGCCTTGTGGTCGTAGCCCTCCGCCCCGCCCGAGGCGAACGCGTCGCCCAGCCAGTATCCGCGGTCGACCGCGATCCGGTTGGCGATGTCGGAGAACATCGCGGTGCCCTTGTCGGCCGCCACGACCAGGTAGGTGTCGTCGCCGTCGAGCACCCGCACCCCTGCCGGGTGGACCGCGGTTCCCTGGTCCAGGTCGTCCGCCACGTCGAGCAGCGCGGTGACGAACTCGTCGTACGCCGCCCGGACGCGATCCCGCAGCGCGTCGGGCTCGGACGGCGATGCGTCGCCGCGGAGCACGAACCCGCCCTTGGCTCCGGTCGGCACGATCACCGCGTTCTTGACGGTCTGCGCGCGCATCAGACCGAGCACCTCGGTTCGGTAGTCCATCCGCTCGGACCAGCGGATCCCGCCACGGGCGATCATCCCGGCCCGCAGGTGGATCCCCTCGACCCGCAAGCCGTGCACGTAGGTCTCCCACATCGGCGTCGGCTGCGGGATCGCCGGAACCTCCTCGCTGCGCATCTTCAGCGCCAGCGCCCGGCGTCCGGGCCGGTAGGCGTTGGTCCGGTAGGTGGCGTCGATCGCGTGCAGCTGATTGCGCAGGATACGGTCGTGGTCGAGCGAGCTGACCGCCTCGATCGCCACCAGGATCTCGTTGCGCAGCTCCTCCTCGGCCTCGACGTCCCGGTCGGCCGTCGGGTCGTCGGCCCCGAACTTCAGCTCGAACAGCCGCACCAGCTGCTCGGTGATCGCGTGGTGCTCGACGATCACGTCGGTCTGGAACGCCTCGGTGTAGCGCGAACCGAGTCGCTGGCGGTAGCGCCGGTACGCGCGAAGCGGCTCGAGCCGCTCGTGGCCGAGCGTCGTGCAGGTGATCAGCCGGTTCAGCGAGTCGCTTTCGACGACGCCCTCCCAGATCGCGTCGATGCATGCCTCGAGCCGCCGGCCGACGTCGTCGAGGTCGAGCGGCTGGCCGCCCGGCCCCAGCACGCCGAAGTCCTGGATCCAGTACTCGCCGTCCCCGTTCAGCCGTGCGGTGCGCTCCTCGATCACGCGCAACCCGAGGTCGGTCAGGATCGGCATCGCCTGCGCCAGCTCGACCCGCGGCCCGCCGCGAGCGAAGACCACGCGAGTGATGCCCGGGCCGTCGTCGAGCGCCGGCTCGTGCTTGGTCGTCACGACCAGTCGGTCCCGATCGGACTCGAGCTTGTCGAGCGCGAGCACGTCGCTCGCGGCGGACTCGGGGGCGACGCCGGCCCGGTAGATCGTCGGCAGCCGTGGTGCCCACCGGCGAGCGAGCGTACGACCCTGGCGACGGGAGAGCGTGTGCGCCAGGATCGACTCGACCCGGTCCTCCCACGCCTGCGTCAGCTGATCGACCGCCCGTACTGCTTCGGATGCCATCGCGGACCCAGTACCCAACCTGCCCGCCGGATACGTCCCGCCGACCCCGGGCCCGACGGGGGACGTCCCGGCGACCAGCTTCCCTACCGATCGTCGTCGTCGCCCGGCCGAACCGGACCGTGGCCCGCAACCCGTACACCCACGCTCCATCGCTATCTTCCGCCGGGTGCGTGCGCTGGCGATCCTGGTGTTCATCGTCGGCGTCGGAAGCCTCGGGGCCGAGATCGCGGCGGCCCGCCTGCTCGCCCCGTACTTCGGCGATTCGACGATCATCTGGGCCAACACGATCGGCGTCTGCCTGATCGCGCTGGCCGTCGGCCACTGGCTCGGCGGACGCTTCGCCGACCGCCATCCGCACATCGCCGGCCTGCGGGTCCTGGTGCTGATATCGGCGGCGCTGCTGTCGATCGTGCCGCTGATCTCCGGTCCGTTCCTGCACCTGGCGATCCAGGCCTTCGACAAGATCGAGGCCGGGGCGTTCGTCGGCTCGCTGGTCGGGATGATGGTGCTGATCGCCCTGCCGCTCGTGCTGATCGGCGCCGCGACGCCGTGGGCGACCAAGTTGGCCGTGACCGACCTGGACACGACCGGCCAGACCGTCGGGCGGCTCAGCGCGATCGGCACCGGCGGTGCGCTCGTCGGAACCTTCGCCGCGTCGCTGCTGCTGATCCCGTTCGTCGGCAGCCAGCGGACCTTCATCGTGTTCGCGCTGCTGATGGCGATCGCCGGGGCGTACCAGTTGCCGTGGCGCGCATGGGCGGTGCCGGTGGCGATCGGCGCGCTGCTGTTCGTCCCGCCGGGGATCACCAAGCCGGCGGCGGAGGGCGACCGGGTGCTGGCCGAAGCCGAGACCCTCTACCAGTACGCCCGCGTCGTCGAGCACCCGGTGGTCGACTCCGAGACCGGCGAGACCGTGCCCGAGCGTCGGTTGGAGCTCAACGAGGGGCAGGCGATCCACTCGGTCTGGCGCGAGGACACCGTGCTGACGGACAACTACTGGGACGCGTTCCAGGTGCTGCCGTTCGCGGTCCAGGATCCGGCCGCAGCGGGCGGGACCGGCGGCGAGGCCCGTGACGGTGACGGCGCGACCACGGACGCGGTCGACGACCTGACGCCGACGGCTCCGCCCCACCGGATCGCGATGCTCGGCAACGCCGGCGGCACCGTCGCCCGAGCCTCGCTGGCGTTCTTTCCCGACGTCCGGTTCGACGGGGTCGAGATCGACGGCCGCGTGACCGAGATGGGCCGCGAGTGGTTCGGGATGCCCGACGACCCGCGGCTGGTCACCCACACCGCCGACGCCCGCCCGTTCCTGCGTGCCGGCGGCCACGGCGACGGCGAGGGCCGCTACGACGTGATCGGCGTCGACGCCTACCGCCAGCCGTACATCCCGTTCTACCTGACCACGCGGGAGTTCTTCGGCGAGGTCCGCAAGCGGCTGAGCGAGCGCGGGTCGGTGATCGTCAACGTCGGTCACCCCGAGGGCAACGACCAGCTCGAGAAGGCCCTGTCGACGACGATGCGGACGCAGTTCCCCCACGTCGTGCGCTACCCGATGACCCGCACCAACTCGCTGGTCGTCGGCTCGATGGCCCCAGTCTCCGCGGAGCAGCTGCGAGCCTCGACCCCGAGCTTGCCCGCCGAGCTCCGTCCGGTCGCCGAGCGCGCCGCGGCGAGCCTCCGCGAGGGTTTCGACGGCGGTCCGGTCTATACGGACGACAAGGCCCCCGTCGAGTGGCTGATCGACGGCTCGATCATCTCGTACGCGACGCAGTAGCCACCCGCTCACACCCTCCGCGCCGCGGCGCGGTACCGTCGGCGCATGAAGATCCGCGCGGCCGTCCTCGAAGAGTTCGGTTCCCCCCTCGTCGTGCAAGAGGTCGACCTGGCCGAGCCCAAGCAGGGCGAGGTGCTGGTCAAGCTCCACGCCTGTGGCGTCTGTCACACCGACATGTACACCGCATCGGGCGCCGATCCGTCCGGCTATGCGCCGTGCGTGCTCGGCCACGAGGGGGCGGGAGTCGTCGAGAAGCTCGGGCCGGGCGTCTCGTCGCTGAGCGTCGGCGACCACGTCGTCACCCTCTTCGCCCCCGAGTGCGGCGAGTGCCTGCACTGCAAGAGCGGCCGGACCAACCGCTGCCTGGCGATCCGCGACCAGCAGAACATCGGCTACCTGCCCGACGGCACCACCCGGCTGTCGCGCGACGGCGACCCGATCCGCCACTTCATGGGCACGTCGACGTTCGCCGAGTACACGGTGATGCCGGAGATCGCGCTGGCCAAGATCGACAAGGCCGCGCCGCTCGAGGGCGCCTCGATCTTCGCCTGCGGACTGTCGACCGGCGTCGGCGCCGCGCTCTACACCGCCGAGGTCGAGCAGGGTGCCACCGTCGCGGTCTTCGGCTGCGGTCTGGTCGGGCTCGGCGCGATCGCCGGAGCCCGGATCGCCGGCGCGGCGCGGATCATCGCCGTCGACCTGGCCGACAACCGGCTCGAGATCGCCCGCCACCACGGTGCGACCGACCTGATCAAGGCCAGCGCGGACAACGATCCGGTCGAGCGGATCAAGGAGATGACCGACGGCTTCGGCGCCGACTACACGTTCGAGGCGACCGGCAACGTCCAGGTCATGCGGCAGTCGGTCGAGGCCGCGCGCGAGGCGTGGGGCCTGGCGACGATGATCGGCGTCGCCGGCAAGGGCGAGACGCTCGACATCGTCCCCCGCTTCCTGATCACCGGCCGCCGGGTCACCGGGTCGTCGTTCGGCGGCGTCCGCGGTCGCACCCAGGTCCCCCAGTTGATCGACCGCTGGATGGCCGGCGACATCGACGTGCCCTCGATGCTCTCGCACCGGATCACGCTCGACGAGGTCAACACGGGCTTCGACCTGATGCACCACCAGGACGGGATCCGTTCGATCATCGAGTTCTAGCCGTTGGCAGCAACGAGTCGGCGAGGCCCGCCTGCGTCGACGAAAGCTGATGCGGGTTCGACCACACCGGCGGAGCTTATCCGCATCAGCTCACGCACCGCACCGAGCCGGTGCCGTCCGGACGCCACGAAAGCATCCGCCCCGATGACGTCCGCGCCCGCGACCCAGCCGATCGATCTCGCGTCCCATGTGCCCCCGCCCTGGCGCCCCTACGTCGATCGCTCCGCGCTGGGCCACGTCGAGACGTTCCTCGGCAGCGAGGTCGCATCGGGACAGCGGATCCAGCCGCTCAAGGCGCAGGTCTTCCGCGCGCTCGACCTGGTCGCGCCCGACGACGTGAGGATCGTGCTCTGCGGGCAGGACCCGTACCCGGGCGCCGGCGTACCGATGGGGCTGGCGTTCTCGGTCACCCCCGAGGCAGCGATCCCGGGAGCGCTGCGCAACATGTTCACCGAGCTACAGGACGACCTGGGGATCGCGCCGCCACCGACCGGTGACCTGACGCCGTGGGCCAGCCGCGGGATGCTGCTGCTCAACGCGTCGCTGACCGTGCGGATGGGCGCGCCGGGTTCGCACAACCCGGCGCAGTGGCCGGCGGTGACCTTCGAGCTGCTGCGCCGGCTGGCCGAGCAGCGGCAGGGACTGGTCTTCCTGGCGCTCGGCCGTGCGGCCCAGGGCGTCGTCAACCGGCTGCCGCTCGACGGCCACCGCGTGGTCGAGTCCGCGCACCCCTCGCCGATGTCGGTGCGGGCGTTCCGTGGGTCACGGATCTTCAGCCGCACCGACGCGGCGCTCGTCGAGCTCGGCCACCAGCCGTTCGACTGGCGACTGGCCTAGGACGACGAACGGCGCGCCGAGTGCCCGCGGCGCGCCGTCGTTCGGACC
>JBQGEK010000139.1:0-3059 GCA_052039575.1 Patulibacter sp. | reverse complement strand
CCGTTGTGCCGCCGACGAACGTCGCACGGATCCCGCAGCCGACGTCCGACCTTCCCCGGCCCGCTGCCCCGCAGGTCAGTGGCCTGCGGCTGGACCGGACGAGCTTCCGCGCCTGGCCGACGGGTCGTGCGTTCGGCTTCGCCCGCGACGCGCGGGTCACCGCGAACCGCGGTACGTGGCTGCGTTTCGCGGTCGACCGGGCGGCGGGCGTGGAGCTGCGGATCTCCCGGTCGGTCAACCGACGTTGGAGGCCGTTGCGTGGGGCGATCACGCGGCGGGCGCACGCGGGGAACAACCGCGTGCCGGTGCACGGGCGGTTCCGCGGGACGACGCTCCGCCCCGGGACCTACCGGATCAGCCTGACGCTGACCGATCGGACGACCAAGGCGAAGACCACGGTCCAGCGCACGTTCCGGGTCAAGCGGTAGTCAACGCCGGTCGGTGTCCGTGGTCGTGACGACCCGGACGCCGACCTGACGTCGGATCCGGTCGATCCGGCGGCCCGCGTCCCGGGCCTGGATGCCCCGCGAACGGGGCCGGACGCTGCTCCGCGTCCGGGAGCGGGCGGCTCTCCGCCGCCCGTGGGCCCTCAGCCCTCCCAGTCGAAGTCGCCCGCGCTATGCGGGCCGACGCAGGCCACGGCCGCCTGCTGCGGATCGATCGCCTTGGCGACGTCGCGGACCTCGTCGAGCGTGACCGCGTCCATCAGGGCGATCTGCTCGTCGGCGTCGAACGTCTCGTCGTGGACGATCGTCTGACTCGCCGCCTGACGCGCGACCGCGCCGCTGTTCTCGAACGCCAGAACCAGTCGGCCCGCAGTGTAGGCACGGGCGCGATCGACCTCTTCGGCCGTCGGGCCGTCGTCGTGCAGCTCGCGGACGATCTCACGCATCCGCGCGTAGGCCTCGGTGGTCTTCGTCGAGTCGAGGCCGGCGGAGAGCTGCAGCTGCGTGGTGTCGCCGATCGACCAGGCCGACGCCGAGACCGAGTACGCCAGACCGCGCTGCTCGCGGATCTCGTCGAACAGCCGCGAGCCCATCGACCCGCCGAGCAGCGTGCCGTAGATCGACAGCGCCGCGCGAACCTTCGGATCGCCGGCGTCCAGCTCGGGGCGGTAGGAGACCCGCAGGTGCGACTGGTTGGTGTCGCGCTCCTCGATCACCCGGTCGGTCCGCGGAGCCGGCGCCGGATCGAACGCGGGGGCGGGGGTCAGATCGGGGAAGCGGCCGAGCAGCTCGTTCAGTCGCTCGTCGCTGGGCAGGTGGTCGAGCGACCCGACCAGGAAGGCGCCACCGCGACGGCCCGACCACTGACGCTCGCGGAACCCCACCACCTGGTCGCGGGTGAAGGTCTCGAGGTGCTCCTTCGGCCCGAGCACCGAACGGCCGAGCGGGTGGTCGCCGAAGGTCGCCTGGTCGAGCAGCATCTCGGCGAGCGCCGCGGGCTGGTCGTTGTAGCGGGCGATCTCCTGGATCACCACGCCGCGCTCCTTGTCGAGCTCGTCGGCGTCGATCAGCGGCCGGCCGGCGAAGTCGCTCAGCAGGTCGAGGGCCTCCTCGGCCGACTCGGAGCGGACCGTGATGTGGAACGCGACCAGCGAGTGCGACGTGTAGGCGTTGAGCACGCCGCCCATCCGCTCGGCGGTCTCGTTGACCTTGCGGTAGTGGTCGAACGTCTCTCCGCCCTTGAACACCAGGTGCTCGAGGAAGTGCGCGATCCCGTTCTCCTCCGGCCGTTCGGTCCGGGCACCGGCGTCGAACGCGACCAGCGCGGTCAGGGTGCGGGTTCCGGGCACGGCGATCCGGTGGATCGGCAGGCCGTTGGGGGCGGTGGTCACGTTCTGCGGCATTCCGACGAACGTACCGGAACGTCCCTCCCGTCCCGGTGGATCGGCCCGCCGACCGGTCGCGCAAGCGGCCTTGCAGGGCACATAAATGCACGGCGCCGTGCAGGATTCGCGCGGGTGCGGTGCAACTCTGGAGGCCGTATGGCTTCTCAGCGCTCCACCACCGACCGCCAGCGTGCGGCGGCCGCCCGCCGAGCCGCTGCGCTCGCGTCCGGCAAGACCGACGAGAACACGCCCGCGCCCGTCGTCTCGCCACGCGACCACAGCGCGGTGATCGAGTTCCGGGGCGTCACCAAGGCGTACGACAACACGCACGCCGGCCTGCAGGACGCCAGCTTCACCGTGCGTCCGGGGGAGTTCCTCTTCCTGGTCGGCCAGACCGGCGCCGGCAAGTCGACGCTGATGAAGATGCTGTCGAAGGAGATGGAGCCCGACAGCGGCCTGATCCGCGTCGCCGGCCGCGACCTCTCCGAGATCACGCGCAAGAAGGTCCCATTCTACCGCCGCAACCTCGGCGTGGTCTTCCAGGACTTCAAGCTGCTGCCGAACCGGACCGTCTACGACAACGTCGCGTACGCGCTCCAGGTGACCGGCGCCAACCGCAAGCAGATCCGCCGTCAGGTCCCGGACATCCTCCGCCTGACCGGCCTGTCGACCAAGCTCCACCACTACCCGCACCAGCTGTCGGGCGGCGAGCAGCAGCGCGTCAGCGTCGCGCGCGCGTTCGTCAACCATCCGCCGCTGCTGTTGGCCGACGAGCCGACCGGCAACCTCGACCCCGACACCACGATCGGGATCATGCAGCTGCTGTACCGGATCAACAAGACCGGGACCACCGTGATCGTCGCGACCCACGACGAGGGCATGGTCAACCGGATGCGCCGTCGCGTGATCGAGCTGCAGGGCGGCCGGATCATCCGCGACGAGTACGCCGGCGGCTACGGCGCCAGCATGCTGGGCGAGACCACCGCCGAGTTCGGTGCGCTGCTGCGCGGCGAGCCGGCGCCCGCGCCCAAGCGGATGGGACGGGCGGGCGCTCCGCCCGAGGCCGCGGACCTGTTCGACGACGCCTTCAGCGAGTAAGCGGCCCTTCCGCCGCCGATCGTCGCCACCCCGAGGAACCGATGAACCGCATCACCTTCTTCTTCAAGGAAGCCATCCGCTCGATCGGGCGCAACCCGATCCCGAGCTTCGCCGCGCTGATGGCCGTGCT
>JBQGEK010000138.1:0-4914 GCA_052039575.1 Patulibacter sp. | reverse complement strand
TCCGCGGCGACCGCCGCCTCCTGCTCCGCATCGAGCTCGCGCAAACGGGCCTTACGGGCACGCTCGGCGCGCAGCCGCACCGTCCAGGCCGACAGCCCGACGGCGGCGAACAGCATGATCCCCTGGAACACCGGCTCGACCCAGAGCGCGACCCCGACCTGCTGCAGCCCGGTCACCGCCACGGCCAGCACGTAGACCGCCGTCACCGTACCCAGGACGTTGAAGCGGCCGACGATGAACGCCGTGGTGCCGAGGAACGCGGCGGCGAACGCAGGAATCACCGTCGCCAGCCCGGCGTCCGGAGCCGCGGCTCCGAGCCGCGACCCGAGCAGCACGCCCGCGACGCCCGCAAGCAGCGAAGCCGCCACGAACGTCCCGACGACGTGGCGGACGGCATCGATCCCGATCCGCTCGGCCGCGACCGGGTTCGCCCCGACCGCGTACATCCGGCGACCGACCGGCATCTTCGCCAGCACGAACGCGAGCGCCACCGTCACGATCGCCGCGTAGACCACGGGAAGCGGCACGCCGAGCAGCGTCTGGCGGGCGATCGACGTCAGCGCCGACGGCGCGTTGCCGTAGATGCTCTGACCGTCGGTGTAGGCGAGGACCACCCCGCCGACGATCGAGCCGCTCGCGAGCGTGGCGACGAACGAGTTGATCCCGTACTTCGCGACGACGATCCCGTTGACGAGCCCGACCACGACGCTGGCGGCGAGCGCGACGGCGATCGCCGCGACCACCGGCCACCCGCTCTGGAGCACCAGACCGACGGTCAGCGCCTGAGCCAGTACCGCGACGGCGCCGATCGACAGGTCGAACTGCCCGACGATCAGCGGCAGCGTCGCCGCGAACGCCAGCAGCACCACGGTCGCCTCGACGTTGAGGATCGACCGCAGGTTGGACCACGTGCCGAACGTGCCGGGCTCGGCGATCCAGAACCCGGCGACCAGCAGCACGAGCACCACCGGCAGCGCGAACCGGGAGAGCGCACCGAGCGCGCTCCCGGCCGCGCCACCGGCGGAACGGGTGGCGGAGGTCATTCCTGTGCTCCGTCCGTCCGCCGCCGGCTCAACCGACGCCCCAGAGCCGCTGGTACTCGCTGCGGTAGTCGAACGCGTTCTCGAAGTCGCCGTAGTCGCCCGACTCCGGGGCGGTCTCCGTGGTCATGTACGCGATCCCGACGCCGGTCTGCTCCGGCGTCAGCAGCGGCTCGTCGGCGAGCTGACGGATCGCCTGGTCGATCGCGGCCCAGCCGACCCAGGCCGGCGGCGTCCCGACGGTGTAGTCGGCGACCCCCTGGGCGACGAGCTGGATGCCCGTCGGATCCGCGGCGCCGACCCCGACGCGGAGCTGCTCGCGCTTGCCGCTCTGGTCGAGCGTCTCGCGCAGCGGCGGGAGCACGTGGCCGAGGCTCACGAAGATGCCGGTCGCGTCCGGGGTCCGCGAGAGCGCACCGCCGACCAACCGGTTGACCCGGGCCGGATCGAAGGAGTCCGCGGCCTGCCAGTCGACGACGTCGACCGAGCAGTCGGTGCACTGGCCGATCGCCTTCTCGAAGGCGCTGGTCGCCTGGACGATCACCGGGTAGTCGGTCTCCTGCGGAACGATCTCCTTGGCCTCGCCGTCCTTGTCCGCCACCGCGGACCACGCCGCGATCGACCACGTCGCGTCGAGCGGGTACGGCAGGTAGCCGTCGAACTTCTCACCCTCCGCCGGCGGCGCGTCGGCGGCGGAGATCGTCGCGATCCCCTGCTGGCGGGCCTGCGCCAGCGCATCGCCGACCGCCTGCGACGGCACCGCGACCGACACGATCGCGTCCGGCTTGCGCTGGATCGCGGTGCTGAACGCACGGGCCCAGCCCTGCGGGGTGCCTCCGCCGTCGATCAGCTGGGCCTTCCAGCCGAGCGCCCTCGCAGCCTCGACCGCCCCCTCGGCCCCGGCCTTGCAGCCGGTGGCGACCATCGCGCAGGCGATCACCTGCACGCTGACGTCGCGGCCCGGGGTCGGCGTCGCATCCGGGCCACGCCACTCTCCGTACGCCTCGACCTCGCCCGGCGACGTCGGGGTCTCGCTCGTCGCGTAGACGAGCCCCTGCTCGAGCGTCGTCGCCAGCGTCTTGGCCTGGGCGACGACGCCGTCGTCGCTCCCGCCGCTGCTGCTCGACGCCTCGTCGTCGCCGCCACATCCCGCGGCGCCCGCGCTCACCAGGAGCACCGCCGCCGCCATGATCGCGCGTCTCCGCGCCCTGCCGTTTGCGATTCCGAACATCACTCTCTCCCTTGCTTTACCGGCCGGTCGGTAAAGTACCGCCGGTATGCGTGCACGTCAAGATCGAACGAACACCCGCTCCTCGCCGCCACGGGGCTCTGCCGATGGCGCGCTAGAGTGCTTCGTCGTGGAATCCGCCGCACTGGTGCCGACGCGATGAGCGACCCGACGACCGCGGAGCTGCGCGCGTCCGCCCTGCGGATGCCCGATCGCGTCGTCTCGGCCGCCGCGCGGATGATCGAACGCGACGGCTACGACGGCGCGTCGATGCGCGAGATCGCCGACGAGGCGGGCATGACCAAGCCGGGCCTCTACTACCACGCGCCCAGCAAGGACCTGCTGCTGTTCGCGATCCACGACCGGTTCGCGACGCAGCTGCTGGAGCGCGCCGAGCAGGTGCTCGCCGCCGGCGGCTCGGCCGCCGACCGCCTGCGGGCCGTGATCCGGCTGAACCTCGAGACGGTCGCCGAGTTCCGGGCCGAGGGCACGGTGTTCCTGCGTGAGTACTGGCATCTGACCGGCGAGCTCCGAGAGGTCATCGACGCGCAGCGCAACCGGTTCCGCCGGATCTACGTCGAGCTGATCGAGGAGGGCATCGGCAGCGGCGAGTTCTCGCCCGGGGACGCCGAGGTCGACGCGCTCGCCGTGCTCGGCGCGTGCAACTTCTCGGCGATCTGGCTGCGCACGGACGGACGGCTCAGCACGGCCGAGCTCTCGGACGCGTTCGCCGACCGGCTCATCGGCGGGCTGCGGGTACGGAACGAGGACTGAGCCCGCCGCCGGCCAGCTGCTGGCGGAGCTGCTTCTTGTCGAGCTTGCCGGTGCTCGTCTTCGGCATCTCGGCGATGAACGCGTAGGCGTCGGGCGTCACCCAGCGCGGCATCCGCTCGCGCAACCAGTCGGAGACCGCCTCGGCGTCCTCCCCGACCCCCTGCTCCAGCACCACGCAGGCGAGCGGCCGCTCCGTCCACCGCTCGTCCGGCATCGCGACGACGGCGGCCTCGCGCACGTCGGGGTGCGCGACCAGCTCATTCTCGACCTCGACCGACGAGATCCACTCGCCCCCGGACTTGATCACGTCCTTCGAGCGGTCGGTGATCCGCAGCCAGCCGTCCGCGGTCAGCGACGCGACGTCCCCGGTCCGCAGCCAGCCGTCGTCGAATCGGTCGGCAGCGTCGGGCTGCTCGAAGTACGCCGACGCGATCCACGGCCCGCGGACCTGGACCTCGCCGGTCGACTCGCCGTCCCACGGCACCTCGGCGCCTTCGTCGTCGACCAGGCGGACCTCGACGAACGGGACGATCTTGCCGGCCCTCACCCGGTAGTCCCAGTGCTCGTCGCCCTCGGCGTCGGCCGGCGGCCGGGCGATCGTGCCGATCGGGCTGGTCTCGGTCATCCCCCAGACCTGGACGATCCGCACGTTGTGCTCGACCTCGAGCCGCTGGGCGAGCGACTTCGGCAGCGCCGCGCCGCCACAGGCGACCATCCGCAGGCTCGACAGGTCCGGCCGCTGCTCGTCGGCGTAGCGCAGCAGGTCGTGCCAGATCGTCGGCACCGCGCAGGCGAACGTCACCCGCTCGCTCTCGATCAGCTTCGCAACCGAGACGGGGTCGACCGCGCGCCCCGGCATCACCAGGTCGGCCCCGGCCAGCGCCGCCGCGAACGGCAGTCCCCAGGCGTTGGCGTGGAACATCGGCACCACCACGAGCGCCCGGTCCGCGGCGCAGATCGCCAGCGAGTCCGCCCCGCAGGCACCGAGCGCGTGGATCATCGTCGAGCGGTGCGAGTAGAGCACGCCCTTCGGGTTGCCGGTGGTGCCGCTGGTGTAGCAGAGCGCCGCGGCCGCACGGTCGTCCAGGTCGGGCCACGCGAACGGCTCGGCCGGCTGCGCGGCCAACAGCTCCTCGTAGCGGAGCACCTCCCCCGGCAGCCCGGACGCGTCGCCGTCGCCGACCACGATCCACTGCCGCACCGCCGGCAACCGGTCGGCGAACTCGAGCGCCAACGGGATCAGGGTGTCCTCGACGATCACGACCCGGTCGTCGGCGTGGGTGCCGATGTAGGCCAGCTCGTCGCCGGACAGCCGCAGGTTGAGGGTGTGCAGCACCGCGCCCGACGCCGGCACCCCCATGTAGAGCTCGAGGTGCTCCTGGCGGTTCCACATCAGCGTGGCGACGCGTTCGCCCTCGGTCACACCGAGCGCGCGCAGCGCGTGGCCGACTCGGTCGGCGCGGGCCCCGATCGTGCGGTAGTCGGTCCGCGTGATCGTTCCGTCGGGGCCGACGGTGACGCATTCGGCCGCCCCGTTGATCGTGCGCATGCGCCGCAGCAGCGCGCCGATCGTCAGCGGATGGTCGTGCTGGACGAGTCCCTCGAGCTTCACGGTACGACCGTAGAAGCGCCGCCGAGCGCCGTCTTCGTCGTCGCGCACGGGAGCGCGACCGGGCGGCTGTGAACGGCTGACAACCGCCCCGCCGCCCGTCGATCAGCCGGAGGCTCCGCTCGCCGCGGACTCCCGCAGCTCCTCCGCGAACGCCACGAACGGGTCGAGCGCCGCCGGGTCCGCCAGTGCGTCGCGGCTGGCGGCCTGGGCGACCGGCGTCCCCATCAGGATCCGCTTGACCGGCAGCTCGAGGCTCTTGC
>JBQGEK010000137.1:0-3869 GCA_052039575.1 Patulibacter sp. | reverse complement strand
GGATCGCCTGAGAGCTGCCCGAGGTCACCAGCACGTTGTCGGCCTCGGCCCGGACGCCGCGCGCCCGGCCGCTGTAGCGGGCCAGGGTCTCTCGCACGACGCGGTCCCCGGACGGGTCCGGCAGAGCCATCTGGGTCGCCGTCATCTCGCGCAGGGCGCTCGCGGTCGCGTTGACCCAGGCCCGCCGGGGAAACGCCGCCAGCTCCGGCACGAAGGTCCGCAGATCGATCCGCGGCGTCCGCGGAACCAGCGATCCCGGACGGGTCTCCCCCGCCGCCCCACCGCCGACGCGCGTACCGCCGCCGGGCACCGTCCGCAGCACCGCTTCGGCCGTCAACTGTGCGTACGCCTCGACCACCACGCCTCGCGACACGCCGAGGTCGGCGGCCAGGCTGCGGGTCGGCGGCAGCGCCTCGCCCGCCGACAGCCGTCCGTCGGCGACCGCCGCGCGCAGGGCGTCCTCCAACTGCCGGTGCAGCGGCCCCGCCCCGCGGGTCAGCGCGATCGCCAGGTCCCGGCCTCCGGCCGGTCGACCCGGCGGCTGGTCCGTTTCCGCGGTCGGCTTCTGGTCCTTGTGCATCGTGCGGAGCCGAGTCTAATCTCGGTGACGTCGTACGCATCCGCACGGGCCCGCCCGACCGGTTGCGCCGAGGACCGAACGAGGAGGATCTCGATGGCACGTCTGCAAGGGGTTCAGGACGGCGAGGGCGGCCTGTTCGCCCGCTACGCCTTCCGTGAGTCGCGACGGCGGACCGGCAAGGTGATCACGTCGCTCCGGGTGATGCTGCTCCACCCCGGCGTGACGATCGGCGTCGGGCTGATGGAGCGCCAGCAAGAGCGCGCCAAGGACGTCGACCCGCTGCTCACCGAGCTCGCAGTGCTGAAGGCCGCGACGCTGATCGGCTGCGAGTTCTGCATCGACATCGGCAGCCACCTCGCCCGCAGCGAGGCGAGTGCGACCGCCGAGCAGATCCGCGACCTGCACCGCCACCGGGAGAGCCCCGCGTTCGACGAGCGGCAGCGGCTGGTGCTCGACTACGCCGAAGCGATCTCCCAGACCCCCGTCCGGGTCGACGACGAGCTGTTCGCCGCGCTGCGCGAGGAGCTCGACGAGAAGCAGCTGGTCGCCCTGACCAGCGCGATCGCCTGGGAGCAGTACCGCGCCCGCTTCAACGGCGCCTTCGACATCGGGCCCGACGGCTTCACCGACGGCGGCGTCTGCGCCCGGCCGGTCGTCGAGCCGTCCGCATCGACGGCGGATCGGTCGTCCGCCACCCGCGCGACCGCCTGAGTGGCGGCTCGGGGCCCGGACCGCTCTGGTCCGGGCCTCCGTCGCGACGCCCGCTCCCCCGTTCCGTCGCTAGGCCGCGACCGGCACGCCACCGCTCGGCGTCTCGAGCGCCGGCGTCGCCGCGCCGGTCGCAAGCGCGTGCTCGCCGAACAGCCGCTCGAGCTCGTGGCGCAGCGTCGGGCCCGGCGTGACCCGGAACGCGTCGCCGAGCCGCAGCGTGCGGGCCCCGTCGGAGGTCTCGACGGTCAGGATCACCGCCGACTCCCCCTCGTGGTCCTGCAGCACCCGCCGCAGCCGGCCGAGCGCCGACTCGCGGAGCGACGACCCGTCGATCCGCACGTAGAGCTCGGTCGGTGCCGCGAGCGCGGCCCGCTCGGCCCGACGCTCGTCGGCCGCGCCCTTCGCCGCCTCGAGCTCCTTCGCCGACGGCTGGAACGGCTTGGCGCTCTGGACCAGCAGCGCCGCTCGCTCGTCGTCCTTCAGATCGAGGCGTCCGCGCAGCAGCACGATCGCGTCGGGCTGGAGGATCGGTTCGAGCTCCGGCACGCCCTTGGGGAAGACGACCAGGTCGATCGACCCCTCCGTGTCCTCCAGCGTGCCGCGCAGCATCACGTCGCCCTTGCGGGTGTTCAGCCGGCGCATGTCGGAGATCATCCCGCCGAGCTCGATCCAGCCGTCGTGGGGCTGACTGCGCACGTCGGCCAGGCCGCAGGCGGTCGCCTTGGTCAGCGCGTCGCGGACGTCCTTCAGCGGGTGCGCCGAGAGGAACAGGCCGATGGTCTCCTTCTCCATCGCCAGCAGCTCGCGCTGGTCGAACTCGGTCGTCGGGACCGGCGGGTGCGCCGATCCGCTGGACCCCATCCCGCCCGCCCCGCCCGCGGCGGGCTCCGGGTCGCCGAAGTCGAAGATCGACCCCTGACCCGCGGCGGCGTCCTGCTGAACCTTCTTGCCGACCTGCTGCGCGTCTTCGACCACCTCGAGCATGCCCTGGCGCGTCGCCCCGGTCGACGTGAACGCCCCGCAGCGGATCAGCGAATCGAGCGCCTTGCCGTTGACCGCGCGGAAGTCGACGCGCTCGCAGAAGTCCCAGATCGACGTGAACGGCCCGCCGTCCTCGCGGGCGGCCTTGATCGCCTCGACCGCGTTGTAGCCGACGCCCTTGACCGCGTCGAGCCCGAAGCGGATCTTGCCGTCGTGCACGGTGAACTCGTGGTCCGACTCGCCGACGTCCGGCGGCAGCACGTCGATCCCCATCTCCTCACAGGTGTTGAGGAAGAACGGGACCTTGTCCTTCGTCGACATCACCGACGAGAGCAACGCCGCCATGTACTCGGCCGGGTAGTTGGCCTTGAGCCAGGCCGTCCGGTACGAGACCAGCGCGTAGCAGGCCGCGTGCGACTTGTTGAACGAGTAGTTCGCCGCGTTGAGGTTGGTCTGCCACATCCAGTCGATGACCGCCGGATCGGTCCCGGATTCCTTGCATCCGTCGCGGAACGCCGGCTCCAGCAGCGCCATCTTGTCGAGCTGCTTCTTGCCGATCGCCTTGCGGAGGTCGTCCGCCTGACCCGGGGTGAACCCGCCCAGGTCACGAGCGATCCGCATCGACTGCTCCTGGTAGAGGATCACGCCCTTGGTCGGTCCGATGATCGGCGCCAACCGTGGGTCGGGGATCGAGATCATCGCCGGGTCGTGCTTGCCGTGCGCGTACGTCGGGATCTGATCCATGGCCCCCGGGCGGTAGAGCGCCACGAGCGCGATCAGGTCGTCGAACTCGGTCGGGACGACCTGGCGCATCGCCTTGCGCATGCCCTCGGACTCGAACTGGAACACGCCGACCGAATCGCCGCGGGCCAGCATCTCGTAGGTCCGACGGTCGTCGAGCGGGATCGTGTCGATGTCGATCTTCTCGCCGCGCGAGCCCTCGATGATCGTCAGGGCGTCCTGGATCACGTCGAGGTTGCGCAGGCCGAGGAAGTCCATCTTCAGCAGGCCGAGCTCCTCGACCGGCCCCATCGGGAACTGCGTGACCCGTTTGAAGACCTTGTCGCCGTTCTCGTCGACGGTCTTCGCATCCGCGATCTGGATCGGCACGACCGACGACAGGTCGCGGTCGGAGATCACGACCGCCGCGGCGTGGATGCCCGCGTTGCGGACGGTGCCCTCGATTCCCATCGCCAGGTCGAGCACCTGCTTGGCGACCGGTTCGCCGTCGTAGGCGGCGCGCAGCTCGGTGCCCTCGGCGAGGCACTTCTCGAGCGGCGGGGTCTTGCCCATGATCGGGTCGGGAATCAGCTTGGCCAGCCGATCGCCGGTCGCGTAGTCGAAGCCGAGCACGCGCGCCGCGTCCTTGGTCGCGTTGCGCGGCAGCATCCGGCCGAAGGTGACGATCTGGGCGACCGCTTCGCGACCGTACTTGTCGGTCACGTACTTCATGACTTCCTCGCGACCACGAACCGAGAAGTCGATGTCGATATCCGGCATCGACACGCGGTCCGGGTTGAGGAAGCGCTCGAACAGCAGGTCGTAGTGCAGCGGATCGATGTCGGTGATCCGCAGCGAGTACGCGATGATCGAGCCG
>JBQGEK010000136.1:0-2287 GCA_052039575.1 Patulibacter sp. | reverse complement strand
CGGGGCTCTGGCCCAGCAGCGCGCGGAGGTCCGCGCCGGCGCGGCCCCCCTCGGCGTGGTCGAAGGTCGACGTGGTGATCATCAGCTCGTCGGCGTTGGTCCGGGCGAGCAGCTGCTCGATCCCCAGGCGAACGGTGTCGGGGCCCCCGACGATCTGCGAAGCGCCGCGGGACGCGATGAACTGCTGCGCCGACGGGTCGCGCAGCGCCGATGCCGACTCCTCCGGTGTCGGCAGCAGCCCCGGGCGGCCCTGACGCAGCCGCAGGAACTGCAGGTTCGACGGGCCGTTGAGGTAGTGCGCGCGTTCGTCGTCCTCGGCGGCGACGACCGCCACGCCGAGCATCACGTACGGACGCTCGAGCACCTCGGACGGCCGGAAGCTCGAGCGGTAGAGCTCGACCGCGGGCTCGGTGTTGCGGGCGCTGAAGTGGTGGGCGAACGAGAACGGCAGGCCGAGCTCGCCCGCCAGCTGGGCGCTGAACCCGCTCGACCCGAGCAGCCAGATCGGCACCTCGTAGCCGTTGTTCGGCACCGCGTGGATCCGGTGGAACGGGTTGTCGCGGGGGAGCTCGCCGCGCAGGAACCCACGCAGGTCGGCGAGCTGCTGCGGGAAGTCGTCCTCGTTGCGGAACGGGTCCTCCGAGCGCCGCAGTGCGGTGGCCGTCAACTGGTCGGTGCCGGGCGCACGCCCGAGGCCGAGGTCGATCCGTCCGGGGTAGAGCGCCTCGAGCATCCCGAACTGTTCGGCGATCGCCAGCGGCGCGTGGTTGGGCAGCATCACGCCGCCCGACCCGACGCGGATCCGCTCGGTGGCGCCCGCGAGCTGGCCGATCAGGACCGCGGGGGCCGAGCTCGCGATCCCCGGCATGTTGTGGTGCTCGGCGACCCACAGCCGGCGGTAGCCGAGCGCCTCGACGTGGCGCGCCAGGTCCGTCGAGTTGCGCAGCGCCTGGGTCGGGGTCGAGCCCGCGACGACCGGCGCGAGATCAAGGACGGACAGGGCGACATCGCTCACCGTTCGGATCCTGCCACGTCGCGGTCGTGAGCCCGTGGGCGACGCGCGATCAGCGGTGGGCGCGTGGCCAGCGAGGCCGTGCGGCGGCCGCTCCGGATCCGCCCAGCCGGCTCTCGCGACGTACGGGTTGGCCCGCGGCGGCCTGACGCCGCCGGGGGCAGGTCGCCTAGCGGCGGTGGCGCTCGCGGAGCCGCAGCCCGACCTTGGTCCCGGCTTTGCGGGTCACGCCGGGGCTCAGGCTCTGGCTGCGGACGACCAACGGCCGCAGCTTGACCCGCTTGCCGCGGACGACGCGGGGCTTCGGGCGGGTGATCTTTCCGACGCGGCAGCTGGCGCGGTGCAGCTGCGTGCGGGCGGCGCCGAGCGAGCGTCCGGTGACGCGGGGGACCCGGCAACGCCGGGCCGGGGCGGCTCTCCGGACGGGTGGCGCCGGCTGCGCGGGTGGCGTCGGGACGAGCATCGACGGCACCAGCACCGGCGGCTCGAGTACCGGAGGCTCGGCGACGGGTGGTTCGACGACCGGGGGTTCGACGACCGGCGGCGCGGTGGTGGTGATCCGGACGGCCTCGGACGTCTGCTCGCCCGTGCCGAGGTGGTGCAGGAACAGCGCGCCGAGCGACCGGTTGGCGGCGAACGCCGCATGGTCGTACCCGAACGTCACCGGCCCCGGCACGTCCGGCACCGGCTCGTCGGTCGCAAACGCCAGGCCCGGCGCGTTCGGCGACCAGGTCAGCGGGCCGACCTGGTCGACCACGTCGGTGCCGCCCGCCGTCCAGCTGCGGACGCTGTAGTCGAACCGTCCGGTGACGCCGACCGCCGCCTGCTCCACGCTCAGGGTCATGGCCTCGCTGTCGAAGGTGCCGCCCTCGGGCGCGTGCCACATCGAAGGGGCGACCCAGCAGGCGGTCGTGGTGCGGGTACTGACCCGCCAGACGCAGCTCGTGAACACGTCGCTCTCACCGTCGCGGGACCCGAAGACGATGTAGTCGACGGTGCCGTTGCGGTCGTTGTCGATCGCGATCTCGATGTCGACGAAGCCGGCCGGGGCGGGGACAGAGGCCCAGGTCGAGACGCCGAACGTCAGCCACCCCGCGGAGCCGGCGACACCGACGTGACGGAGATCGGCTTGCCGGAGTGCCGGCGCTCCCGGCTCGACGTCGCGTAGCGGGCTCTCCGCCTGGAGCTCGAGCTCGGTCCGCCGGGACTGGAAGTCCTCCGGGGTCGCTCCGGTCTCGAGCGCCGGGCCGGTCAGGTCGATCGTTCCCGTCGTGT
>JBQGEK010000135.1:0-2381 GCA_052039575.1 Patulibacter sp. | reverse complement strand
TCTCGTGGATCGACGCCGGCGCGACGTCGGCGGCCGTGGCCATCCGGGCCTCGTAGCCGTCCTCCCCCGCGCCGTCGATGTCGAGCAGCGCGGCGCCGTGCCGCTCGGCCAGGCGGGCCGCCTGCTCACGGTGCTCGTCACCACAGATCACGAGCGTCGCCGCGGCGTTCTCGAGGATCGCGTCGTACTCCTCCTCGCCGAGGCGGAAGTTCAGCCCGCTGTAGACGGCGCCGAGCTTGGCGCAGGCCGCCATCACCTCGACGATCGCCGTGCGGTTGGGCGTCAGCAGCGCGACGCGGTCGCCGCGGTCGACGCCGAACGACCGCGCCAGCACGTCGGCCAGCCGGTTGCTGCGCTCGTCGAGCTGGGCGTAGGTCAGCGTGCGGCCGGCCTCGATCACCGCAGCGGCGTCGGGGGTACGGCGCGCGGTGTTCTGGATCGCGATGCCGACGTTCATGCGGATACCTCGTCTTGGGTGGTGCGGAAGACCGGCAGCACGATCCGCTCGTCGAGCGGCAGCCAGTCGACGGTTACGGGAGCGCCGATCGGAACCGACGCGGCGGAATCGGAGTCGCCGACATCGACGATGTTCGTGAGCATCTGCCAGCCCTCCTCCAGATCCACGATCGCCACGTGGTACGGGCTGGCGAAGCCCGGGTACGGCGCGCGGTGGACCACCGTCGCGCTGTAGACGACGCCCCGCCCGCTGCTCTCGCGGTACTCCCACTCGGTGGAGAGGCAGCGCGGGCAGGCGATCTGCGGCGTGAAGAAGCTCTGGTCGCAGGCCGGGCAGTACGGCCGGACCAGCCGCCGCTCGCGAGCGGCGGCCCAGAACGGCTCGGTCAGCGGCGACGGCTCGGGCCGCGGACGCAGCGCATCGGCGGTCGCGTCGATCACTCCTGTCCCCCGACCAGCAGTCGGTGGGCGGCCTCCTTGACCGTCATCCCGACGGCGACGCCGCGGTCCTCGGCCGGCGCGTTGCAGGCGCTGATCGTGCCCTCCTCGTAGCCGCGGAAGGCGTCGCCGATCGGCGCGCTCATGCCGTCGATCGTCGCGCCGGGCAGCCCGGCATCGGCGGTCGTCTCCCGGCCGGTGAGCCCCGAGCGGTTCTGCGACATCCCGCCGTCGTGGCAGATGCACCCCCCCGGGTTGGCCTCGAGCAGGAACTTCGCACCGCTGCGTCCGGTGTGGCCGGCGGTCACCAGCACGCTGGTCTGCTCGTCCTCCGGGTAGGCCCAGACAATCGAGTCGGTGACGACGATCCGCTTGCCGTTGGGCCCCTCCTCGACGATCTCGCGGCGGATCTTGTTGCCGACCTCGGCGTCGCTGGTGTCGTTGTCGCGCAGCAGCTTGGCGGCCTCGGCGACCGGCATCCCGACGGTAACGCCGCAGCGCTCGGCCGGGTAGTTCAGCCGCGAGATCCGGCCGTTCTCGTAGAGGTCCTGGCCGTGGCCCATCTCGGCCGACATCCCGTCGGCGGTGGCGGCGGGGATCCCCAGCGCCTCCAGGTACCAGAGGCCCGCGATGCCGGCCCCGTCCTTGCCGATGCAGGCGTCGTGGCCGATCACGCCACGCGGACGGTGGACGGCCATCATCCGCGCCGGCAGCACGCCGATGTAGGACGCCGGCACGACCACGTCGCGGTCGGTGTTGCGCTCGTCGACCCAGCGGGCCGAGTCCAGGACGATGATCCGGCGTCCGTCGCGCTCGTCGACCACCTCCTGGGGGTGCTCGCCCTCGCGCTCCAGCAGGGTCTTCGAATCGCTCATGCTCGTGCTCGTCTCTCGGTCGGGGGTTCAGTTGCGCGGGTCGTCGCCGAGCAGCAGCCTTGCTGCCTCGCGCGCCGACTGTCCGACGCGGACGCCGCGCGCCGCGGCGATCCGGTTGCAGGCGCTGATCACGCCGTCCTCGTAGGTGCTCAGGCCGTTACCCATTCGGGCGGTGCGGGCGTCAACGGACGCGCCCGCCAGGCCGTCGGCCTCGACGATCTCCAGGCCGGCCGTGCCGGAGTCCTCCTTGCCGCCGCCACCGTCGGAGCAGATGAAGCCCCACGGCTGGACCTTGCGCAGGTACGGCACGGCACTGCGGCCGGTGTGGCCGGCGGTGCAGAGCACGGTGCGCCCGGCGTCCTCGGGCAGGCCGAAGGCGATCGAGTCGGTGCAGACGTCGGAGCGGCCGTTGTCGGCGGTCTCCATCACCGTGCGGTTGGTGACCTCCGACGGCGACAGCTCGACCGGGTCGTTCTCAAGCAGCGCCTGCGCGGCGTCGCGGACCGACATGCCGACGCTCACGCCGCAGCGGGCCGCGACCGCGTTGACGAAGCTGATCGTCGCGGTCTCGTACATGTCGACGCCGTCGCCCATCCGGACGGTGGCGATGTC
>JBQGEK010000134.1:0-2948 GCA_052039575.1 Patulibacter sp. | reverse complement strand
ATCCGAACCCGATGTGGGTGTGGATGAATCGCCAACCCGGCGCGGCGGCTTCGAGCTTCTGACGGAGCTTGTGGATGTAGACGTCGATCGAGCGATCTCCGCGACGCAGCGCGCCGCCCCAGACCGTCTCGAAGAGGGCGTCCCGCGCGACCACGTGGCCGGCCCGAACGGCCAGCGCCGACAGCAACTCGAACTCGCGGACGGACAGCGCCACGACCCGGCCGGCGACGAGCGCGAGGCCCTCCTCCGGTCGGATCTCGACCTGGGCGACCCGGATCGGCTCACCGATCGAGCCCGGATCCCCCGTGTCATGCGTGGCGGTGCTCATCGACACCCAGTCTGCGCCGCACCGTCGGGGCTCCGGTTACGGGACCGTGAATCAGTCGTGAACGTGGCGTGAAGCACGGCGACGGGCGCCCTGTGGCATCACGCGGCACGCCGACGACGGCGACGGCGGTCCGGGCGGACCGCATCGTGGAGCGCCTCGGCCGCGGCGTCGCGCTGGGCTCGACGCAACGTCCCCGCCGCGAGCGCGCGCTGGTAGCCGCGGACCAGACGCTCGGTCGCGGCGTCCCAGGTCCGGGCCGCCGCGTGGTCGAGGCCGCCCTGGACCAGCCGCGTCCGCAGCGCGTCGTTGATCATCACGGCGACCAGCGCGTCGGCCAGCGCGTCGGCGTCCGGCGCGCGCAGCAGGCCGCTGACCCCGTCCTTGACCAGCGACTGCGGACCGCCGGCGTCGACCGCGATCACCGGCAGCCCCGAGGCCTGCGCCTCGAGGAGCACCTGACCGAAGGTGTCGGTCTCGCTGGCGAAGAGGAACGCGTCGGCGTTGGCGTAGACGTCGGCAAGGTCGTCGCCGCGAACCCAGCCGAGGAACGTCGCGACGTCCCCGAGGCGCGTGGCCAGCGCAGCGCGCTCCGGTCCGTCGCCCGCGAGCACCAGGTGCAGCCGCGGGTCGCGTCGGCGGGCGGCGAGGAACGCGTCGGCCAGCAGGTCGACGCCCTTCTCGGTGGTCAGCCGGCCCGCGTAGAGCACGTGGCGCCGCTCGCCGCCGACCGGCAGCGCATCCGGGACCGTCAGATCGGGATCTCCGTAGACGCGGTCGGGCTGCGCGGCGCTGCGGAACAGCTCGGCGGCGCGCTGCCGCCGGCGGCGGTCCGGACGGAACCGCTCCAGGTCGACCCCGCGGTCCCAGCGTCCGACGCGGTCGGCGGTGACGCCGATCCTGGCCAGCGTCTCGTCGGCCTGGACGCTCGGGCTGAGCACGACGTCGGCGTGACCGTAGAACGCGCCGAGCGCCAGGTCGACGTAGACCATCAGCTCCGGGTCGCCGGTCCGGGCCGCGGCGTAGGCGCCGAGCTCGGTGTGGAAGCTGCCGACGACCGGCAGCTCCAGCAGCTTGGCGACGATCAGCGCGGCGATCCCGGCCGGACCGGGCGCGACCACGTGGACCGCGTCGTAGCGGCCCTCGGCGAGCGCGGCGACGAGCGCGGGCACGGTCGGCACGCCGACCTGCATCGCCCCGTCCTGCAGCAGCCCGCAGCTGGCGACCGCCGGCAGCCGGTGGTCGACGTTGGGGTCGGTGCCGATCACGTCGACGACGAAGCCGGGGACGCCGCGCTCACGCAGCGTGTCGAGCGTGTGCGTGACCCCGTGGACGCTGCCGATTCCGTCGGCGACCAGGGCGATCCGCGGCAGCTCGCCGTCGACCTGGGGCTGCAGCTTGCGGCGCTCGCGGCCGAGGAACGCCGTCGACGCGACGTACGGCAGGACCGGCACGATCGCGTCGAGCAGCGCCTCACCCCAGCCGGCGGTGTCGTAGTCGTGGCCGCCCGCGACCGCGGCGATCTCCTCGCTGGCCGTGACGCTGACCGTCCGCAGCCGCTGCTGGTGCACGTGCCGCGCGCGGCGGTACAGGTCGCGGTGGTCGAAGTCGTCGGCCTGCAGCAGCGCGAGCAGCTCGTCGTCGCCGAGGCCGTCCAGGCCGACGCCGGAGCGCCATGCCCGGAGCAGCATCCGCGCGTCGTCGGGGTGCAGGTCGACGTCCTCGTCGTCGTCGCCGCGGCGGGCGTCGGCGTCGCGCAGGAAGCGCGAGAGGATCGTCGCGACCGCCTCGGGGCGCGGGCTGGCGCTCGGTTGGGCGGCGGTCGCTGCGTCTGCTCCGTCGTCGGTGCCGAGCGCGCGCAGCGCCAGGCCGATCGCGGCGTGCGCCCAGCGCTCGGCGCTGCCCTGCGTGCCGCGAGCGGTCGCCCGACCGGCGCGGATGTGCGCGAGGAACTCCTCGGGCGTGTAGGCCAGCGGGGTCTCGGTGTAGGTCCGGCCGATGTCGACGCCCGCGTGGTCGTCGCTGCCGCCGACCCCGATCCCACCGTGGGTCTCGATGAAGTGACCGGCTGGCGCGTTGAGCTCCCGGGCACGCGAGCCGTTGCGGGTCTCCCAGACGGGGAACAGCTCGGCCAGCTGCCGGCGGTGGCGGGCGGTCAGCGGCGCTTCGACGTCGTAGAACGGGTGAGCGACGGCCGCAAGGATCTCGCGCTCGTGCAGGTACTCGGCGCAGCGCTCGAGGTCGAAGTTGTGGGCCTGCAGCCAGTCGTGGTCGTCCTGGTTGATGCCGAGCACCAGGACGTGCACGGCCTGCGGCTCGCCGCGGAACCACGCGGTCAGCTCCTCGCCGACGATCACGTCCGGCCGGTCGGCGATCTGCAGCGCGCCGGCGATCGTGTCGTGGTCGGTGATCGCGACGAAGTCCATCCCCCGCCGCTTGGCCAGCGCGTAGGCGTGCTCCGGCGGCGTGGCACACTCCGGCAGCCCGACGAGCCGCTGGACGCCGAGCTTGGTGAACTCGGACGCGGTGGTGTGGACGTGCAGATCGCACCGCGAGAGCGCGGGCGGAAGGTCGACCGTCTCGTTCTGGATGCTCATGCCGCAAGCCTCCGCCGTAGCGCGCC
>JBQGEK010000133.1:0-7278 GCA_052039575.1 Patulibacter sp. | reverse complement strand
CTCGACGGCCTGCTGCCGCGGCGGGACCCCGGGGCGACCCGGGCGCTGCTCGGGGCCGGAATCGACGTCGACCGCGCGCTGATCGACGGTCGCGCCTACCTGGACGGCGTGGCCGAACACGGCTGGGGCACGCCGCGCTGGCCGCGCGAGCACGGCGGCGCGGGCTTCGACGAGGCCGACGCCGACCGGCTGCAGGCGATCGTCGGCGACTACGCGCGGCCCGACCTCTACCCGTTCCTGATCGGGCTCTCGATGGTCGGTCCGATCCTGGTGGCCCACGGCACTCCCGAGCAGCAGCGTCGGCACCTCGACCCGATCCGCCGCGGCGCCGAGGTCTGGTGCCAGCTGTTCAGCGAGCCGGAGGCGGGGTCCGACCTGGCCGCGCTACGGACCCGCGCGGTGCGCGACGGCGACGGCTGGCGGATCGACGGGCACAAGCTGTGGGTCAGCCGGGCGGCGTTCGCCGCGTTCGGGCTGCTGCTCGCGCGGACCGGGCCGGACGGCTCGAAGCACGCGGGGATCACCGCATTCGCGCTGCCGATGGACGCGCCGGGGGTGCGGATCGAGCCGATCGTCCAGAGCAACCGCGACGAGCACTTCTACGAGGTCCAGCTGGACGGGGTCCGGTTGGCGGACAGCGACCGGATCGGGCCGGTCGACGGGGGATGGCGGGTTGCGATGTCGACGCTCGAGCGCGAGCGGGCATCGGTCGCCGACGCGGGCGTCGGCGCCGAGGTCGTCGTCGAGCTGCTGCGTGAGCAGGGACTCGTGGACGACCCCGCGTGGACGTCTCGCGCGGCGTCGGCGCTGATCGCGGCGAGCCTGCCGGGGATCGGCGCCGAGACCGGTCGGTCGGTCGGCGGCAAGCTGCTGTTGGCGGCGGCGGGGCGTGAGATCGCCGCGCTGGCCCGCGACATGCGCGGCTCGGCGGCGGCGGTCGAGGCGGGGCCGTGGGCGACGCTCGACCTGACGGCGCCGTCGCTGTCGATCCGCGGCGGGACCGACGAGGTTCAGCTCAACGTGATCGCAGAGCGGACGCTCGGTCTTCCGCGCGAGCCGCGGCGATCGTGAGCGCGTGCGATTCGGGTCATGGGGAGGCCCGACTCGCACGCCCGAGCGGTCGGAGGCCCCGGATGGTCCGCGAATCAGACCGCCGATCCGGCCGATTGACTGCATTCCAGCCGGTCGGTATTGTCTCGCCATGGGGGAGCAGATAGAGCCGGACCGTGCCTGCTGACGGTCGCGCGGCCGCGCCGAGCCCGGATCTGACCGGCCTCGGGACCGCGACCGTCGTCGCCGAGGCCCACGAGCTGACGGTGCGCCACGTTCGGCGCGGCGGCGGCCCGGGCGATCGCCACGTGGTCGCCGTCGACGGGGTGTCGATCGCGGTCCACCCAAGCGAGATCGTCGGCCTGGTCGGCGAGTCCGGCAGCGGCAAGAGCAGCGTCGCGATGGCGATGACCGGCCTCGGGCCGCGGTCGCCGGGCTCGATCCGGCTCCACGGCGAGGATCTCGACGCGGTCCCGAGCGGGCGGCTCCGTGCGCTTCGCGGCGAGGTCCAGGTGGTCTTCCAGGACCCGCACGGATCGCTCGACCCGCGGCAGAGCGTGCGGGCCGGGCTCGCCGAGTTGCGGAGCCTCCAACCCGAGCGCACCCGCTGGATCGACGATGTCGCGCTGCTCCAGCGCGTCCGTCTCGACGCTGATCTGCTCGATCGCTACCCGCATCAGCTCAGCGGCGGGCAGGCCCAGAGGCTCTGCATCGCTCGAGCGCTGCTGCTCCGTCCGACCGTGCTGATCGCGGACGAGCCGACCTCCGGCCTCGACGTCTCCGTCCAAGCCGAGGTCATGCGGCTGTTGCTCGAGATCCGGGACGCCACCGGCGTCGCGATCCTCTTCATCAGCCACGACCTGAGCGTCGTTCGACGGCTGTGCGACACCGTGCACGTGATGCTTCGCGGCCGGGTCGTCGAGCACGGCCCCGCCGACGACGTGCTGCTGCGGCCGCAGCACGAGTACACGCAGCGGCTGCTCGACGCCGTTCCGGGACGCAAGCGGCGCGGCGGGCGGCGCGATGCCGGGTCGGCGGCGGTCGAGCGTCCCGAGGGGACACCGACGTCGTCGGCGGCGGCTCGCCGGCAGCGGCTCGCCGGTACGACGCGGTTCGTCGGGCGTCAGGCGGGACTGGCGGTGATCACGCTGCTACTGGCCCTGACCGCCGCGTTCCTGCTGGGGCGGATCTCCGGCGATCCCACCGTCAACATCCTCGGGCCGACCGCGACCGCGGAGCAGATCGCCGCTCTACGGGCCCAACTGGGCCTCGACCGTCCGCTGATCACGCAGTACCTCGAGTTCATGAGCAGCCTGTTCACCGGGAGCTTCGGAGATTCGCTGCAGTACAACCAGAGCAACCTCTCGCTGATCGGTGGGCGGATCGGCGCGACCTTCCAGCTGGTCCTGGCCGGGATCGTGGTGGCGATCGTCGTCGGCGTCCCGCTCGGGGCATTCGCGGCCCTTCGCGAGGGCTCGCGGGCGGACCGGGTGGCTTCGACCTTCGCGCTGCTCGGCCAGTCGATCCCGGTCTTCTGGCTCGGACTGATGCTCGTGCTCATCTTCGCCGTCTGGCTCGGCGTCCTTCCCGCCGGGCAGGCCGGCGGCATCGAGCACCTGGTGCTGCCGGCGCTGACGCTGTCGCTGCTGCCGATGGCGCACATCGCGCGGATGACGCGCGCGACGATGGCCGAGGTCCTGCGCGAGCCGCATATCGTCGCCGCACGCGCCCGTGGCCTGCCGTCGCACGTGGTGCTCCGCCACGCGCTGCGCAACGCATCCCCGCCGGTCCTGACGATCACCGCGCTGCAGGCCGGGGCGCTGCTGTCCGGCGCGGTGGCCGTGGAGTACGTCTACTCGTGGCCGGGACTCGGCCTGATGTCGATCAACGCCGTCCTGTTCAAGGACTTCCCGCTCATCCAGACGATCGTGGTGGTCGGCGCGGTGATCTTCGTCCTGATCAACCTGCTCGTCGACGTGCTCTACGGCGTGATCGACCCCCGGATCGGAGACCAGCGCTCGTGAGCACCGCCAATCCCGGACTCGAACCCGCCGTCGCGCCCCGCCGCTCGCGGCGTCGCGCGATGAGCTCGTCGTCGCGCTCGATCGCGCTGCTGGCAACGCCGCTCGCGCTGATCGCGTTGGCCTGCCTGCTGGGTCCGCTCGTGCTGCCGATCCCGGCGGCCGACGCGCAGAACCTCGGTCAGACGCTGGCCCCGCCGGTCTTCCTCGACGGCGGGAGCTGGGCGCACCCGCTGGGCACCGACAAGCTCGGCCGCGACCTGCTCGCGCGGATGCTCGAAGGTGGGCGCCTGACGCTGCTGATCGGCGTGATCGGGATGATCGTGGCGATCGTCCCCGGCACCCTGCTCGGGCTGCTCGCCGGCTACTACCGCGGCTGGGTCGATGCCGTGGTCTCGCGGCTGATCGACGCGCAACTCGCGCTGCCGTTCGTACTGGTCGCGCTGGCGATCATCTCCAACCGTGGCCCGTCGGTCGGGATCCTGATCGCGGTGCTCGCGCTGACCGGCTGGGCGCCGTGCGCACGGGTCACGCGCTCGGCCGCGATGGGCCTGCGCGAGCGCCCATTCGTCTTCGGGCTCCGGGCTGCCGGCGCGTCGACCGGCCGGATCATGCTGCGGCACGTGCTGCCCAACCTGGCCGGCGTGCTGGTCGTGCTCGCGACGTTGCAGATCGGAACCGCGATCCTCGTCGAGAGCGCGCTGAGCTTCCTCGGCCTCGGCGTGGTCTCGCCGGACATCAGCTGGGGATCGATCCTCGCGTCCGGCAAGGACATCCTGGCGCAGGCGTGGTGGGTGGCGACCTTCCCGGGGATTGCGATCACCGTGGTGGTCGTGCTCGCCAACCTGCTCGGCGACGCCCTGTTGACCCATCACGACCCGACCAAGCGTCGGTTCTGATCCGGACCGGATGGAGCACCACATGAACCCGCTGTTGGAGATCCGCGACCTTCGGATCGAGGCCCGGATCGCCGGCGGCGAGGCCACGCTGCTTCACGACGTCTGCTTGCGGCTGGGCCGCGGGGAGGTCGTCGGCGTCGTCGGTGAGTCCGGAAGCGGCAAGACCACGCTGGTCCGCGCGCTGATGGGCCTGCTCGACCAGAACGTGCGCGTCGCCGGCGGCTCCGTGTCGTTCGAGGGCGCGCCGCTGGTCAGTCCGACCGAGGACCGGACCCATCGGGTTCGCGGCGCGCGGATCGGGATGATCTTCCAGGATGCGGGCCGCTCGCTGGATCCGCTGGCGCGCGTCGGCGTTCTGCTCCATGAGGTCCTCCGCGCGCACCGCCCGGAGATCTCGCGTGACGAGGCGCGGGAGCGGATGGTCTCGTCGCTGAGCCGGATGCTGATCGCCGAGCCCGAGCGCGTGCTGGACTCCTATCCGCACCAGCTGTCGGGCGGCATGCGGCAGCGGGTGGCGATCGCGCTGGCGATCCTCACGGAACCGGCGCTGGTGCTCGCCGACGAGTGCACGACGGCGCTCGACGTCACCGCGCAGGCCGAGGTGGTCGACCTGCTCCGCGAGCTGATATCCGACACCGGGATGGGGATGATCTTCGTCACCCACGACCTGCTGCTGGCGGCCGACCTCTGCGACCAGCTCGTCGTGATGTCGGGAGGACGGGTGGTCGAGGCGGGCCCCACGGAGCGGCTGCTCGAATCGCCCACCCAGGAGTACACCCGGGAGCTGCTCGCCGCCGTCCCCGCGTGGGACGGCGACGGGATCGGCGGCTGACACCGCCGACCTGCGCGCCGGTCGGCCGCAGCAGCGCGCCGTCGGCGTCCACCGCGGGTTGAGCGGTGCGCGCCGTCGGGCGACCGACCGTGTCGATCGCCCGATCGGCGCCGGTTACTCGCGGAAGCCGGCCTGGCTGTAGTCCGGCACGGTGAGCGGGCTGAACGAGAACCCCCCGACCTTGTCGCCGGCGGCGAAGCCGGCCGTCTGGAAGTACAGCGGGACGTAGCACGGCTCGTCGACGGCGAGCTTGCGGTTGAGCTCGTCGTAGAGCGGAGCTGCTGCCGCGGCGTCGTCCTTCGTCAGCGCCTCGTCGGCGATCTTCGTGGAGTCCTCGCCGATGCAGTTGGACACCAGCGCGGCCGAACGGAAGATGAAGTCCGGGTCGCTGCCGTTGCCCCCGAGCGGGCCGATGAACGCGCCCGTGAGCTCGCCGCCGATCGCCTGGCCGAGCATCGTGCCGTAGTCCATGGTCTTCAGGTTGACGTTGAATCCGCTCTCCTCGAGACCGCCGGCGATCGCGTCGCCGACCTCTTGGGCGTTCGGCAGCGCGCCGGCCGGCACGGTCAGATCGACGGACGGGGTCTTCCCGCCCAGAGCCTGCTTGGCCGCCTCGATGTCGTAGCTCAGCTCGCCGTCGACCGGATCCGACGGCAGTACGTTCATCAGGCCGCCCGTCGCCTCGGCGCCGCCGCTCAGCAGCCCCTCGACGATGCCCTGGCGGTTGACCGACTGTGCGAAGGCCTTGCGCACGGCCGGATCGGCCAGATCACCGCTCTGATCGAGGGCGACGACGACCTTGAGTGCCGTCGGCACCTGCAGGAGCTGGAGGTTGCCGGCCGACTCGATCTGCCCGATCATGCCCGGCGGCATGTCGAAGGCCAGGTCGGCCGCGTCGCTGCTGACGAGCGCCAGGCGCTGCGCGGGATCCTGAGCGTAGGTGAAGGTGATTTCGTCGAGGCGCGGCGCCTCGCCCCAGTAGTCGGGGTTGGCCTCGACGATGAAGTCACGGCCGGCGCGTGCGCTCTTGAAGCGGAACGGGCCGGTGCCGATCGGTTTCGCGTTGAAGCCCTTGGTCCCGGACTTCTCGTACTCGTCGGCGGGAATCAGGTAGATCGAGTTGAGCAGGTTGGGGATGTTGAACTGCGGCTGCTTGGTCGTGATCTCGAAGCTCAGGTCGCCGGTGCCCTCGACCTTCTCGACGTTGCTGAGGAACATCGCCAGGATGCTCTCCGGCTCGCGGTTGAGGTCGATCGACCGGGCGACCTGGTCGCCGGTGACGGCCGTTCCATCGTGGAACGTGACGCCGTCGCGGATCGTGAACGACCAACGCGTCGGGGTGGTGCGCTCCCAGTCGATGACGATGCCGTCCTTCGACAGCGCGCCATCGCGGTAGCTGACCACCGGTTCGAGCATCGCCGACCAGAGGTAGGCGCCGCGGCGCGGCCCGACCACGGGGTCGACGTTGACCTCCGCACCGAGTGCGACGCGCAGGTTGCCTCCCTGTGCGGAGGCCTCGGGCAGCGCCGTGGATGACGCGGCCGGTTCCCCCGCCGCGCGCGAGTCGGCGGTGGTCGTCCCGTCGTCGTTGCCGCTGCCGCAGGCCGCCAGTATCAGCGCAGCGCTGGCGAGCAGCGCGACGCGCCCGGTCCGGGCCCGCAGGCCCGAAGACGTTCTCTTGGACATCTCTCTCCCTCGTGGTTGCGTCGCCTACGACGGAGCCGCAGACGGACAGCTGCGAGCAACGTACCGACTGGATGGTATGGCTGTCCAGAGGGTCCTCCGCCAGCGCGCGGCGTGGTCCGGGTCGCGCGGCGGTTGACCACGGGCGGGGGTGTGGCCCGGGGCGGCGTGGCGTCTGGTCCAGGGGTTCTGGCGTCCGGCTTGCCTTCCCGCGGGGCGGCAGTTAGCATACCGCCTAGTCGGTATTAACTGGCCCGCCCGGCGGGCCCACGGGCCTGCGGAGGGCACGAGAGATGACGAAGAAGTCCGAAGCTGACCTGCTCAGCACCCAGTGGGACGTCGAGAACATGGAGACCGACCCGGAGGTGCTCGCGAAGTACGTCCGCTACGAGGTCGACCCCGAACGCGCCACCGCGTCGATCGTCTTCGACCGCGCCGACCGGCTCAACGCGATCCCGGTCGCGGCCTTCGAGCGTGTCGGCGACCTGGTCCGCGAGGCCGAGGCCGACGACCGCGTCAAGGTGATCATCTTCAAGGGCGAGGGCGACCACTTCGGCACCGGCGCCGACGCGGCGGAGCTCGGCCACTACATCGGCTACAAGTCGGGCACGGACAAGGCCAGCCGCCGCCGTCCCAACCAGCGCCAGCGGATCCTGCCGGACCGCAACGTGCTCTCGTCGGGCTTCACCCGTCCGATCATCGAGTGCCTGAAGGCGACGATCTGCCAGGTCCAGGGCTACTGCTACGGCGGCCACTTCCAGATCGCGCTGTCGGCCGACATCGTGATCGCGAC
>JBQGEK010000132.1:0-6174 GCA_052039575.1 Patulibacter sp. | reverse complement strand
GTCGGCGTCGGCCCGCCACCGGCGCCCGTGCAGCCGCCGCATCAGCGCGTCGTCGGCGTTGCCGCGTTGTCGGGCCAGGCTGGCCGACCACGGCGCGTCGCGCGGCGGATGGACGCAGCTCCGCGTCCCGGTCGTCAACGCCCAGCCGGCCCGTCGCAGCCGCAGGGCCAGCTCCGAGTCCTCGCGGTAGGCGCGCGAGAACCGCTCGTCGAACCCGTCCGCGGCCCGGAGGGCTTCCAGCCGGTACGCCATGTCCGCGGTCGCCCAGCGGGCGGTGGCCAGTCCGTGGTCGGAACGCTCCTGATCGGTCGGGCGACGCGACGTCGACAGCGGGACCACGACCCGCCCCTGAACCCCGGCGACGGTGCCGTCGGCGGACGTCAGGTCCGCGACCAGCGCCCCGAACCACGCCTCCGGCAGCCGTACGTCGTCGTCGACGAAGACGACCCAGGGGGCGATCGTGGCCCGCCAGCCGCGGTTGCGAGCCGCCGCGGGACCGCGACCCCCGCTGCGAACCACGCGGATCCGCGGGACCAGCCGCGCCGGAAACGCGAACGGCGCCAGCGGCTCGTCGCTCGCGGGGGCGCGGTCGTCGACCACCACGACCGCCCCCAACCCGTGGTCCGGTCCCGGCGCGAGGTCTGCCAGCAGCGGCGCCAGCGTCGGGCGGCCGACGGTCGGGACCACCAGATCCCAGTGCAGGCTGGTGCGGGCGGCGGGGCTCACTGCTCCCCCGGAGGCGCCGCCGGTGGAGCGGCGAAGTCGGTCCGCCGGACGACGTGGCGGCCGAGGACCAGCGTGTCGATCGGAGCGGATCCGAAGCACTCGAGGGCGTCGCGGGGCGTGTCGACCATCGGGCGACCAGCGGTGTTGAAGCTCGTGTTGACCAGCACCGGCACCCCGGTGCGGCGCTCGAACGCTCGCAGCACCGCCGCCAGCAGCGGTTCGCCCTGCTCCTCCACGGTCTGGACGCGAGCGGTGCCGTCGACGTGGACGACCGCCGGGATCCGATCGTGCCACTCGGGAGCGACGCGGTGGGTGAAGACCATGAACGGGCTGGGCAGCGGTCCCCCGGAGAAGATCCCCGCTGCGCTCTCGGCGAGCACGATCGGCGCGAGCGGTCGGAACTGCTCGCGGCCCTTGATCGCATTGAGCCGCTCGAGGTTCCCCGCGCTGCGGGGGTCGGCGAGCAGGCTGCGGTGGCCGAGCGCCCGCGGACCGAACTCGCTGCGTCCCTGGAACCACCCCACGATCTGGTCGTTCGCCAGCGCGGCGGCCGCCGTCGCCGCCAGATCCGCGGGCCGCTCGAAGCGCACGCGAGCACGCCGCAGCACGCGCTCGATCTCGTCGTCTCCGAACTCGCGGCCGAGCGCCGCGGTGGTCATCCTCCGTACCCCATCCCCCCGCTCGTGCGCGACGTAGGCGGCCGCGCCGAGCGCGGTTCCGGCGTCGTTCGCGGCGGGCTGGACCCAGACGTGACGGAACGGCCCGTCGCGAAACAGCCGGCTGTTCGCCACGCAGTTGAGGGCGACGCCGCCGGCCAGCAGCAGGGTCTCGTCGTCCGTGCGCTCGTGAAGCGCCGTGGCCAGCTCGCAGAGCACCTCCTCGAGCCGTCGCTGGACGCTGGCGGCCAGGTCGGCGTGGCTCTCGTCCCACGGATCGCCGGGACCGAGCGAGGACGCGAACTCCTCCCACGGGACCGCGTCGGTGACGAACCCCCGGCCCTCGACCGAGCGCACCGCGGCGGTCAGCGCATTCGCGAACCGCGGCCGCCCGTACGCGGCCAGCGCCATCACCTTGTACTCGTCGTGCCCGCGGCGGAATCCGAGGTGCTCGGTCAACGACTCGTAGAGCAGACCCAGCGAGTGCGGCAGCCGCTGCTCGATCAGCGGGGTGAAGTCACCGTCGCGAACCCGACCCGCGAGGAACGACGAGCGCTCGCCCCGCCCGTCGACCACCATCACGCTGCTGTCGGGGACACCGCTGACCAGGTACGCCGAGGCCGCATGGGCCAGGTGGTGCGGAACGTACCGCAGCTCAGCCCGCTCGATCCCGGGGAACGCGGCCCGCAGGAACCGACCGACCCGTTCGACGTAGAGGGTGCGCAGCCCCTCCCAGTCGTCGCTGACGATGCCGTTCTTGCCGGTGACGACCAAGCTCGGGTCGTACGAGTAGGCGACCACGTCGACCCGGTCGGGACCGACGCCGGCGGCGCACAGCACCTGACGGATCGCCGCGAGCGGCAGCTCCCAGACCGCGAACGGCACCGCCGGCTTGCCGTGCTTGCGACGGGAGAACCGCTCCTCCTCGGCTGCGGCCACGACCCGTCCGTCGACGACGATCGCCGCCGCCGGATCGTGGAAGACCGCGTTGATCCCGAGGGCGATCATCGCCGGCGTCTCACGGTCGGCATGGACGTCCTCGTTACCCGCGCCGGGACGCAGCAAACGCCGGAACCGAGTACGCCGAGGAGCCGACGGAGACCCGCGTGACGCCGACCGGCGGGTGACGCGGCGGGTCAGCCCCGACCGGTCGCCCGCGGATAGAGCTCACGGTACGACGGCACGCGGCCCCACTCGTTGTGGAGCCCCTCGGCGGCGAGGATCGCGTGGACGATCGCCCGCGTGAAGACGTCCGCCGCCGTGGAGTGGATCTCCGTGATCGCCGTGTTCGCGACGTGCTCGGGGGCGACGGCCGCCGAGACCTCGGGCAGGCCGGTGGTCCCGGTCGCCATCGCGAACACCGCGTCACCGTCCGACAGCGTGTGCAGCGGGCGCAGAGCGCGAGCCATCCCGTCGTGCGCGATCCCGGCGAGCTTCTGGGCCTGGGCACGGTCGAGCGGCGCGCTGGTCGCGATGATTCCGATCGTCGTGTTCAGCGGGCGGATCCGGCCGACGTGGGCACGGGCCGCCGCCATCCGCTCGGTCGCGCGCGCGTGCTCGTCCGCGTCGGGTGTCGCGACGCCGCCGAACTCGTCGCCGAGCTCGGCGAACGCGCCGTAGAGCGCGCCGGTCCGCGGGTCGAACGGCGAGCCGAGAGCGTTGACCGCGACCAGCGCGCCGACGGTCACGCCCCCGGGGAGAACCGCCGACGCGCTGCCGATCCCGCCCTTCAACCCTCCGGCGATCGCCCCGGTTCCGGCCCCTACGCCGCCCTGAGTCACCGGTGCGTGCTCCTCGCTCGCCGCTGCGGCCTCGATCGCCGCGCGGCCGAGCGCCGCGTCCGGACGCGCGGTGAAATCCCCACCGCGGCCGAGGTCGAACAGCGCCAGCGTCGGCACCACCGGGACCACGTGCCCCGGATCCGGACCGACCCGGAACCCGCGGTGCTGCTCCGCGAGCCACCCGACCACTCCCGAGGTCGCGTCGAGTCCGTAGGCGCTGCCGCCGGTCAGCACCAGCGCCTCGACCCGGTCGACCACGTTGCGTGGATCGAGCGCGTCGGTCTCGCGGGTGCACGGCCCGGATCCGCGGACGTCGACTGCCGCGACCGCGCCACCGGGCGGGGCGAGCAGCACCGTGGTGCCGGTCTGCGCACCACCGCCGGCGCGCGAGGCGTGTCCGACCCGCAGACCGGGGACGTCGGTGATCGCGTTGCTGGGGCCGGGCACTGGTTGCACGAAGGTCCTCCGTCGGGTTCGACGAGCCGACCACCGTCACGGCCAGCCCGTGGAGCGACGCTACCAGCGGCCGCGGCCGCGGATCAGCCCTCGATCGCCTCGGATGCTTCCATCCAGGCGGCCTCGACGTTCTCGCGCTCGGCCGTCACCCCGGACAGCTCGTCGGTCAGCTCACGCAGCCGGCCGACGTCGGTCGCCGCTTCCGCCATCTGCTCGTGGATCGCGGCCTCGCGCGCCTCGAGCTTCTCGATCTGGCGCTCGAGCTTCTGGACCTGCTTGCGTGCATCGCGCAGCGCGCCCCCGGTCAGGCCGGTCCCCGGCCCCGCTGCCGCGCCGTTCCCCGTCCCGCTCTTGCCCGCTCCCCCGCTCGTCGCCGCGCGGGTCTCGTCCGCCTCGCGCCGCCGTCGCAGGTACTCCTCGATCCCTCCGGGCAGGTGGCGGATCCCCGGCCCGCCCAGCAACGCGTAGACGTTGTCCGTCACCCGCTCGACGAAGTAGCGGTCGTGGCTGATCACGATCAGGGTGCCGGCCCACGAGTCGAGCAGGTCCTCGAGCGCGGTCAGCGTGTCGATGTCGAGGTCGTTGGTCGGCTCGTCGAGCACCAGCACGTTCGGCTCGTCCATCAGCAGCCGCATCAGCTGCAGCCGCCGCCGCTCGCCGCCGGACAGGTCCCTGACCAGGGTCCGCCCCTTCGGTCCGCGGAAGCCGAACCGATCCGCCATCTGTCCCGCCGTCAGCTCGCTGCCGTCGGCGAGCGTCGTCCGTCCCTTGACCTCCTCGAGCGCCTCGAGCACCCGCAGCTCGCCCGAGATCTCCGCGGTGTCCTGGGAGAGGTGGGCCAGGCGCACGGTCTCGCCGCGCTCGACGGCACCGGTCGTCGGCTCCAGCTCGCCCGCGAGCAGCTTGATCAGGCTGGTCTTGCCGGACCCGTTGACGCCGACCAGCGCCACCCGGTCGCCCGGTCCGAACCGCCAGGTCACGCGCTCGAGCATCGTCCGATCACCGTAGGCGAGCGACACGTCGACGGCGTCGAGCACCTTGCCGCCGAGCCGTCGGCTGGCGAACTTGAGCAGCTCGACGCCGTCCCGGGCCTCGGGCTCGTCGGCGATCAGGGCGTTGGCCGCCTCGATCCGGAACTTCGGCTTCGAGGTCCGCGCCGGCGGCCCCCGGCGCAGCCACGCCAGTTCCTTGCGCATCAGCTGCTGACGACGGTCCTCGCGCGCGGCGGCCTGCCGGTCACGCTCGGCGCGGGCCAGCACGTAGGCCGCGTAGCCGCCCTCGTACTGGTGCACCGCGCCGTCGCTGACCTCCCAGGTCTCGGTGCAGACCGCGTCGAGGAACCAGCGATCGTGGGTGATCACCACGAGCGACCCGCGCCGCTGGGCGAGGTGCTCGGCCAGCCAGGCGACGCCCTCGACGTCCAGGTGGTTGGTCGGCTCGTCGAGCAGCAGCAGCTCGTCGTCGTCGAGCAGCAGCTTGGACAGCGCGATCCGTCGCCGTTCGCCGCCCGACAGCGGCCCGATCACGGTGTCGAGCCCCTGCGGGAAGCGGGCCATCTCGACGCCGCCGAGCAGCCCGTCGAGCACCGAGCGGAAGCGCGCGTCGCCGGCCCACTCGTGGTCGGCGCGACCCTGGATCAGCTCCTCGCGGATCGTCTTGTCGCCGGCCAGCTCGTCGGCCTGGGCGATCGTCGCCATCCGCAGGCCGCCGACCCGGGTGACCGCGCCGGTGTCGGGCTCCTCCTGCCCGCCGATCAGCCGCAGCAGGGTCGACTTCCCGTCGCCGTTGCGGCCGACGATCCCGATTCGCTCGCCCGCGTTCACGCCGAGCGTCAGGTCGTCCAGGATCGTCCGGCTCGCGAATCCCTTGCCGACGTTCTTGAGGTTGACCAGGTTGCGCGGTGCCGCCATCGAGCCCGCAGTCTTGCGCACCCGAGCCGCCTCCCGCAGCACGCCCGCGGCGCGCTCGAGCCGACCACCGTGGAGAACCGTCGGCACCGCGACCGCGGCCTGCGGCCTCGAGCGATCGGATGCCGGTCGAGGTCAGGGCTCGACCGGATGGTCGCTGAGTGCGGGAGAGTCGTCGCCCTCGTCGCGAATCAGGTCACGAACCGCGGCGTCGAGCGGCTCGCGACCGTCGATCCGGTCGAAGGCCTCGCGCCCGCCGACCTGCTCGAGACCGGCGGCGATCGTCCACCCGCTGTCGTAGCGATCGATCACCCGCGGATCGACGTAGGAGCTGCGCGCGACCGCCGGGGTGTTGCCGAGCATCTCCGCCACCTCGCCGATCGTCTCGCGAATGGCGCGCTGGTGGGCGGTCCGGCTGACGGCCCCGGCCGCGCGCTCGGCGAGGCCGATCGCCGTCAGCACGGTCGCGTTCCAGGTTCGAAAGTCCTTGGCGGTGCACGGCCCGGCGTGCCGCTCGAGGTGGGCGTTGATGTCGTCGGAGTGCAGCAGCCGCCAGCGGTCCCCGTCGCGGAACGCCAGCAGGCGGGGATCGTCGTCGCGACGCCGCTTCAGCCACCGCACGACGGGCAGCACCGCGTCGTCTTCGAC
>JBQGEK010000131.1:0-7959 GCA_052039575.1 Patulibacter sp. | reverse complement strand
CTGCGCCGTCAGCAGCTGCAGGTCGTCCCACGTGGGCAGCTCGCTCCGCGGGACGCCCATCGCCGCGACCGGGCCGTGGTGGCCGACGCGCTCCAATCCGTCGGCAGCGAGGCGGTGGATGTCGCCGACGTGCGGTTCGTCCCCGGTGCCCTTCAGGTCCTGGTAGAGCCCCTGGTAGTCGGCGGGGTTCCAGCGCTGCGGGTTGCGGCGTTCCCAGCCGGCGATCTCGTCCTCGTCGACCCAGACGCCACCCTCGTCGACCCACGCCTCGAACCGCTGCAGATCCGCGCCACGGTGCCGCACGTTGATCCCGGTCCGTCGGTCGTAGGTCGACCCGTGCAGGCCACACCGCAGCCGGTCGCCGCGGACGGTGCCATCGGCCATCAGCGCGCCGCGGTGCTGGCAGCGGCCGTAGAGCACGGTGACCTCGTCGTCGGGGTCGCGGAGCACGACGAGGTCGACGTTCGCCACCCGGACGTGGACGGGTCGGTCGACGTCGAGGGTCGGCAGGTCGGCGATCTTCCTGGGGGCCACGCGCAGCTCTCCTTCCGGGCCGGAGAGGGACCGACCGCTGCGCCACCGTACCCGACGACGACGAGCGCACGGTTCGGGGGGAGCGGTCCGATGACCGGTGGTGCGCGCTGCTACGGTCGGCGGGAATGACGAGCCTGGACCTGGGGATACGCTCCGTCCTCCGCGCCACCCTGGTGATCGTCGCCGTTGCGGGGGCCCTCTACCTGGCGTACCTCCTACGCAGGCCACTCGGGTGGCTGGTGATCGCGGCGTTCGTGGCGATCGCGCTGTCGGCCCCGGTCGGCATGCTCTCGCAACGGCTTCCGCGCGGCGCAGCGGTCGCGGTGGTCTATCTGGTCGCGTGCCTCGTTCCGGTGGCACTCGGCGCGTTGATCATCCCCGGCATCGTGGAGAACGCCGTGGCCCTGGCGCGCGACCTTCCACGCTACGTCGACGACGCCACCGGCATCGTCAACCGCAACGCCTTCCTGCGGGGCGTGGACGAGCAGTTCGACATCGCCGCGCGGCTGTCCGACCTGGCCGACGATGCCCCGAATCATCTCGGCGACGCCGCGGGGCTGCTCTCCTCGATCGGCCTGGGCCTGATCGACTCGCTGTTCTCGATCTTCACGATCCTGGTGCTCTCCGCCTTCATGGTGGCCAGCGGACCGCGGTGGGTCCAGGCGTCGGTCCGCCTGCTGCCGCGGGAGCACCACGAGCGGACCGAGCGGGCTCTCGATCGGATCGCCGTGGCGGTGGCCAGCTATGTGCGAGCGCAGCTGACGATCGCGCTGATCGCCGCCGTCGCCGGCTACCTCGTGATGACGCTGCTCGGGGTGCCGTTCCGCGAGCCGCTCGCGGTGCTGATCGCGATCGGATCGCTGATCCCGGTCGTCGGATCGTTGGCCTGGGGCGTCGGAATCGGTCTGGTGACGGTGGCCGCCGGGTTTCCCACGATGACCATCCTCTGGGCGATCTGGGCGCTGCTCTATCCGCAGATCGAGAACTACGTCCTCCAACCCCAGCTGCAGAAGCGGGCGGTCCACGTCGAGCCGATCGTGATCATCGTCGCCGTGCTGTTCGGTGCCACGCTGCTGGGCATCGTCGGCGCCCTGCTCGCGATTCCGGCCGCCGCGACGATCCAGATCGTGATTGCCGAGTGGTGGAGCTGGCGTCTGGAGCCGACGGGGAAGGGCAGTGCGCCGGACCAGCCGAACGAGGACGACGACCCCGAGCCGCCAGAGGAGCTCGAGGCCGATGCGGGTACCAGGTCGGCGGTGCCCTGAGCGGACCACCATCGGGTCTGCCGGCGACCGTGGGGTACGGACGGCGGCCGACGGAAGGTCTCGGTCGGCGGGTGAGCCGGTTCCGTCGGCCCGATTTGCGGCAGAATCGACCGAGTGAGCGCCGAACGTCCCACCACCAGCGACGAGATCCGCGAGACGTTCCTGCGGTTCTTCGAGGCCAACGGACACCGGCGGCTCGCGTCGGCGTCGCTCGTCCCGGCGGCGAACGACCCGTCGGCGCTGTTCACGGTGGCGGGCATGCATCCGCTCAAGCCGTACTTCCTCGGCACCGAGCAGCCGCCGGCGCCGACGGTCACCGACAGCCAGAAGTGCTTCCGCACCGAGGACCTGGAGAACGTCGGCGTGACCGCGCGTCACCTGACCTTCTTCGAGATGCTCGGCAACTTCTCGTTCGGCGACTACTTCAAGCGGGAAGCGACCGGGTTCGCCTGGGATCTGACGCTCAACGGCTTCCACTTCGATCCGGACAAGGTCTGGGTCACCGTCTTCGGCGGCGACGACGCGCTCGGCCTCGGTCCCGACGAGGAGACGATCGACCACTGGGTCTCCCACGGCGTCTCGCGCGACCGGATCGTGCTGCTCGGCACCGAGGACAACTTCTGGTCGGCCGGTCCGGTCGGTCCGTGCGGCCCGTGCACCGAGCTGTACCTGGACCGCGGCCCCGAGTACGGGGCGGGCGACAAGCCGGGCGATCCCGACTCCGACGACCGGTTCCTCGAGTTCTGGAACGTCGTGATGATGCAGTACAACCGCGACGAGTCGGGCACCCTGACCCCGCTGCCGAAGCAGAACATCGACACCGGCATGGGGCTCAACCGGATGGCGATGCTGCTGCAGGACAAGCAGACGATCTTCGAGACCGACCAGTTCGCGCCGCTGATCGCGCTCGGCGAGCAGCTCTCCGGCAAGACCTACGAGTCCGGCGACGCCGACGTCGACCGGGCCCTGCGGATCCTCGCGGACCACTCGCGGGGTACGACCTTCCTGACCGCCGACGGCGTGGTGCCGTCGAACGAGGGCCGCGGCTACGTACTGCGCCGCGTGATGCGCCGCGCGATCCTCCAGGCGCGGCGGATCGGGATCGAGGGCGAGGTGCTGCCGAAGTACCTCGACGTGGTGCTCGAGACGATGGGCGACGCCTATCCCGACCTGCGGACCCGCCGCGACGAGATCCTCACCTGGATCCGTGCCGAGGAGGAGGGCTTCGGCCGTACCCTGCAGCAGGGATCGGTCCGACTGGACCAGATCCTTGCGGGCGGGGAGCTGACCGGCTCGGATGCGTTCGAGCTGCACGACACCTTCGGGTTCCCGGTCGAGCTGACGGTCGAGATCGCCGCCGAGCGCGGGATCGCCTGGAACGGCCAGGACGAGTTCGACGCGAAGATGGCCCAGCAGCGTGAGCGCTCCCGCGCGGCCTCCCGGCTCGGCGACCACGGGGGCGCGGCGGCCGGGTCGATCGCCGCCGAGGTGGCAGCGGAGCAGACCCAGTTCACGGGCTACGCGACGCTTCAGCAGCAGACCACGATCGCCGGCGTGCTCGAGCGCGACGGCCGGACCGTGGTCAAGCTCGCAGAGTCGCCGTTCTACGCCGAGGGCGGCGGCCAGGTCTCCGACGCCGGAACGATCACGCTCGAGAACGGCGACGGCGCGCTGGCCGTCGCGTCGGTGATCCGTGCCGGGGACGACCAGGCGATCGTCGTCGAGGGCGACGCCGCGACGCTCACGCCGGGTCAGCGCGTGATGGCCGCGGTCGACGCGTCCGCGCGCCACGCCACCGAGTGCAACCACACCGCGACGCACCTGCTGCACGCCGCGCTACGCGAGCGGCTCGGAGACCACGTGCGCCAGGCCGGCTCGGCGGTGCGGCCGGACAAGCTGCGGTTCGACTTCAGCCACCCGTCGAAGCTCGACCCCGAGGACGTCCGCTGGGTCGAGGATCGGGTCAACGGTCAGATCCTCGCCAACCAGCGGGTGCGGGCGTTGAGCATGCCGATCGCCGAGGCCAAGGCGCTTGGCGCGCAGGCGCTGTTCGGCGAGAAGTACGGCGACATCGTGCGGATGGTCGAGATCGGCGACGGCAACTTCAGCCGCGAGCTGTGCGGCGGCACCCACGTCCGTTCGACCGCCGAGATCGGCGTCTTCCGGATCGTCAGCGAGGGCTCGAGCTCGGCCAACGTCCGGCGGATCGAGGCGGTCACCGGTCCGGTCGCGATCGAGCAGCTGCTGAGCTACGGCCGCACCCTGGAGGCGGCCGCGGCCGCCGGCAAGGTCGCCGTCGACCAGGTGCCGGACAAGATCGTTCAGCTGCGCGACCAGGTCAAGGCGGCGGCGAGCAAGGGCACCGGCCCGGCCGTCGACGAAGCGGCGATCGCCGCGGGCGCGAAGACGATCGGTGACGTCCCGGTGGTGGTGGCGCGGCTGGCGGACGGCATCGGCGCGAAGGACCTGGCCGCGATCGCCGACCGGGTCAAGGGCAAGCTCGACGGGCCGGGTGTGGTCGTGCTGGCGGCCCCGGCCGACGGCAAGGTCGGGCTGATCGTGGCGGTCTCCCCGGAGATCGTCGAGCGCGGGGTCAAGGCCGGCGACGTCGTCAAGGCGGCGGCCGCGGCGGTCGGTGGGGGCGGCGGCGGGAAGCCGACGATGGCCCAGGCCGGCGGTCGCGATCCGGAGAAGACCGACGACGCGCTCAACGTCGCCGAGAACGCGATCACGGTGGCGATCACGGGGCTGTGAGCGCAGCGTGCGCGTAATCGCCCTCGACTACGGATCGGCGCGGACCGGGGTCGCGATCAGCGACCCGACCGGCACGATCGCCACGCCGCATCCCGCGGTCCTGCGCGCGGGGTCGCGCAAAGGGCGTCGCGAGCTGCTGCGGTTGATCGCGGAGTGCGGGGCCGAGCGGGTGCTCGTCGGCCTGCCGCTGAGCCTGCGCGGTCACGACACCGACCAGACCCGCGAGGCCCGGGAGTTCGCGACGACGCTCGCCGATGCCCTTGGTCCGGACGTGCCGGTCGAGCTCTACGACGAGCGGTTCACCACGAAGCTGGCCCAGCAGAGCGGCGGCGACGACAGCGACGAGGACTCGCGCGCCGCAGCGGTACTGCTGGATGAGTGGTTGCGGCAGCGCTAGTCGTGCCGCTGGGTACCGGTGGCGGTGCACACTCGGGTCCACTCGTCTAGCGTTTGCGGGATGGGGACGCGGCACGAGGTCGCGCGGTGAGTCCGCGCGGTCGGAAGGACAACGGGCCGCGGTCCGAGGACGAGCGTCGTCGCGCTCGCCTGGAGCGCGAGCAGCGGCGTGCCCAGCGCGAGGGTCGCCCGGTTCCGCGCAGCCTCGACGAGGTCGGAACGTCCGAGTTCGACGCGATCTCCGCCACCGACGAGGCGACGACCCCGTCGTTCGGCGAGGCCACACCGCCCAGCCTGTTCGCGGATGAGGCGCCGACCACGCCGTTCGCCGACGAGCCGCGGACGGTGCCGCCTGCCGCACCGAGCGGGGGAGCGCCGTGGTGGTCCACGTCCGAGCAGTCGGACACGTCGATCGACGTGTCGGATGCGTTGATGCCGCAGCGACCGACCGAGCCGCCGCTGGCGACCACTCCCGAACCGCCGATCCCGCCTGCACCCGACGCGCCGCCGCGTCGCGAACCCGAACCGTTCGCCGGCTTCACCGACGAGCACGACGCGGTCCGCTTCACCGACGATGCCGACGACGAGCCGCTTGCTCCGCTGCGCCCGTCGGCGTCGGCGATCCCGCCGATCCAGGTGGCCCCGCGCAAGGCGCCCGCCCGTCGCGGCTGGTCGCGGGTCGCCGCGATCCTGGTGCTGCTGCCGATCGTCCTGGCGACTGTGGCGGCAATCGTGATCTTCCAGCCGTTCAAGGGCGACCCCGGCGAGACGGTCAACGTGACGATCGCGCCCGGATCCTCGGTATCGCAGATCGGCGAGGTGCTGGCCGAGAAGGGCGTGGTCGACAACGCGCTGGTCTTCTCGCTGCGCGCGCGGATGTCCGGCGGCGGCAGCGACCTGCGGGCGGGCACGCTCGAGCTGCGTGAGAACATGACCTACGCCGCCGCACTCGATGCGCTGCGCGAGGAACCGCTGCCCGACCCGGTGATCAACGTCGGGGTTCCCGAGGGCCTCTCGCGCCGCGAGGTCGCGACGCACCTGCGGCAGACCGACGTCCGCGGCGATTACATGCGGGCGAGTCGCCGCAGCAGCGGCTTCGATCCGAAGAAGTACGGCCAGCCGGCGAAGCAGACCGGGTTGGAGGGCTTCCTCTTCCCGGCGACCTACGAGCTCCCCCGCGGTGGAGCCACGGCCAACGCGCTCGTCGCCAAGCAGGTCGAGGCGTTCGAGCGACAGATCGATTCGGTCGACATGCGCCGGGCGAAGCGGGCCGATCTCTCGACCTACGAGGTGCTGATCATCGCGTCGATGATCGAGCGTGAGATCAACGTTCCGGCCGAGCGGCGCAAGGCCGCCGCCGTGATCTACAACCGCCTCGACCAGGGCATGACGCTCGGGATCGACGCGACGATCCGCTACGCCGAGCGCAACTGGGACCGTCCGCTGCGGGTCAGCGAGCTCGAGCGCGACGGCCCGTTCAACACGCGGACCCGCACGGGCCTGCCGCCGTCGCCGATCGGCAACCCTGGCCTGGCGTCGATCAAGGCCGCCGCCAACCCGACCCAGGACTCCTACCTGTACTACGTGGTCAAGCCGTGTGGCAACGGCGCGCACGCGTTCTCCAGCAGCGACGCGCAGTTCCAGCGCGACGTCCAGGCGTACAACGCGGCACGTGACCGGATGGGCGGGGATCCGTCGGTCTGCAAGGACGACGACTGATGTCGGCGGCCCCGGTCGCGTCGATCGCGCCGGACCGCCCGTGGCAGCTCGGCGTCTTCGGCTGGCCGGTCCACCACAGTCGCTCGCCGGCGATGCACACCGCGGCGCTGCGCGAGCTCGGGTTGGACCACTGGAGCTACCAGAAGCTGCCGGTGCCGCCGGACGCGATCGCGGGAGCGATCGCCGGTCTGCGGGAGGCCGGCTTCGCCGGGGCGAACGTCACGATCCCCCACAAGCACGCAGCGCTTGCTGCCTCCGACGTCGCCACGCCGGCGGCCCACGAGATCGGGGCGGTGAACACGCTGACGGTGCTCGACGACGGCACGCTCGAGGGCGACAACACCGACGCGCCCGGGCTGATCGACGTGATCGGCAGGTCGCTGACCGGCGCCACCGCGGTGGTGCTGGGGGCAGGGGGCAGCGCGCGGGCCTGCGTCTGGGCGCTTCGCGAAGCCGGCTGCGCCCGCGTGGCGGTCTGGAACCGGACGGCGGAACGTGCGCGAGACCTGGCGGACAAACTCGAGGTCGATGCCACCGACGCCGTCTCGGGCGCTGACGTGCTGGTCAACTGCACCAGCGTCGGGCTGCACGACCCCGAGCGGACCTTCGAGTTGCTGCCGGTCGACGAGCAGGACCTGACCGGCTTCGGCACCGTCGTCGATCTGGTCTACCGGGCCGGCGGTACCCCGCTCTACAACGCGGCCGAGGCGGCCGGAGTGCCGGCGGTGGACGGGATGTCGTTCCTCGTGGCCCAGGGCGCGCGCAGCCTGGAGCGGTGGAGCGGCCGAGACGTCTCACGGACGGCGATGGACGCCGCCGTACGGGCCGACGCCGACGATCCCGCCTAGTCGCGGGCGACTGCTCGACCCAACGCCTAAACGGACCGCGGTCCGATTACTCGGCGTTCTGTGTCATGCTGTCTCGACATGGAACTCGGACTCGCCACCTTCGCCGACCTCGGACGTGACCCGAAGAGCGGGCAGCTGATCACGCCCGAACAACGGTTCGCCAACCTGCTGGAGGAGGTCGAGCTGGCCGAGCAGGTCGGACTCGACGTCTTCGCGCTCGGCGAGCACCACCGTCCGGACTACGCCGTGTCGGCCCCGCCGGTTGCGCTCGCCGCGGCCGCCGCGCGAACCGAGAAGATCCGGCTGTCGAGTGCGGTCACCGTGCACAGCTCCGAGGATCCCGTGCGCGTCGTCCAGCAGTACGCGACGCTCGACCTGATCTCCCACGGACGCGCCGAGATCCTCGCCGGTCGCGGCTCGTTCACCGAGTCGTTCCCGCTGTT
>JBQGEK010000130.1:0-2339 GCA_052039575.1 Patulibacter sp. | reverse complement strand
GTCAGGTACTGGTGCGGGTTCACGCCGCCGGGGTGAACCCGGCGGAGATCCTGGCACGTGCCGGAGCGTTCCGCCTGCGTGCTCCCGCCATCATCGGATTCGAGTTCGCCGGCGTCGTCGAGGCGGTCGGCCCGGGCGTCGACGTGGGCGTGGTCGGCGACCGCGTCGCCGGGTGGCCGGACTCCGCCACCCAGGGCTCCTACGCCGAGTACACGGTCAGCAGCAATTTCGCGACGATCCCCGACGGCGTTTCCTTCGAGGAGGCCGCGGCTACCGTCATCGGCGCCGACAACGCGGCGAGGGGGCTCGGGCTTCTGAACATTCGCCCGGGTGACACGCTCGTGGTCACCGGCGCGAGCGGTGCTCTGGGCAGCGCCGCCGTGCAGTTCGCGCGACAGCGCGGTGTGACGGTGATCGGCGTCGCCGGGACCGCCAACGCCGACTTCGTCAGGAGTCTCGGAGCGACCCCCGTCGCCCACGGCCCGGGCCTGGTCGATCGCATCCGTGCCGCCGCTCCGGGCGGGGTCGACGCCGCGCTCGACACCGCCGGCAAGGGGCTCCTTCCCGCCCTCGTCGATCTTCTCGGCGGCCCCGACCGGATCGTGACGCTCGCCGACCGCGATGCCGCACAACACGGCGTCGCGTTCAGCCCCGGGGGCAGCGGGAACCGCGACCACCGCCCGGTCCAGGAAGCCCTGGACCTGATCGCCGCCGGCGCATGGACCGCACGCATCGGCCGGAGCTTCCCACTCGACGAGGCCGCGGACGCCCATCGCCTCGTCGCCACGGGCCACACCCACGGCAAAGTCGTCCTCCTTCCCTGACTCGGCCGACCGGCCGACCGATCAACCGCGACAACAATCATTTGGAGAATCCGAAATGCCTGCAGTCCTCGTCCACGGTGTACCTGATACCCACCGGCTCTGGGACACCGTCCGCCCCTATCTTCAACGCGAAGACATTGTGACGATCGACCTCCCCGGGTTCGGCGTACCCCTGCCGGCGGGATTCACGTCGACGAAAGAAGAGTATCTCGATTGGCTTGTTGAGAAGATCGAGGAAATCGGCGAACCCGTCGACCTGGTCGGTCATGATTGGGGGTCTCTGCTCACGGGCCGTCTCGCGTCCGTCCGACCAGATCTGGTGCGGACCTGGACAGGCATCAGCGGACCCATCGATCCGGAGTATCCGTGGCACTATCTTGCCAAGATCTGGCAGACGCCGGGCGAGGGCGAGCAATGGATGGCGGACCTCGATCTCGAGGCGTTCGCAGCAAGCCTCAACGAGGCGCAGATGCCGCTCGACGCGGCAAACGAATCGGTCCGGCATCTCGATGTCACCATGAGAGCAAGCATTCTCGCCCTTTACCGTTCGGCGATCGAGGTCGGGGCGGAGTGGAAGCCGGGTCTGAGCAACGTGACCGCACCAGCGCTGGTGATCTGGGGCCTGGACGATCCGTTTCTTCCCCACCGCTTCGCCGACGAGCTCGGCAATGCCACCCGCGCACGTGCCGTCTTCAAGCTGCGCAGCTCGCACTGGCCGATGATAGAGCGTCCGGCCGATGTCGCACGCGAACTCGAGGCCCACTGGGATCACGTGTAAAACCTGCGCTCGGGTCACTCGGGCTCAAATCCCGCGGCCGCTACGCGAACGGCGATAACTGCTCGCTCGCCATGGTGAGCCCGAGTGCCCACGCATGTGTCCGGAAACGAATCATCGTGACGCAGCCCGGAGAGCGTTGCCGGGGCTGCACACGGCAGGAGCTTCCTAATGACGAATTCAGCAGATACCCGGATCGGCGTCGGCCTTGTCGGGGCCAGTGCCGATCGGGGTTGGGGCGGAATTGCTCACGTCCCGGCGCTGCAGGCGCTCGACGCGTTCCAGATCCGCGCCGTCAGTACGACTCGTATGGAGAGCGCGAACGCGACCGCTCGTCGGCTGGGCGCCGGTCTCGCCTTCGACACGCATGAGGCTCTGGTCGTGCGGCCGGAGGTCGACCTGGTGGTGGTTGCGGTCAAGGTGCCGGACCACAAGCAGATCGTTTCCGACGCGCTGGCCGCGGGCAAGATGGTTTATTGCGAATGGCCGCTCGCAAGGAACCTGTCGGAGGCCGAAGCGCGGGAGGGGTTTGCCCGCGAGCGACGGCTGCGGACGGTTGTCGGGTTGCAGGGCGGCCTGCACCCGCCGGTCCTCTTCCTGCGCGACCTCGTCGCACAGGGCGTGATCGGCAAGCCGCTCAGCACGAGCATCCGAGCGCATCTGACCGACGACATGTGGGCCGGCCGATAGGCCCCGCCGGTCGAGTACATGGCTGACGCGAAGCATGGCGCCACGCTTCT
>JBQGEK010000129.1:0-22415 GCA_052039575.1 Patulibacter sp. | reverse complement strand
GGAATCGCGGCGATCGAGCGCCTCGCCGCGCGCGACGGGCTGGACCTCGCCGCGTCGTGGGCGTACTCCGACTCGGAGTCCGACCTGCCGATGCTGCGCGCGGTCGGCCACCCGGTAGCCGTCAATCCCGACCGCACGCTCGCGGCGGTGGCGGCGGACGAGGGGTGGGACGTGATCCACCTGGAGCGCCTGACCGCCCACCTGAAGACGCTCGCGGCGCTCGCGGGAATCGCGGCGATCGGCGGCCTCGGCCGGGTCGCGGCGGCCGGCCGTACGCGGCCCGCGCGGTGACGCGACGGTGATGTGCCGCTGACCGGTGTGGCAGCCTTTCGGGCGTGACGACGCCGTTGCGGACCGACCCGATCGCCGAGGCACGCCGCCACTGGACCGAGCGTTGGGGACCCGAGCCGGCCCGTCCGATGGCCGCCGTGACGGCGGTGATGCGGGTCCAGCAGATCCTGATGTCGCGGTTCAACGCGATCCTGCGTCCACACGGCCTGACCTTCCCGCGGTACGAGGCGCTGATGCTGCTCTCGTTCACGCACGCCGGGGCGCTGCCGCTCGGCAAGATCGGCGAACGCCTGCAGGTCCACCGGACCAGCGTCACGAACATCGTCGACCGGCTCGAAGCTGACGGCCTGGTGCGGCGCGTCCCGCACGAGTCGGACCGCCGCGCGACCCTGGCCGAGATCACCGACCGTGGGCGCGAGGTCGCCGAGGCCGCGACCCAGGACATGAACGCGTCGGGCTTCGCGTTCGACGCGCTGAACGCCGACGAGCAGGAGCAGCTGAGCCTCCTGCTGGAGTCGGTGCGGCGCGCCGAGGGCGACTTCAGCGGCTGAGGGGTCCGGCTCGTCCGGTCGTCCGGCGGCCGTTTCGCCGACCCCGGGTCAATCCCCCCGGCCAGCGGTGCTGGGCCCCCCGAGCAGCGGGAGACGCGCGCTTCAGACGTTCATCCGCCGGACGAGTGCGCAATAGTCCCCGCCAACACGTCAAGGAGTTGCTGCTTATGAGCACCGTTGCTGCCCCAGGGGTCGAAGCCCCTCGCCTCGTTCTTGCCGACGTCCTCCCGGGTGCGCGCGTTCGTGACGCCGCCCTCGTGGTCGGCGGTGCGGCGTTCACCGCGCTGATGGCCCAGATCATCGTCCCGATGACGCCGGTGCCGATGACCGGCCAGACCCTCGCCGTCGGTCTCGTCGGCGCGACCCTCGGCATGCGCCGCGGTCTGCTGGCGATGCTGCTGTACATCTTCGCCGGCCTCTTCCTGCCGGTCTACGCCGACGCCAGCTCGGGCACCAGCGTCCTGTTCGGCGCGACCGGCGGCTACATCTTCGGCTTCGCGATCGCGACCGCCGTGGTCGGCTGGCTCGCGGAGCGCGGGGCGGACCGCAAGGTCGTCCAGACGTTCCTGGCCTTCGTGCTCGCGCAGCTGCTGATCTTCGTGCCCGGCCTGATCGTGCTGCAGGCGGTCGTCGGCGGAACGGTCAGCGAGACGATCCACACGGGCTTCACGGTCTTCATCATCGGCGGCCTGGTCAAGGCCGCGGTCGGCGCGGCGGTTCTGCCGTCGGCCTGGCGCCTGGTGCGCCGCTTCGAGCGCAAGAGCTGAGCGACGGCAACGGCGTGCGCCCGTTCCACGAGCGCACGCCGTCGCCCCGGCTCCGGTCCGTCGGCACCGGAGCCCGAAAAGCTGAGCAACACTCATTGTCGGTCGTCGGAGGGCGGCCGACATCTCGTTCCGGCCATGACTAGGATGCGTGCCGTGCGAGCTGCGGGTAGCCTGCGTGGCTCGCGAAAGCTACCGTTGGTCGGAAGTTGTGTCCGGCGATGGTGGACGTCCGATTGATCGGTCAGTCAACCGCGCTAGACTCCCGTCCGTTCGTCTGCCCCCGAAAGAGGCTCGCAAGTGACAAAGATCGTCGTCCTGGTGAAAGAGGTCCCGGACGCGGCCGTTCAGAAGCACATCGATTCGTCGACCGGTCGTCTGGACCGTAGCGGCGAGAAGACGCTGAACCCGTTCGATACCCACGCCATCGAGGCTGCGCTGCAGCTCCGCGAGAGCGGCGCGCTCGACGTTGAAGAGGTCGTGGCCATCACGGTCGGTCCCGAGAGCGCCCAGAAGGCCCTCCACAAGGCCGTCTCGCTCGGCGCGGATCGCTCGATCCACCTGACCGACGACGCGCTCGCCGGATCCGACGTCGTGGCCACCGGCTACGCGCTGGCCGAGCTGGTCAAGCGGGAGAACCCGGATCTCGTCCTGGCCGGGCAGCAGTCCGACGACGGGCAGTCCTACGCCGTCGGCGCGGTCGTCGCCGAGCATCTCGGTTGGCCCGCGCTCACGCAGGTGATCAAGCTCGATGTCGACGGTTCGTCGCTCACGTGCGAGCGTCAGGCCGAGTACGGCTACGACACGGTCAAGGTCGAGCTGCCCGCGGTGATCTCCGTCGGTGACGCGATCAACGAGCCGCGTTACCCGTCGCTGAAGGCGATCATGGGTGCGAAGAAGAAGCCGCTGGAGACGCTCTCGGTCGCCGATGCCGGCATCGATGCGTCGAAGGTCGGCGCCGACGGCTCGCAGGCCGTCTGGCAGTCCTCGAAGCAGCCGCCGGCCAAGGCCGCGGGCACGATCATCGAGGACGAGGACACCGCCCAGACGGTCGAGAAGATCGTCGCGTGGCTCGACGAGAGGAAGCTGGTCTGACCATGAGCAACATCCTGGTCTACGCGCTGCACCACGACGGCGCGATCAACAAGAACTCGTACGGCGCGATCTCCGAGGCGTCGAAGCTCGCGGGTGAGCTCGGTGGCGAGGTCCATGTCGTGCTGGTCGGCGAGGACATCAGCGACGACGTCGCGGGTTCGGTCGGCACGTACGGCGCCGCCAAGGCGCTCCGCGTCGCCGCTCCGGCGGGCGTCGCGCAGCCGGTCGTCGACGCGATGGCGTCGATCGCCCAGGGTGGCGACTACAGCTACGCGGTCTTCGGCGGCGGCCTGCTCGGCTTCGAGGCCGGCGCCGGCCTGGCCGCGCGCCTGAACGGCGGCCTCGCCGTCGAGATCACCGGGCTGCGGGTCGACGGCGGGGCCCTCGTGGCGGACCGCCCGGTGCTCGGCGACAGCGAGATCTCCGAGATCAAGTTCAAGGGCTTCGGCGTCGTCGTCGGCCGCCTCAACGCCTTCGAGCTGGCGCAGTCGGGCTCGGCCGTCGCGGTCGAGGACGTCGCGGTCGAGCTGTCGGCGTCGTCGAGCAAGGTCACCGTCGTGACCCGCGGCGAGCAGCGCGGTGCGGACGTCAACATCGAGGACGCGCAGGTGCTGGTCACCGGCGGTCGCGGTCTCGGCTCGCCGGAGAACTTCTCCGTCGCCGACGACCTCGCCGCGTCGTTCGGTGGCAACGCCGCCGTCGCCGCCACGCGCGCCGCGGTCGACGCGGGCTGGTTCCCGTACGCCGGCCAGATCGGCCAGACGGGCAAGACCGTCGCGCCGAAGGTCTACATCGGCCTCGGCGTCTCGGGCGCGATCCAGCACAAGGTCGGCATGCAGAGCGCCGAGAACATCGTCGCGATCAACAAGGACGGCAACGCGCCGATCTTCGAGTTCGCGGACCTCGGCATCGTCGGTGACCTCCACGCGATCGTCCCGGCGCTGTCCGCGGCGATCAAGGCGAAGAAGGGCTGAGGAGACCCGGTATGGCTGCTTCCCACAACGGCGGCGTCTCGCCGTCGCAGTTCCCGCCCCCGGTTGACGTCGTCGAGGAGTTCGTCGCTGCGCCGACGGATCCCGAGGACGAGCGGATCGAGGTCGGGGTCGCCATCGTGGGTGGCGGCCCTGCCGGTCTCGCGGCCGCGAACCGGCTGCTGCAGCTGCTGGGGGACGACCCCGAGCTGCTCGAGTCCCTGGGCGAGGTCCCCGTCGCCGTCATCGAGAAGGGCAAGGTCTGCGGTGCGCACGCCATGTCCGGTGCGGTGATGAAGCCGGGCCCGTTCAACACGCTGTTCCCGGACGCGAACCTGGCGGATCTGCCGTTCGCGTTCACCGAGGCCGAGGACGATGGCGCGGTCTTCTTCCGCAACGAGAAGAAGGCGATCAGCTTCCCGGTCACCCCGCCGAACTTCGCCAACAAGGGCAACTGGGTGATCTCGATCGCCCAGCTCTGCCGCTGGATGGCCGACCAGGCCGAGGAGCAGGGCGCCTACATCCTCACAGAGACGGCGGCCTCCAAGCTGCTGGTCGACGGCGAAGAGGTCGTCGGCATCCGCACCGGGGACAAGGGCCGTGGCAAGGAGGGCGAGGAGCTTCGCAACTTCGAGCCCGGCATGGACATGACGGCCAAGGCGACCGTGCTGGCCGAAGGCAACTGGGGTCACCTGACCGGTGCCGCCGTCAAGCGCTTCGATCTGGCCGCGGGCAAGCAGCCCGCGATCTGGGAGATCGGTGCCAAGGAGGTCTGGAAGGTCACGAAGCCGTGGAAGAAGGTCATCCACACGATCGGCTGGCCGGCCCGTCCGCAGAAGAAGCACGGGGAGGCCGGCGGCGGCTGGATCTACCCGCTGGGCGAGGACCAGGTCTCGATCGGCTACGTGATCCCGCTGCACACGCCCGACGCCACGGCGTCGGTCCACGATCTGCTGCAGGCCTTCAAGTCGCACCCCTACGTGCGTGAGGTGCTGGAGGGCGGCGAGCGCGTCGCCTGGGGCGCCAAGGCGATCCAGGCCGGTGGCTACGCGTCGATGCCGAAGCTCTCGGTGCCCGGCGCCGTGATCGTCGGCGAGGGTGGCTCGATGGTCGACATGGCGCGCCTGAAGGGCGTGCACATGGCGATCGAGGCGGGCCGCTTGGCCGCCGAGAAGATCTACGCGCAGCTCAAGGCGGGCTCGAACGACTTCACCTCGTACGAGCAGGCGATCGAGGACTCGCTGGTCGGCAAGACGCTCCGCGAGGTGGAGAACAACCGGCCGCTGGTCGACGGTCACAGCCTGCCGGTCGGCGCCGCGCTGTCCGGTCTGGACTACATCACCAAGGGGAAGCTGCCGCCCGGCAAGCCGTCCCTGCACCGCGACGCCGACGTCGTGGTCTCGGTGCCCGACGACAAGCCGCTCAGCGACCGCTACCCGCAGCCCGACGGCAAGTACTTCTTCGACAAGCTGTCGTCGGTCTTCATCACGGGCAACGCGACCCGCGACGACGCGCCGAGCCACATCCGGGTGGAGAAGCGGGTTCCGCGCGACGTCGCCGAGACGTGGAAGTGGATGTGCCCGGCCGGGGTGTACGAGATCGAGGACGACCAGCCGGCAGAAGGCTTCGTCGACGTCACGGTGAACTACACCAACTGCGTCCAGTGCGGTGCGATCACCGCGCGTGGTGGCCGCCTGACCCCGCCCGAGGGCGGCGACGGTCCGGCCTACCAGGTCACCTGAGCGATGCACCTGCGCCGGACGGGCTCCGCTGGAGTCCGGACGGCAACCGCGGGAGAGAGATCACGGGTCGGTCGGGAGGATCGGGCCGTTCACCACGAGGGGCGCGCAACTTGCGCGCCCCTCGGCGGTTCTATGGCACAGTGCAGGGCGTGAACCGTTGCTCGGTACCCTCCCTCGCCGTCTGATCATCACCGTGTCCGTGGTTCTTCGCTCCCGTCCGGTCCTTCTCGCATGCGGTGTCTCCGTCGCGTTGCTGGCCGGTGGGACGGCATCCGCCCTCGCGACGACGTCCAGCGGGTCCGGGGGCTCCTCCGGCAGCGGGTCCGGGACCAGCGGTGCGAGCAGCAGCGGTGGTACGACGACCGTCCGGACGACCTCCGGCGGGTCGGCCCAGGTCTCGCGCGGGGTCTGCACGACGTCGCTCGACGATCCGCAGGGGCGCGCCGCCAGCTTCAACGTGCGGGCGACCCGAGGCGCGGGCAGCTCCGGCTTCGGCTTCGCCGCGGTGCTCGAGGAGAAGTCCCCGAACGGGTCGTGGTCGACGTTGAAGGGATCGGCGTCGCCCGCCGGTCTGGGCGCCTACCAGCCCGCCGCGAGCGGTGCCGGGGCGATGGTTCGCCGGATCAACGTCCGCGGTCTGCGGATGGGCAGCTCCTACCGGCTCCGGGTGACCTTCCGCTGGGTCACGGCGTCGGGCACCCAGACGCTCACACGGCGCAGCAGCGCCTGCACGGTCAAGGAGCTGCGTCCGAACCTCGGCGTGTCGCGGTCGCTGGGCTGGAGCCCGGGCGTCAGCGGCGGGCAGGTCGTGTACCGGGCGCGGCTGCGCGTGTCGCGTGCCGGGTCGTTCTCCGGCAAGACGGTCACGCTGTCGGTCGTGCAGAACGGGACGCTGCTCGGCAGCGCCACGGTCCAGCCGCTGGTCCACGGAGCCACCGTCCTGATCCCCGGGGCCCGCTGCGTCGCCGGCGAGGACGTGTCGATCCGGATCGACGCCGCGCCGACCGTCGAGGAGCGCACGCTCGACGACAACGAGCTCGAGGTCGCATGCGGCTCCGAGCCCGGCGCGCGGCGCTGAGCACCGAGGCGTCGGCGCCGGCGGTGGGGGAGCGCCCCGCCGGTCGAGGGACCCTTGATACCTTGTTCCGATAATGAAGACTGATATCCACCCCGAGTACGCGCCCGTCGTGTTCCGTGACATCTCGGCGGGCGAGACGTTCCTCACCCGCTCGACGATCAAGACCGACAAGACGATCGAGCTCGACGGGGTCACCTACCCGGTGATCGACGTGGAAGTGTCTTCGGCGTCGCACCCGTTCTACACGGGCAAGCAGAAGATCATGGACACGGCGGGTCGCGTCGAGCGGTTCCGCCGTCGCGCCGCCAAGCGCGCCGAGAAGAGCGAGGCGCCCGCCGCGTCCTCGTCCGAGTCCTGATCTCGGGACCCGTGCCCTCACGCTCCGGCGCTCGCCCTCCGTTCGACCAGGACGGATCCCCGAGCCCGCCGGAGCCCTCGCGCCCCGCGAACGCGGATCGACGCCCGTCCGATCCGCACTCCGCGGGGCGTTCGCATGCTCGGGGTCAGGACCCGCCGCCGCTGGGCGGTCAGGCGCTGATCGAAGGCGTGATGATCCGCGGCGCACGCCACTGGGCGACCGCGGTCCGGCACCCGCTGCCCGAGCAGTTCGTCGACGGCGTGCTGCCCGGCGGGGTTGCGGCCGCGGGCGAGGTCGTCGTCGAGACCCACCGCTACCGCTCGGCGCTGTCTCGTTCACCGATGCTGCGGCTCCCGATCCTGCGCGGCGTCGTTGCCCTCGGCGCGTCGCTGCGGTTGGGATTCCGAGCGCTCCGGACGTCGGCGGCGTCGCAGTACGAGGATCCGGTCGAGCTCGGTCCGAGCACCTGGATCGTCGCGGGGCTCGGAGCGCTGGTCCTGGTCGTCGGTCTGTTCTTCCTCGCGCCCGTCGGCCTGACCGGTCTGCTGCGTGGTCCGCTCGGCGACGGATGGACGTTCTGGTTGGTCGAAGGCGTGATCCGCACCGCGATCTTCCTCGGCTATCTGCTGCTGGTCACGCGGATGGCCGACCTGCGGCGGGTCTTCGAGTACCACGGGGCCGAGCACCAGACGATCGCCTGCTACGAGGCGGGCATGCCGCTCACCCCGGAGAACGCGGCCCGCTGCAGCCGCCTGCACCCGCGCTGCGGGACGAGCTTCCTGCTGCTGGTGATGGTCGTCTCGATCTTCGTCTTCGCGCCGCTGGGCACCCCGCCGTGGCCGGAGCTGGTCGCCAGCCGGATCGTCGGGATCCCGTTGATCGCCGGGATCTCGTTCGAGCTGCTGCGGTTCGCGGGCCGTCACCAGCGGTTCCGCCCGGTGCGGGCACTGACCTGGCCGGGGCTGCAGCTGCAGCGGCTGACCACCCGCGCGCCCGACCACGACCAGCTGGCGGTGGCGATCGCGGCGCTGGAGGGCGTGCTGGCATGCGAGGACCCACGTCGGGCGCGGCGCCGCGACCGTGTCGGCAGCGAAGTCGCCGCGTAGAGCGGCCGCCCCGAGCGGGCACCGAGGGACCGTGGGGCAGTACGCTCGGTCGTTGTGATCGACGCGTTGGTGGAGCAGATCGAGGGCCGGTTCGCGGAGCTGGAGAGCCAGATCGTGGATCCGGTCGTGATCAACGACCGCCAGCGCTACGCCGACGTCGGACGCGAGTACCGACGGATGCAGGACGCGGCCAAGCTCGCGGCCGAGTGGCGCCACGCCGTCGACGACGCCGAAGGTGCCAAGGAGATGCTCGCCGAGGGCGAGGACGCCGAGATCCGCGAGATGTTCGACGCCGCGCGAACGCGGATCGGCGAGCTCGAGGAGGAGATCCGGGTCGCGATGGTCGATCCCGATCCCAACGACGACAAGGACGTGATCGTCGAGATCCAGGGCGGTGCCGGAGGAGAGGAAGCCGACCTGTTCGCCGGCGACGTCTACCGGATGCTGACCAAGTACGCCGAGCGTCGCGGTTTCAAGGCCGAGCCGATGCAGGTGTCCGACGGCAAGTACACGTTCGCGATCAAGGGCGACGGCGCGTTCTCCGTCTTCAAGTGGGAAGCGGGCACCCACCGCGTGCAGCGCGTGCCCGCCACCGAGACCCAGGGGCGGATCCACACCTCGACCTGCACCGTCGCCGTGCTGCCCGAGGCCGAGGACGTCGACATCCACATCGAGCAGAGCGACCTGCAGATCGACGTCTACCGCTCGTCCGGTCCCGGTGGCCAGTCGGTCAACACCACCGACTCGGCGGTCCGGATCACGCACAAGCCGTCCGGCGTCGTGGTCTCGATGCAGGACGAGAAGTCACAGTTGCAGAACCGCGAGAAGGCGCTGCGCGTGCTGCGCGCTCGGCTCTACGAGCACGCGATCGCGGAGCAACAGGCCGAGCAGTCCGCCGCGCGCAGTGCCCAGGTCGGCACGGGCGACCGCGCCGAGAAGATCCGCACGTACAACTTCGGCGAGGGTCGGGTGACCGACCACCGGATCAAGCTCACGAAGTACGCGCTGGAAGCGATCCTCGAGGGCGATCTGGAGGAGTTCACCGGCGGGCTGCAGGCCGACGAGAAGCGGCGGCTGCTCGAGGCACAGGCCAGCGCGGACGCCGGGAGCGCATGACCGCCGAGCGCGTCGGTGCCGCGGTTCGCCGGCTCGCGGCGCTGCTCGCCGACGAGGGGGTGGAGAGCGCGCGGCTCGACGCCGAGCTGCTGGTCGCCCACGTGCTGCGCAGCGATCGCAGCCGACTGTTCCTCTCGCCCGATCGGTCGCTGACGGCGCCCCAGGAACGGGAACTGGCCGACGTCGTCCGGCGGCGGGTCGAGGACCGCGAATCGGTCGCCCACCTGCTGGGGGTGCGCGGATTCCGCCATCTCGACCTGGCGGTCGACCGGCGCGCGCTGATCCCGCGGCCGGAGACCGAGCTGCTGGTCGAGCTCGCGCTCGAGCTGCCGGCGGACGCGACGGTGATCGACGTCGGCACCGGCAGCGGGGCGGTCGCGCTCGCGGTCGCCGACGAGCGCCCGGACCTGACCGTGCACGCGACCGACGTCTCGACCGACGCTCTGGCGCTCGCCCGGGAGAATGCGGCGCGGCTGGGCGCGCGGGTCACGCTCCACGAGGGAGATCTGCTGGCGGGACTGGGGGAGCACCTTCAGGGTGCGACGTACCTCGCCGTGCTTTCCAACCCGCCGTACATCCCGCTCGGTGACCACGACGAGCTGCCGCCGGAGGTCCGTCGCCACGACCCGCACCTGGCGCTGTTCGGCGGCGAAGACGGCCTGGACGTGATCCGCCGCTTGGTGCCGCAGGCGTGGGACGCGGGTGCCGACGTGCTGGGGATCGAGGTCGGCGAGGGCCAGCCGCCCGCGGTCGAGGAGCTGCTGCGCGGTGCCGGGTTCGCGCGGACCGAGGTCCGCGACGACCTGGCCGGGATCGGCCGGGTCGTGGTTGGCTGGCGGGACCGTGATGCCGGAGGGGCCGGCGGTACGGCGGACACCGGAAGCGGGATCGTCGGTCGGGAGAACGGCGATGGCTGAGCCTGACCGCGCGGATCGGCTCCCGCTCGATCCGGACCAGATCCGGGCGCTGACCGCGGTTACGTCGTCGGGCGGGCTGGCGGTCTTCCCGGCCGAGACCGTCTACGGCCTGGCGACCGATCCCGATGACGCCGACGCGGTTCGGCGGATGGCGGAGATCAAGCACCGCGACCCGCGGAAGCCGTCCTCGGTCCTGTTCTGGGCGGTCGACGACGCCCTGGCGGCGATCGACGGGGCACCGGGCGGGGTTCTTCGCGCGGTCTCGCGCCTGCTGCCCGGACCGATCGGCCTGATCGTCCCCAACCCGCAGCGACGCTTCGCGCCGGCCTGCGGCGAGGATCCGAGCACGCTCGGGATCCGGGTACCGCGACTCGCCGCCTCGGTCGGGGCACTGGCGGGGGCCTCACCGATCGTGCAGACCAGCGCCAACGTCGCGGGCGGCCCGGACCCGAAGACGCTCGCGGCGGTGCCGCCGGCCGTGCGGGCGAGCGCCGATCTGCTGCTCGACTCGGGCGAGCGGCCGGGCTTGCCGTCGACGAGCGTCGACCTGCGCGGCGTCACGGATGCGGCGCCCGGCGGCTGGCGGATCGTCCGCGAGGGCCCGGTCACCGGAGACGCGGTCGCCGCCGTGCTGTCGGTCGCCTGACCGCCGAGCGCGTCGTTGCGTGCACACCGCGCCGGCCGCTGCACGGCGCGCGGCGCAGCGGAGCCGTGCAGCGAACGACGCGAACGGCGCGCCGCCTGCTGCACGGTGTCGCCCGCTGGCCGACCGTGCAGCGTGGGACCCGGATACCGCGCCGTCCGCTGCGCGGTGGCGCGACACCCGTCGATCGTGCAGCGCTCGATTCGCGGGGGCTCCGCGCTACGATCGGCCGATGCGGATCGTCGTCGGGTCGGACCACGCGGGCTTCACGCTCAAGCAGCACGTCAAGGCGTCCCTCGAGGGCCAGGGTCACGACGTCGTCGACGTCGGCACCACGTCGGCGGAGTCGACCGACTACCCGCAGTTCGCCGCGCAGGCCGCCCGGATGGTCGCCGCTGGCGACGCCGAGCGGGGCGTGGTGGTCTGCGGATCCGGCAACGGCGTGACGATCACCGCCAACAAGATCGACGGGATCCGCGCGGTCAACGCCCACGACGCGGCCGAGGCCGAGATGGCCCGCCTGCACAACGGGATCAACGTGCTCGGGCTGTCCGAGGCACGGGTCGACGGCGCGACCGCCGACGAGATCGTCCAGGCATTCCTCGGCACCGAGTTCGAGGGCGGCCGCCACGAACGGCGGATCAACGAGATCGCCGACGTCGAGGGCGGGGGAGACGGACTCCCTCCCGCCTGAGCCGCTGCTCGGCGCGCCGGTCGGCTCGCTAGGATCGGTCGCGTCGTGACTGGCGCCGGGGGTCCCGTCGAGGGGCGTCCCTAGGGTGGAACCAACCACCGGGAAGCGACGATCGCAAGAGCCGCGCGCCTGGGCACCCGAACGCCACGTTCCCCGAGGAGACGCCCGTGCCTGATCTGCCTGCCGATTTCTTCAACGCGTCGCTGGCCGACGTCGATCCCGAGGTCGCCGAGGCCGTCGGCGCGGAGCTGCGCCGCCAGCAGCAGACGCTCGAGATGATCGCGTCGGAGAACTTCGTTCCCCGCTCGGTGCTCGAGTGCCAGGGCAGCGTGCTGACGAACAAGTACGCCGAGGGCTACCCCGGACGCCGCTACTACGGCGGCTGCGAGCACGTCGACGTCGTCGAGCAGCTGGCGATCGACCGGGCCAAGCAGCTGTTCGGCGCCGAGCACGCCAACGTCCAGCCGCACGCCGGAGCCCAGGCCAACAACGCGGTGTACCACGCGCTGCTGCAGCCCGGTGATCGCGTGATGGGCCTCTCGCTTGCCCACGGCGGGCACCTCAGCCACGGGATGAAGCTCAACGTCTCGGGCCGGTTGTACGACATCGTCGCCTACGAGGTCGACCGCGAGAGCTCGCAGATCGACATGGACGAGGTCGCCCGGATCGCCCGGGAGACGCGGCCGAAGATGATCGTCGCCGGCTGGTCGGCGTACCCGCGGCACCTCGACTTCAAGCGGTTCCGCGAGATCGCCGACGAGGTCGGGGCGTACCTCTGGGTCGACATGGCGCACTTCGCCGGGCTCGTCGCTGCCGGGCTGCATCCCAGCCCGGTGCCGTACGCCGACGTCGTCACGACGACCGTCCACAAGACGCTCGGCGGTCCGCGGTCGGGAATCATCCTCTGCCGCCAGGAACTGCAGAAGAAGATCGACCAGGCGATCTTCCCGGGCCAGCAGGGGGGACCGCTCGAGCACGTGATCGCCGCCAAGGCGGTCGCGCTGAAGATCGCCGCGTCGCCCGAGTTCAAGGAGCGCCAGCAGCGCACGATCGACGGCGCACGCGTGATCGCCGGGGAACTGCTCGGCGCCGGGGGCGGCCTGAACGTCCTGACCGGAGGAACCGACGTCCACCTGGTGCTGGTCGACCTGCGCGAGACCGAGCTCGACGGCCAGCAGGCCGAGGACCGGCTGCACGAAGTCGGGATCACGGTCAACCGCAACGCCGTGCCGTTCGACCCGCGTCCGCCGATGGTCACCAGCGGCCTGCGGATCGGCACCCCGGCGCTGGCGACACGCGGGCTGAGCGTGGACAGCTTCAAGGACGTCGGGCAGATCATCGGCCGCTCTTTGGCGACCGACGAGGCCGGCTTCGCGGCCGAGCGGGAGCAGCTCGCCGCGAGCGTCCGGGCGATCGCGGACCAGTACCCGCTCTACGCCGAGCTCGGCTGATCCGCGCGCGTCGCGCGGCGGTCGTCGCCGCTGCGCGGACGCGTCGGTTCGTCGGCCTGATCCCGCGGCGGAACTCATCTAGGCTTCCGGACGGATGAACTGGCGCGAGCCCTTCGTCGCGCTGCTGATCGCGTTCGCGGTCGCGGCGGTCCTGACGCCCCTCGTCGCGCGCCTCGCGCGCACCGTGGGCGCGGTCGATCGCCCGCGCGGCCGGGGGCTCGCGGCCGGCGGGACGCCGCTGCTCGGCGGGGTCGCGATCTTCGTCGGCGTGGCAACCGCCGTGCTGCTGACGATGCCCGACGCGCTCGGCGTCTTCCAGGGGCCGAGCGAACGCCTGCGCGCGATCTTGCTCGGCGCCCTGGCGATCACCGCCGTCGGGGCGATCGACGACCGCTTCGACCTGCCGTGGCTGGCCAAGCTCGCCGGCCAGGCGGCCGCCGCGTGGATCCCGGTCTCTCAGGGAGTCGTCGTCGCCAACATTACGTTCCCGTGGCTCGGGGCGGTCCAGTTCGGCGCTCTCGGCGAGCCGCTGACGATCCTGGCGTTCGTCGTCCTGATGAACGTCGTGAACTTCTCCGACGGGATCGACGGCCTGGCGGGGGGCGTGAGCATGATCGCCGCGATCGCGATGGGCATCGTCGCCTGGGATCTCGGTGTCCAGACCCAGCACGCCTCGCTGCTCGCGGGCGCGACCGCGGGAGCCGCGCTCGGCTTCCTGTTCCACAACTTCCACCCGGCCCGGGTCTTCATGGGGGACACCGGGGCGCTGCTGCTCGGCTACCTGCTGGCGGCGATCGCGGTCGAGGGGTCGGTCAAGACCAACGCCGTGCTCGCCCTGGTGGTGCCGTTCGTGGTGCTCGCGCTGCCGATGCTCGACACGACGTTCGTGGTGCTCAAGCGGCTGAAGGCGGGAACCCCGATCTACAGCGCGGACCAGAACCACTTCCACCACCGGCTGACCCGGATCGGCTTCAGTCCGCGGAGGACCGTGCTCTACCTGTACGCGTGGGCGGGGACGCTGGCCGGGGTCGCCGTCGCCCTCAGGTTCGTCCCGTACAGCGACGACCGCGGCAACTTCGACCTGATCTGGAGCAGCGTGATCGTGCTGATCGTGCTGGCTGCGCTGGCGCTCAGCTTCTACCTGGTGGTGGTGCTCGAGATCGTCAAGCTGCGCGGGCTCGATACCGCGCGGCTGCGACGGATTCGGCCGGAGACGACCGACCAGGAGATCGACGCCGACCTCGCCCACGCGCTCGAGACGGGGGAGTTCGACACCATCACCGGATCGTGGCCGGTGGCCCCCGACGAGCGTCGTCGGTAGCCGGTACACAGCACACGTACTCCCGGGACCAAACGCGCTATACCTTGCTCGGTGAAGCAATGGATCTGTGAGCCCTGCGGTTTCATCTACGATCCCGAGGAGGGCGATCCGGACGGCGGTATCCCGGCCGGAACGGCCTTCGAGGACATCCCCGAGGGCTGGTGCTGTCCGGTCTGCGGTGCGCGCAAGAGCGACTTCGTCCCGCTGGACTAGCAGGCACGTCCCCCGCCCTTGTGCGGCTCGTCACGAGGGCTGATGCCGACCGCCACGAGGCCTCGTGCGGGCTGCGGCAAGTCCGGGGATCATCCGTAGCAAAGGGCGATCCCGTCCCCTAGGGCACGGGACATTCCGCCTTCAGTTCGGATAGTCTGAGCGACCCGTCGGGTGTTCGGCACGCCGAGCGTGTTGCACGCAAGGCCTTCACGGCACCTGACGGTTCGATCGATGCCCTCGCACGACCGCCGCCACCGTCCCTCCGATGTCGCCATCGCCGCCACCTGTTCAGGGGATCGGCGCGGGCGCCATGCTGATCGCGACGATTCTGCTGTTCGCAGCGATCGGCTTCGGGATCGGGACGCTGCTCGGTGCGGGGCTGGCGCTGGCGTTGGCCGGCGCGGCGATCGGGTTCGTCAGCGGGATGCTGCTGGTCATCCGGGTCTTTCGGCAGCGGTGACGGCGTGAAGCTGTTGCGGAACGCGGACCTCGTGGTCCTCTTCGTCGCCCTGCCGGTCTTCGTGATCGCAAGCCTCTCCCTCTGGGCGTGGGTTGCGATCGCCGTGGCGTGGCTCGCCCAGCGGATCGTCAACAACATCCTCGTGCGTCGGGCCCAGCGGTCCGGTGCCGACGTCGGTCGCGAGATGAACTTCGTGGCCGTCGGCGTGGTCTCCCGGGCCTGGCTCCCGGGAATCGCGGCCCTGCTCGTCGGTCTGCTGACGGAACGGGAGGTCGGCTTCGCGGCCGTCATCCTCGCGATCGCCGTCTTCACCATCCACTTCATCACCAGCCTGGCGCTGCGTGCGAGCTCTGCCTCGGCGTCGCCCAGGACTACGGTCCAGTACCCCACGGAGGGGCAATCGTGAAGCTGCGCCACCGCGCCTTGATGGCCGCCACACCGTTCGCCGTCGCTCTAGCGACCCCAGGTCTGGCCTCGGCCGCCGAGGAGTTCCGTCCGGACTCCGAGTACGACATCAGCGAGCCGCTGCTCGGGCCGAGCTTCTCGTTGCTCGGCATCGACATGTCGATCAACCGTGCCGTCGTGTACGTGCTCGTCGCGGGGATCCTGACCGTCGGCGCGCTCGTGCTGATTGCCCGCCGCATGCAGACGAACCCGACGGGTCGCGCGCAGACGGTGGTCGAGTGGGCGTACGAGTTCGTCGACTCGACGATCGTCAACGACAACATCAAGGACCGGAAGACCGCGCGCACGTGGTTCCCGTTCATCGCCACGCTGTTCTTCTTCATCTACATCTCGAACGTGATCGGGTACATCCCGTTCCCGACGAACACGCACCACCCGGTCGAGATCTTCGGCGTCGACTTCCCGCAGTTCATGATCTACGCCGCGACGGCGAACATCAGCATGCCGCTGATCCTCGCGCTGGTCGTCTGGATCTCCTACAACGTCGTCGGCATCCGCAAGCACGGAGTGTTCGGCTACATCAAGAACCTGGTTCCCAGCGGCCTGCCGTGGTGGATCCTGCCGCTGATGTACCCGATCGAGATCCTCTCGCACTTCGTCCGACTGATCTCGCTCTCGCTGCGTCTCTACGCGAACATCCTGGCGGGTCACCTGCTGATCCTGTTCATGGCCGGCGGTCTGCTGGTCCTGCTGGAGCCGGGTATCGCCGCGACCGGAATCCTCGGTCTCGCGACCGCCGCCGTGGCCGTCGTCTTCCTTCTCTTCGAAGTTGTCCTGGTAGCCGCGCTCCAGGCATTCATCTTCAGCACACTCACCGCGATCTACATCGGCGGCGCCGTCGCCGAGGAGCACTAAGGAGCACCCGTGTCTGATCTTTCCATCATCTCCCTCCTGGCCCAGACCGACACCGAGGCCCTGTCCGCGACGGCGGAGACCGCCGGCCGCGCGATCGGCCTCGGTCTCGGCACCGGCCTCGCCGCCCTCGGCACCGGTATCGGCGTCGGTTTCATCTTCGGTAAGACGATCGAAGCCATCTCGCGTCAGCCCGACCTCGCCAACGACCTGCAGGGCCGGATGTTCCTCGGCTTCGCGCTGACGGAGGCAACCGTGTTCTACGGCTTCGTCGCGGGTCTGATCGCCTTCTTCGTCTAGTCCGATGCTGGCGACGTTGACCACCACCACCGAGGCGCTCGTCTTGGCGGCGTCCGACGAGGGACTGAACCCGCTCGTCAAGCCCGCTCCGGGCTTGATGATCTGGATCCTCCTGGTCTTCGGCGTCGCCATGCTGGTGCTGAAGAAGTACGCCTGGCCCGCCATCACGAAGGTCATCGACGAGCGGCAGCAGGCGATCGAGGAGCGGATCGCCGCTTCCGAGGCCGCCAAGCTCGAGGCCGAGAAGCTCGCTCAGGAGTACCGCGAGCAGCTCGCTGCGGCGCGTGCCGAGAGCGACGAGATCGTCGGTCGTGCCCGCCGCTCGGGTGAGCAGATCGAGCGCGACGCCGTCGAGCAGGGGCGCCAGACGCGCGAGGACCTGCTCTCGCAGGCTCGCAAGGACATCGAGGCCGAGACCCGTCGCGCTGTCGACGAGCTCCGCAACGAGGTCGCTGCGCTGACGGTCGAGGCAACCGCCAAGGTCACCCGCAAGTCGTTGTCGGACCAGGATCAGCAGCGTCTGCTGGACGAGGCCCTGGGCGAGATCGACTTCTCGAAGCTCTCCGGGCAGGGCAGCCGGTAGCTCATGGACGACCTCGCTCACGTCTACGCCCGCTCGCTGTTCGCGGTTGCGCAGGAACAGGGCAAGCTCGACACGGTCGCGGAGCAGCTGGCGCAGGTCGACGACGCCCTCGAGGCGTCGGAGGACCTGCGGCTGTTCTTCTTCTCGCCGTACTTCTCGAGCACGGAGAAGCGGGACGCCCTGCCGCGGCTGTTCGTCGACGCCGATCCGGCCGTCGCGAACCTGCTCGACCTGTTGGTGGAGAACCACCGCCTGCCGATCGTGCCGCGTCTGCGCCGCACGTTCGACCAGCTGTTCCGCGAGGAACGCAAGTTGCTGCCCGTCTCGATCACCAGCGCGGTCGCGCTGGACGAGCAGGCGGCTCAGCGAATCGCCGACGAAATCGGACGTCGGACCGGTCGCACCATCGAGTTGACCCAGCAGGTCGACTCCGAGCTCATCGGGGGGCTGACCTTGCGCGTCGGCAACCAGATTCTCGACGCATCCATCCGTAACCGCCTCGAGTCGCTCCGCCGCACGGTCGCGGCCGGCTGACCCTTCCGCTCAAGGACCAGAACTCCATGCAGATCAAGCCCGACGAGATCACCAGCATCCTCAAGAGCCGCATCGCGGGCCTGGACGCCGGCGCGTCCGAGCTCACGGAGGTCGGCACCGTACTGTCCGTCGCCGACGGTATCGCGCGGATCCACGGCCTCGACAACGCGGTATCGCTCGAGCGCCTCGAGTTCCCGCACGGCGTCACCGGTCTCGCCCTGAACCTCGACTCCGACAACGTCGGCGCCGTGCTCTTCGGCGACTGGCAGAAGGTCGTCGAGGGGGACACGGTCAAGCGCAGCGGCAAGCTGCTCGAGATCCCCGTCGGCGACGCCCTGCTCGGCCGCATCGTCTCGCCGCTCGGCGTGCCGCTCGACGGCAAGGGCCCGGTCGAGACCAGCGAGGTCCGTCCGCTCGAGTTCAAGGCCCCGGGCATCATCGCCCGTCAGCCGGTCGAGGAGCCGCTCCAGACCGGCATCAAGGCGATCGACGCGATGATCCCGGTCGGCCGTGGTCAGCGCGAGCTGATCATCGGCGACCGCCAGACCGGCAAGACGTCGATCGCGATCGACTCGATCATCAACAACAAGGACTCGGGAGTCATCTCGGTCTACGTTGCGATCGGTCAGCGCATGTCGACCGTCGTCAACCTGGCGCAGACGCTGGCCGAGGCCGGCGCGCTGGACTCGACGATCATCGTCGCCGCGTCCGCCGACGAGGCCGCGCCGATCAAGTACATCGCTCCGTACGCGGGTGCCGCGATGGCCGAGCACTTCCTGTACAAGGGCGGCCACACGCTGGTGGTCTACGACGACCTGACGAAGCACGCCTTCGCGTACCGCCAGATGTCGCTGCTGCTGCGCCGCCCGCCGGGCCGCGAGGCGTACCCGGGCGACGTCTTCTACCTGCACTCGCGCCTGCTCGAGCGCGCCGTCAAGCTGTCGGACGCCCTCGGTGGCGGTTCGATGACGGCGCTGCCGATCATCGAGACGCAGGCCGGCGACGTCTCGGCGTACATCCCGACCAACGTGATCTCGATCACCGACGGTCAGATCTTCCTCGAGCCGAAGCTGTTCTACTCGGGCGTCCGCCCGGCGATCAACGTCGGTATCTCGGTCTCCCGCGTCGGATCGTCGGCGCAGACCAAGCCGATGAAGAAGGTCCAGGGCGGCCTCAAGCTGGCGCTGTCGCAGTACCGCGACCTCGAGGCGTTCGCGCAGTTCGGCTCGGACCTCGACGCCGACACCCGCAAGACGCTCGACCGCGGCGCGCGGCTGGTCAAGACGCTGAACCAGGGCGAGCGTTCGCCGATCGCCGTCGAGGACCAGGTCCTGCAGATCTTCGCTGCGACCAACGGATACCTCGACCGGATCACGGTCGACCGTGCCGAGGAGTTCCTCGCGCGTCTGGTCGAGACCGCGCACTCGGAGATCGGCAGCACGCGCGAGAAGATCGCTGCCGGCGACTGGTCCGACGAGACCATCGCCGCGGTCGACGCGTTCGTCGCGAAGTTCACCAAGGAGGACTTCGGCTACGAGCTCGACGAAGACGGCGAGCTGCTCGAGCAGGGCACGGCGGCGGTCTGATGACCGCCCGACCGCGGACGGAAGGGAGCTGAGTCATGGCGCAGAGCGACGTCAAGGCACGGATCGCATCCGTCCAGAACATCCGCAAGATCACGCGGGCCATGGAGATGGTCTCCGCGTCGCGTCTGCGCAAGGCTGAGCAGCGCGCTGCGTCGCTCCGTCCCTACGCGGACGCCGTGCGCCGCATGACGAGCCAGGCCGCTGCTGCCGCGGGCTCGGGCGAGCTGCAGGCGCAGCCCGTGCTGCAGACGCACGACCAGGAGAAGGTCGTCGGCATCGTCATGGTGACCGCCGATCGCGGCCTCGCCGGGGCGTTCAACTCGCAGATCCTGCGGGCGGGGCTCCAGCGGGCGACCGAGCTCGAGGCCGACGGCATCGAGACCCGGTTCTACGTCACGGGTCGCCGCGGCGACGCCGCGCTGAACTTCCGCGGCAAGCCGATCGAGGGGTCCTACACCGGCTTCACCGACGCGCCGCGGCACGAGCACGCCGCGCGGATCGGCGAGGACCTGGTCGCGGCCTATGTCGACAATCGCGTCGACCGGGTCGAGATGATCTACAACGGCTACGTGTCGCCGCTCGTGCAGGAGGTCCGTCGTGAGACGCTGCTGCCGCTCGCGGCCGCCGCGATCACCGAAGGGGACGGCGACGTCGATCCGGCCGAGGGGGAGACCTCCGGTCCGAAGGCGCTCGTCGAGTACGAGCCGGGTCCGGCCGAGATCCTCGCGGAGCTCGTTCCGGAGTTCGTCGAGATCTCGCTGCTCCGGGCGCTGCTCGAGTCGGCCGCGTCGGAGCACGGCGCGCGCATGACCGCGATGCGCAGTGCGTCGGACAACGCCGGCGACGTGATCGAGAGCCTGACGCTGGCCATGAACCGGGCCCGCCAGGCGGACATCACGCAGGAGATCATGGAAGTCGTAGCGGGTGCGGAGGCGTTGAACTGATGCCGAGCCCCCAGAATCAGTCGCAGTACCGCCCGTACGCGCACGAGAAGAGGATCTGATGGAAGCCGCAACTGTCACCGCCACCGGGCGGATCGAGTCCGTCCAGGGCGTCGTCGTCGAGGCGTCCTTCCCCGACGGCCGCCTGCCCGAGCTCAACAACGCGATCGAGACGACGCTCGCCGACGGCTCGAACCTGGTCTTCGAGGTGCAGCAGCACCTCGGCGACGACCGCGTCCGCGCGGTCGCGATGGACGCCACCGACGGACTGGCCCGTGGGGCCGCGGTCCGCGATTCCGGCGGCCCGATCAGCGTTCCCGTCGGGCAGGCCACGCTCGGCCGGATCTTCAACGTGCTCGGCGAGACGATCGATGAGGGTCCCACCCTCCCTGAGCACGAGACGTGGGGGATTCATCGCCCGGCGCCGAAGGTCGAGGACCTGACGCCGACGACCGAGATGTTCGAGACCGGCATCAAGGTCATCGACCTGCTGGCTCCGTACGCCAAGGGCGGCAAGGTCGGCCTGTTCGGCGGCGCCGGCGTCGGCAAGACGGTTCTGATCCAGGAGCTGATCAACAACCTGGCGCAGGAGCACGGCGGTCTGTCCGCGTTCTGCGGCGTCGGCGAGCGCTCCCGCGAGGGCACCGACCTGTACCTGGAGATGCAGGAGTCGGGCGTCATCGACAAGACGATGCTCGTCTTCGGCCAGATGAACGAGCCCCCCGGAGCCCGCATGCGCGTGGCCCTGACGGGTCTCACGATGGCGGAGTACTTCCGTGAGCAGGGCGGCCAGGACGTGCTGCTCTTCATCGACAACATCTTCCGCTTCGTCCAGGCCGGCTCCGAGGTCTCGGCGCTGCTCGGTCGTATGCCGTCGCAGGTCGGGTACCAGCCGACCCTCGAGTCGGAGATGGGCCAGCTCCAGGAGCGGATCACCTCGACCCGCCAGGGCTCGGTCACCTCGGTGCAGGCCGTCTACGTTCCCGCCGACGACCTGACCGACCCGGCGCCGGCCTCGGTGTTCGCCCACCTCAACGCGCAGACCGTTCTGTCCCGCGCGATCTCCGAGAAGGGCATCTACCCGGCCGTCGACCCGCTCGAGTCGACCTCGACGATCCTCAAGCCCGAGGTCGTGGGTCAGGAGCACTACGAGGTCGCCAACCGGGTCAAGGAGATCCTGCAGCGCTACAAGGAGCTGCAGGACATCATCGCGATCCTCGGTATCGACGAGCTCGGCGAGGAGGACAAGATCCTCGTGCAGCGCGCCCGCAAGGTCGAGCGCTTCCTGTCGCAGCCGTTCCACGTCGCCGAGCAGTTCACCGGTGCCCCGGGCCAGTACGTGCCGATCGCCGAGACGGTCCGCTCGTTCAAGGAACTGATCGACGGTCAGCACGACGACCTGCCCGAGTCGGCCTTCCTGCTGAAGGGCTCGATCGACCAGGTCGTCGAGGCCTCCAAGAAGGGCTGATCGACGTGGCGCACACGCCGTTTCGTACCGATGTCCTGACCCCCACCGGCGAGCTGTTCGCCGGTGAGGTGCAGCAGGTCTCGACGCGCACCGTCGACGGCGAGATCGGCATCCTGGCCAACCACCAGCCGCTGCTCGGTCGGCTCGAGCCGGCGGAGCTGCGCCTGACCCTGCCGGGCGAGGGCGCGGAGGTCAAGCGCTTCGTTCAGACCGGGGGATACATCCAGGTCGCGCAGGACGGCAACGCCCTGCTGCTGGTCGAGGATGCCTACCCCGTCGAGAAGTACGACCGGTCGGCGGCCGAAGCGCAGCAGCGCGAGGCCGACGAGCGGTTGGAGAAGGCCGAGAAGGGCACCGAGGCGCACCGCCTCGCGGCCCTGGCCAAGCGCCGCGCCGATGCGCTGGTGCGCCTGGGGGACAAGCTCAAGGGCTGAGGCGAAGGACCGGGCCCCCTACGACGATCCGTAGGGGTATGCTCCAGTCTTCTCCCCAGAACCACGAAGGGCCCCGGTCACCCGGGGCCCTTCGTCGTTCTGCGCCGCGTCACGCGCGGCGGCGACCAGGCGAAGCGCTCTAGAACGTGTTGCCGTTCGAGTTGTAGAGCATGATCAGGTAGCAGCCGATGACGGTGACCACGGTGCTGACGCTGAAGGCGATCGTGGTCGGCACGAGCGAGATGGTGGTCGGCTGCTGCTTCTTCTTGTCGTCGTTGCTCATCGGGGACGGCCTCGGTCGAAGATCGATTGGCCCCGTATGTTCGCACGGGAGCGGATCTCGAGGGGTCCCGCTTTGCAGGTGAATGCCGATCGGCGAACGAGTCTGACGCAGTCCCTATCCTTTGACCTCATGGACGAACGGCTGCTCACCGAGCGGCTGGTCGGGTACGACACCTCCCAGGCCGATGGTCTGCGCGCG
>JBQGEK010000128.1:0-7501 GCA_052039575.1 Patulibacter sp. | reverse complement strand
TCGACGTTCTGCTTGATCAGCTTCTCGGGCGTCTCCTCGGCGACCTGCTCGATGTCCACGCCACCCTCGGTGGAGAACATCACGAGCGGCTTCTTGGCCGAGCGGTCGAGCAGCACCGAGGCGTAGTACTCGGTGGCGATGTCGGACGCGTGCTCGATCCAGAGCGTGCGGGTGATGTGGCCCTTGATGTCGAGACCGAGGATGTTCGTCGCGTGCTCGCGCGCCTCGTTCTCGTCGGCGGCGAGCTTGACGCCACCGGCCTTGCCACGCCCGCCCATCAGAACCTGGGACTTGACGACGACGGGGTAGCCGATCTCGTTGGCGGCGGCGACGGCGTCTTCGACGGTCGTGACGGCCTTGCCGTCCGACACTTCGAGGCCGTGCTTGGCGAACAGCTGCTTGCCTTGGTACTCGAGCAGATCCATGTGCGGTTCCTGAGTTGGGTGGGAGCGCGCGACAGCGGACAGCCCCTGGCCGGGTGCCTGCCGCACGAGCCGCGCTCGATGTGCCGCCGGGCCGCCGTGTAGTAGACGGGGGGCCAACGACCTCGCGGGACACTAGTACGCGGCCTCTGCCGACGCGTGCCCGGTCGCTTCGCGGCCCGACGATCGGGTGGCCCGACGCGTCGGCCGACGGCGGCGAGGGCGCCGTCGACACGGAGGTCCGCGGAAGCGGCGGCTGCGCTCGCCGTGGGCGGGCGCAGCGCAGCGGTTCGGGTGCTCAGGCGGTCGGGGCCTGGTTGCGAGCCTCGTACTTCGTGGTGGCGGCGTTGATCGCGGCGAGCGTCTCTTCGCGCCACTCCTTGCTCAGCGCCCAGTCCCGGTGATCGCGGATCGGGTCGAGCTGCCCGCGGAACTCGGGGATCACGTATTCGGCCCAGAGCTGCACGGCCCTGCGCTGCTTCTCGTACGGGACGAAGTCGGTCAAGGTCATGATGAAGCTGCCGAAGCCCCCGGTCTGCTCGGTCAGCTTCCTGATCAGGTCGATCGCGGTGTCGGGCGTTCCGATCAGGATCGCTCCCGCCTTGATCGCCTCGTCGAGTCGCTCGGCGGGATCGGTGCTCTTGGACTGGGGCAGCGGCGAGACGTGGCCGAGCCAGTCCCAGATCTCGGCGAACCCGTAGAGGCAATCCTCGCGGGCTTGCTCCTCGGTCTCGGCGATGTGCGTGATCGCCGAGAGCCGCCAGTTCTGCCGGCTGACCGTCTGGCCGTGCTCGGCGGCCTCGCGTTCGGCGATCGCCCAGTGGTCGCGGAGCGCCTTGAACGCGGCCGGGTTCGTGGCGGCGAGGTTGATCATGCCGACGCCGAGCCGGCCCGCGGTGACGGGTCCGGACGGGGACGTCACTGCGGCGACCACCACGTCGAGCTCGGGAACGCTGTACGGACGAACGTGGAGCTTGGCCTCGCGGAGCTCGAACCAATCGGTGGACTTCGTGACCGTCTCGCCGCGGAGCAGGCGGACGATGACCTCGGCGGCCTCGAGCATCATGTCGCGCTGGTCGGCGGGGTTGATCCCCAGCATGTAGGCGTCGGAGGCCAGCTGGCCCGGACCGAACCCCATGATCGCGCGCCCGCGCGAGAGGTGGTCGAGCGCGACCAAGCGCTCGGCCAGCAGGAAGGGGTTGTGGTAGGGCAGCGAGTTGACCGCGGTCCCCAGCTTGATCTGCTTCGTGCGCTGGGATGCCGCGGCCAGGAACATCTCCGGAGGTCCGATGCACTCGTGGCCCCCGGAGTGGTGCTCGCCGAGCCACGCTTCCTGGAACCCGTACTGATCGGCGAGCTCGATGATCTGGAGATCACGCTCGAAGAGCACCGTCGGACTGACGCCGATCCGGTGGAACGGCGCCATGAAGACGCCGAAGTTCGTCGGGGGCTGCGGTTGCGTCATGTGTTCTCGCATGCGGGTCGGTATGGTCGTGACTCAACTTCATGTAGGCCGGCTGTCCCGTGCCGTGTGACCTGATCACGCCCGGAACGGAGCGCCTTCACCGGAGGCGCTGGCCGGCCACCGAGCCGAGCGCGCCATCTGGCAGATCCTCAACATGAAGTGAAGTAAAGTAGGGCCTCAGCCGACTGTATGGGCAACGCGCTTCCGCGTCAAGCTCGGCGCGGCCCGCGGGCCCGCCCCGGCTCTGCTTGATTAATGAACCAAAGTCAGGTTAGGATCGGCCCTAGGGTTTCAACACGAGGAGAAGCACCATGGATCTCGGAGTCGTCCTTCCGATCGCCAACGGCGCGCAGGTCATGTCGACCGCGTCCCCCCACCCCCTTCCGGCCTTCGACCTGCAGCGCGACATCGCCGTCCGGGCCGAGCGGCTCGGCTTCGAGTACGCGCTTGCGCAGGTGACTCTGCGGGGTTTCGGCGGGGAGACCAAGCATTGGGACTACCAGATCGAATCGCTGCCGCTGATGGCGGGGCTGGGCGTGGCCACCGAGCGGATCCGCCTGATCGGGTCGGTCGCCATGCCGACGATCCATCCGGCGATGGCCGCCCGGATGTGCAGCTCGATCGCTGACATCTCGGGTGGGCGATTCGATCTCAACTTGGTCACGGGCTGGAGCGCCGCGCAGTACTCGCAGATGGGTCTCTGGCCCGGCGATCACTACTTCAAGGAGCGCTACGACTACGCCGAGGAGTACGCCACGGTCCTCAAGGAGCTCTGGTCCACCGGCCGCAGCAGCTTCAAGGGCAAGCACTACGAGCTCGAGGACTGCCAGCTCGGGGCGGACTCCGCGCCGGTCGGGCTGATCTGCGCCGGCCAGTCCGAGCGGGGGCTGAACTTCGTCGCCGAGTACGGCGACTACGCGTACGTGCTCGGGGCCGGCGGCGCGGACGGCATCCGCGACGTGGTCGCGAACTTCCGGGCCCTCGCCGACGAGCGCGGGCGGGACGTCAAGGCGCTGACCGTCGTGCACTGCATGCTCGGCGACACGGACGAGGAGGCCCAGGCGAAGATCGAGCGGTACGTCAAGCACGCGGATCGTGCCGCGATCGCGAACATGCAGGGTCAGGCGGCGCTCGATCTCGACGGCTCGACGGCCGCACGCATCCTCGACCTCGACAACTCGACGTTCCAGAACATCGAGCGCGCCGTCGGGTCGCCGGCCACGGTGGCGGCCTACCTCGACGAGATGGCCACCGTCGACGGCCTGAGCGGCGTGATGATCATCTTCGACGACTCGATCGACGGCCTGGACACCTTCGGCCGGGAGGTCCTGCCGCTGATGACGTCGCGTCCGTCCTCGACGGCCACGGCCGCCTAGCGATCGGCGGCGCGTGATGCGAAGCGCGGCGAAGCAGGTGGTCCAGGAGTTCGAGGACGCGTGTGAGCGTGCATTCACCGGCGGATCGATGGACGACGTCCTCGCCCTGCTCGACCCGGAGATCGCGATCCACGAGGTCGACTCGGTGCCCTACCCCGGCACGCACCGTGGTCACGAGGGGTTCCTCCGGGTGGGCGGTGGATTCCAGGCGGCCTGGGAGATGGTCGGTCCCCTGCGCTACACGTTGATCGGGGACGCCGACGAGGACAAGGTCGTCTCGATCGTGCAGGTGGACGTGAAGTCGCGGGCGACGGGGCGGCCGTTCGACCTGCGGATGGTCGAGATCTACACGGTCCGGGACGGCAGGATCGTCGACATTGACATGTACTACCGCGACACCGCGGCGATGGCCGAGGTGACGGACGGCATCACGGGCCTCTGAACGCCGCCGGCCGCACCGCGAGGGCGGCGGCGCGCGCCCGCCGTCCTGCGGGCCCGGCGGCGCGACGCCCGCGGCGCCCGCCAGCGCCGCCGAGTGCCGCGCGCCTCGGAACGATCAGTCGAGGCTGCGGAGGAAGCGAAGCATCGCCTCGGTGGTCTCGGCGGGCTGCTCCCGCTGGAACCAGTGGCCACAGCCCTTCAGGATCACCGTCTCGGTGAGGTTGGGGACCGTCTGCGGGAAGTTGGCGATCGCCTCGGACCCCCACATCGTGGCGACGTCGAGGTCGGCCCCGATGAACATCGCCGGCTGCTCCAGCGGCTTGCCCTCGTACGCCGCGAGCAGCTCCCAGTCGAGGTCCATGCAGCGGTACCAGTTGAGGGGCTTGTCCAACCCGCTCCGCTCGAACTCGCCGACGTAGAAGTCCAGGTCCTCGGCCAGCCAGTCGGGCACCGTCTCGGGCGTGACGAGTCCGTCACGCATGACCGCGCCGGGGTCGAGGCAGACGCCGCCGGCGCGCGTCGACGCGAAGACCTCCTCGGGCGTGAAGCCCAGCGGATCCGCCGCGACGTGATCGGCCGGGTAGGGCCCGGCCGAGAACGAGAAGAACTGGTCGCGCAGGAAGCCGCGGGGATCGGCTTCGAGCTCGGCGGCCAGGCCGTCGGGCTTGACCCAGTACTCCTGGTAGAAGAGCTTGTCGGGCCCGGCGATCTCCCGGTGAATCCGGCTCGGGGGGACCGATCCGAGGTGGCTCGTGCCGGCGATCGGCATCAGCTCGCGGCCCCCGAAGGGGACGCTCATCCCGACGACGGCGCGGAAGACGTCGGGGCGAGTCCAGGCGGCGGTCCAGGCGACCATCGAGCCCCAGTCGTGGCCCATCACCACGGCCTGGGACTCACCGAGGGCGTGGACGACGCCGACGCAGTCGGAGACCAACTCGGTGATGCGGTAGGCCGCGACGTCGTCGGGCTTGCCGGAGCGGCCGTAGCCGCGCATGTCCGGGGCAGCCACGCGGTACCCGGCCTCGACCAGCGGGCGGATCTGCTTGGCCCAGCAGTGCCACGACTCCGGGAACCCGTGGACGAGCAGCACCAGCGGCCCTTCGCCCTCGACGACCGCGTGGATCCGTTGGCCGTTGGCCAGGATCGTCGCGTGGTTGAATCCGTCCGCCTCGAGGACGGTGCCTTGCAGCTCGATGCTCATCTGCTTCACCTTCGGTTCTTTCACCTGAACTCGTATCAGTACAGGGCCGGAGACCGCATTGCAAGGGCACGCGGTCCGGCCGACGGGCGTGCGCCCCGATATCGCGATTTGGGCGCTTGATCGTGGAGGAGCTGTGGCCGTATGGGCCGCGATGCCGTCGGCTTGACGCGCCGTCGATTGAGCGGCAAACTGACTTTGCTTTAGCGAGCAGCAACCGCCCTCTCCGACTCGAGGTAGACCATGACCGACGCAATCGACGTCACCCCTGGGAAGTGCAGCACCGCGGCCGAAGCCGAGGAGATCGTTCGGCGATTCGACACTGCGGTGATCGGGGGTGACCTCGACCGCGCCATGACCTGGGCGCATCCCGACGTGACCGTGCGCGAAGCGCCCAGCCTGCCGTACGCCAACGTCTACACCGGCCGTGAGGGCCTGGCGCAGATGAACGAGGACGTCGCGGGCTGGTGGGAGTTCAAGGAGCCGCTCAGCTTGCAGTTCATCGGAGTGACGCCGAACCTCGTGATCGCTCGGATCGAGGGTCCGGTCAAGGTCAGGGCGACCGGCGAGGACGTCGACTTCCTGGTGACCGAGTGGATGACCGTTCGGGACGGGCTGCTGGCGGACGTCGAGGTGTTCTACTTCGACCAACGACCGCTGATGGACGCCGCGCGCGTCGTCGCCGGCGAGTAGCGCGGGGAGCGGCGGGTCCGGATCGGGCCCGCCGCGCGTCCGGCCTGGTCCTACCGACCGGGCTCCGGAGCCTGAGCGAGGACGCCACCCAGGGCCTCCTGGAGCGGAATCGGGTCGAAGAACTCGACGAACCGGGCGACCTGGCCGTCGCGGACGGTGATCAAGCCGATGTACTGGTTCTTGTAGGACCCGGGAACCTTGAGCTTCATGTCGCTGTGAAACTGCGCGACCACCACCGACGGGTCGCCGTGCATGGTGTCGAGCTCGATGTCGAGGAAGTTCTCCGCCTCGATCGCGTCGCCGACCGGTCCCATGAACGCCTCGATCGCGGCCTTGCCCTCGGTGCGCCGGGGGATCCCGGGCGGAGCGAAGCGCAACTCGAGAACGGCGTCCTCGGCCAGCAGGGCCAGGTTCGCCTCGAGGTCGCCGCGGCTGATGGCGTCCAGGTACTTGCGGGCGACGGCGAGGCTCGCCTCGCGCTGTTGCGAATCGGAACTCATCGGAGATCTCCTCTGTCGTGGTCCCAGGTGGCAAAAGTGACTTTGCTTCGACTCAAGCTATAGGTCCACAACGCTGCGCGTCAAGGTGTTTCGTTCCCGCGCGAGGGCGAAAGTCGCAGAGGTCTTGACTTCGGGTCAGCGATCGGCCTAGGATCGGTCGAATGAGCTGAAGTTAGTTCATGTTGCGCCGTGGATACGGCGCACAGCACCTACGACACCCGGAAGAAGAGAGAGGCACCGATGACACGCACGCCATACCGATGGCTGCTCATCCCACTGCTCGGCGCCGCTATGGCCCTCAGTGCATGCGGCAGCGACGACGACGGCACCACCGAGGGCGACGGCACGCAAGGATCCGCGGCGAGCGCTTCGGCGGTCGTCGAGGCCCCGCCGACGTCTCCCCCCACGACCCTGGGGATCTCCGAATCGCTGACCGAGAAGCCGAGCGCCGGGAAGAAGTTCATCTTCCTCCAGTGCGAGCTGCCCTCCTGCCAGGAGTACACGGAGCCGGCGAAGGAAGCGGCCGAGGCCCTTGGCTGGGACTTCTCGGTCGTCAGCTTCAAGAACAACGACCCGGGGTCCGGCGTGACCCAGGCGATCCAGCAGAAGCCGGACTACATCGGGATCACCGGCATTCCCGCCGCCGTGATCAAGCAGGAGCTCGCCGCCGCCAATCGGGCGGGCATCAAGGTCGTCGGCTGCGCTGCGGCCGAGAAGCCCTCTCCCGACGCCTACGCGGCGATGTGCGGAGCCACGCTCGAGCGTGACGCCGAGTACGTCGCGCGATGGATGGCCAACGACTCCGGTGGCAAGGGCAAGATGGTGACGGTCAGCATTCCGTCGTTCAGCGTGCTGAACACGGAGACCGATTGGCAGGACGCCAATCTGGGCGAACTCTGCCCCGACTGCACGAACGAGAACCTGAACGTGACCGTCGAGGAGCTCGGCGCGGGCTCCGTCGGATCGAAGGTCGTGGCGTACATCCAGTCGAATCCGGACGTCGAGTACGTGTACTTCACGGCGGCGGACGTCTCGCTCGGCACTCCCGAGGCGATCAAGTCGGCCGGCCTCGGCGACAAGGTGAAGCTGATCGGCTGCTGCGCGAACTCCGGGGTGATCTCGCAGATCGGCAAGAGCCAGGCGGCGTGGACGGCGACGGGAACGCCGAGCCAGGCGTGGACGATGATCGACGCCGCCGCACGGATCTCGATCGGGATGGAGCTCTCCGAGCAGTACCACCAGGAGATCGGAAGCTCGCCGACCTACGTGCTCGACACCGCCGAGGCGGCGTCGTCGCTCGCCGAGCTCGACTACTACTGGCCCGGTCCCGAGGGCTTCCAGGACGAGTTCAAGAAGCTCTGGAAGCTCACGGACTGACCGTCCGGGCGGGGCCGACGCACCGTGCG
>JBQGEK010000127.1:0-19290 GCA_052039575.1 Patulibacter sp. | reverse complement strand
ACGCGAACCGCTCGCTCTCGCGGTTGATCTTGGCGTCGAGCTCCTGAACCGACCGTGGAACGTGCAGCAGCCAGCAGTGGTCGCGGAAGTGACGCTTGATCTCGCCCGTGATGTTCGGGGCGGCGAAGGCGACGAACCGTGTTCCGGCGTCGGGGTTGAAGCGATCGATCGCCTTGACCAGGCCGACCGATCCGACCTGCACCAGGTCGTCGAAGCGCTCGCCGCGGCCGCTGTAGTTGCGAGCCAGCGACTTCACCAGCGCCTGCCCGCGGCGCACCATCTCCTCACGCGCGGCGGTGTCGTTGTGGTCGTGGTAGCGACGTAGCAGTCGAAGGTCGGTCTGCTCGCGACGCGTTGCGGTATCCAGATCCAGCATGGTGGATGCCTCCCGGGTGGGTGGGCCTGGGTCCACGCGGACTTCGATCCGTGTGGTCCCTCCGTCCGGCGCGCGTCGTGAGGGTGCCAAGACCCTGGTCAACGTCACACCTGCTGTTTCCCATGACGGTCGCCGTGTGTACCACGCGATCGTCTCCAGTCAGCACCCTGGGGGAGAGAGTGCCTGCTGTCGGCGTCGCACTCGACGTCCATCACTCGAAACGACCCTATCACCGGCGTCGCCCCGGCAGCGTTTTTTTCCCGCAGCGGCCGGCGCCGTCGAGTACCCCCGAGAATCACCCGCGGCGAGCGATGCACGCGGTGCGATGACCGAAAGGCCCCCTCAGGCTTCCTGCGTGTCGCTCTCGACCTCGGCGCGGGCCGCCGCCCGGCGGGGTCGCAACGGGTGGGCCAGCCGCGTGGCGATCCGCTCGACCCCGTCGACCGCGGACCCCATCGCCGCGACCCGGTCGTCGAGCGTGCGGACCCCGGAGTACATCGCGTCGACGGTCTCGCGCAGGTGCACGACGTCGGGCGGCAGCCGGGATATCTCCTCTTGCAGCCGACCGACCGCGACGGCGACCTGCTGCAGGTCGCCGCGCATCGCGTGCAGCTCGCCGTGGATCGCGCCGACCGACGCCAGCTCGAGCTGGAGCAGGCGGATGTCGTCGGGCAACGTGCGCAGGGTGCGCTCGAGCGCGATCACCGCCTCCAACGCCAGTTCGACGCGCGGAAGCAGCGACGGCAACGAGGGCAGCGGCGGGAGTGCGCCGATCCCCGGAAGGCTCACCCGCATCGACCGATCCCCGCCCCCGCGCTCGCGTGACCCATCGGGCTACCCGGAGCTCCGCGCGGCGCGGCGTGCGTCCGCCGCGTCGACCGTGACCTGCTCGTGGCCGCCGATGCCGACCGTCGTCTGACTGAACGAACGACCGAGCGCGGTGACCTCGGCCTCCATCCGCGGCACCAGCGTGCGCGCCTGACGACGGATCACCAGGTCCGCCACCGGACCGACGACGAGCGTCCGCAGGGCCTGCACGACGCCGACCGAGCGGGGCACGTAGACCCGGCGCCTGCGACGAGCGATCCCGTCGGCGAAGGCCGTCGCGCACTCCTCGACCGAGGTCGTGGCCCCGAGCGGACCGGGAAGGTCGGAGCGGGTCGCCTTGAAGCTGCCCAGGTCGGCCTCGATGTCCCGCACCAGATCGGTGTCGATCCAGCCCGGGTGGGCGCTGCCGACCCTGACCCCGCGGTGGGCGACCTCCAGCCGCAGCGCGTTGGCGAACGCCTCGGCTCCCGCCTTCGACGCGCAGTAGGCGGCCATCCCGGGAAGCACGGTGAACGAGGCCAGCGACGCCACGACCAGCACGTAGCCCTTGCGCTCGATCACGTGCGGAAGCGCCGCGCTGACCGTGCGCACGACGCCGTTCAGGTTGACGTCGATCGTGCGGACCAGCGCGTCGGGTGCCCCGAGCGCGACGGTGCCGATGTTCGAGACCCCGGCGTTGGCGACGACGGCGTCGATCCCGCCGAGTGCCTCGACCGTCCCCGCGATCGCGGCGTCGACCTGCCGCTGATCGGTGACGTCGGCCTCGAACCAGACGTGGCCGGCGCCCGACCCGCCGCCGATCCCGTTCAGCTCGTCCGCCAGCGCCCGCAGCCGGTCGGGCTCCATCCCGACCAGCGAGAGCCGGGCGCCGCGGCGGGCGAGCACGCGCGCGGTCTCGGCGCCGATCCCGCGAGCGGCTCCCGTGATCAATACGACCTGGCCTGCGACGTTCCTCGACATGGGCAGAGCCTACTCTGCCGTAGGGAGCAACGCTACCGGTGAGTAGGTTGGAGCTTCCCCGGGCGGTGAGGCCGCTGACCCGATCCCGGGAACGCGCGAGGCCGCCCGTGCCGTCGACCGCCGAGATCGCGGAGCCGCTCGGGCGATCGACTAGCCTTCCGCGGCATGGCCCTCCTCGACACCCCCGTGCGTGCCCTCGACGGAGCGGAGAGCTCGCTCGCCCCGTACGCCGACCGTGCGCTGCTGATCGTCAACGTGGCATCCCGCTGCGGCCTGACGCCGCAGTACGAGGGGCTCGAGCAGCTGCAGCAGACGTACGGCGACCGCGGCCTGCAGGTGATCGGCGTGCCGTGCAACCAGTTCATGGGCCAGGAGCCGGGGACCGCCGAGGAGATCTCGACGTTCTGCTCGACGACCTACGGCGTCAGCTTTCCGCTGCTCGAGAAGACCGACGTGAACGGTGCCGACCAGCACCCGCTCTACGCGCAGCTGACCGAGCAGCCCGACGCAGACGGCGAGGCCGGCGACGTCCAGTGGAACTTCGAGAAGTTCCTGATCGCACCCGGCGGCGAGATCGTCGGCCGGTTCCGCCCGAAGACCGAACCGCTGTCCGACGAGGTCGTCCAGGCCATCGAAGCCGCGCTGCCGCGCTGACCGGCGACCGCGACCGGACCTCCGCGCGTGCCCGTCTCCGTCGCCACCGACCGCCGCCCGGTGATCGCCGTCGCCGCTGGACCGGCCCTGCTCGAGCCGTCGCACGCGTTGCGCGACGCGTTCACCGCGCTCGGCGCGACCGTGATTCCCGTCGATCTGGCGAGCGACCAGACGCTCCCGACCGCGACCAGCGCGATCGTGCTCGGCGACGGGGCGCCGATTCCCCATGCCGAGGCGCTGGCGGCCAATCGGGCACTGCGCGAAGCCGTGGTCGATGCCCACCGCGTCGGCGTCCCCGTGATCGCCGAGGGCGCCGGGGTCGGCTACCTGGCCAGCAGCCTCGACGGCCATCCGATGTGCGACCTGCTGCCGACCGTCGCGACGTCCGGGCGCGGCGGGATCCCCGGCGCGGTCGAGCTGCTCGCCGCCGGCGACGGGCCGCTGCACCGGCTCGGCGAGCGACGCTCGGGTCAGCCGTCGGCGGCAATCGCGCTGGACGTGACCGCCGGCACGTCCGCCGCGTGGACGATCGGCCGCCGCCGCGAGGGCTGGACCGCGCCCGGGATGCACGCCAGCCTCGTGGTTGTCCCGTGGACGGTCGCGCGCGCCGAGCGGCTGCTGTCGGTCGCGGCCAGCCCGGCCTGAGGCGTCGCCCGTCGACGCCCCCGTCGTCGGAATCGGGCGTCCGTTCGTCCGCCGCGCATGCGCGGCCGGGGAGAGGGTACCCCGACGGTAGCCGCGCTTCCGAGAAGCCCGCGAGCGCGGAGACCACGGAACCACGAACCAGGAGCTCCCATGCCGCCGCGCGGCGTCAAGTCGGGTACCAAGCGCGCCCGTCAGTACGAAAAGGTCAAGAAGTCGGTCAAGAGCCAGGGCAGGTCCGAGGACGCTGCCGAGGAGATCGCCGCCCGGGTCGTCAACAAGGAGAAGGCCCGCAGCGGCGAGAGCGAGACCGCATCGAAGACGTCGACGCAGGACAAGAGCTCGGGCGAGCGCGGCGGGGAGCGCTCCGGCAAGCCCGGGCCGCGCGGCCGGACCCGCGACCAGCTCTACAACGAGGCGAAGAAGCTGAACATCGACGGCCGCTCGAAGATGAACAAGGAGCAGCTGCGCACGGCGGTCGACGACAAGAAGTCGTAGGCGTGCCGGACCGAGGGCTCAGGGCACCGCCGGGCTCAGCGCGAGCGCGACCAGCACCTGGTCGTTGACGCGCCGCAGGTCGAGCCCGGTCTCCGCCTCGATCCGCTGGATCCGCTGGAGCATCGTGTTGCGGTGGACCGGCAGTGCGCGGGCCGCCGCCGTGCGGTCGAAGTCCGCCGCCACAAGGGCCCGCAGCGTCGCGGCCTGGTCGGCGTCGAGTCGCCCGAGCACCCGCGCGACGATCCGGTCGCGGGCCCGCGGGGCCTGGGACAGCAGCAGATCGACCAGGAAGTCCTCCGCGCTGACCGCACCGATCCGGCCGGCCGCGGCCCCGAGCGCCACCACCGTCGCCAGCTCCTCGAGGACCGCGTCGAGCCCGGCCCAACCGTCCCCGTCGGCGCAGGCGACGGTCGCCGCCGGCGCGATCCGGGCGACCGTCTCGGTCGTCGCGCCGCCCGACGGTGCGACCCCGACCACTCCACCGGTCTGGACGCAGGCCAGCACGCCCACCGCCCGCAGCTCGGCCGCGAGCGCCGCGTGCAGACCGACCGGACTGCCCGCGATGGCCGCGGCGAACGGCCGGACCGGACCGGTCAGGTCGATCCCGAGCCGCTCGGCCGCGACCTGCTCGTGTGGCCCGGGCGCCGACCGGCGCAGCCGCCGCACCAGGTCGCGGGCACGGGCCTCGGTCGGGTCGTGGGTCTGGGCGGCGTCGGCGTAGGCCGCGAGGAACGCGTCAGCGACCAGCTCGACGTAGTCCAGGTAGACGGCGCTGCCCTCGAGCAGCGCCTGGCGCTCGTCCGCGGTCGCCATCCGCAGCACGGTGTCCCAGCCGAGCCGGGCGCCGCGCCGGTAGACCCGCAGGCCGTCCTCGATCGGCAGTCCCTCCTCGGCCCGGATCCGGACCAGCGCGCCGATCCGGTCGAGCTCGGCCATGTCGGGCGGCCGGCCGTCGGCAAGCCAGCGGCCGAACAGCTCCAGATTCCAGCGGATCACCGCCGGTCCGCGGTCGCGCAGCGTGTCGTCGCGGACGAACCGCTGGTACGCCGGCTCGTCCCGCAGATCGGCGACCAGCTGCGCGGTCAGCGCATCGACGTCGAGCCGCGCGACGACGTCGCGCACCGTCTGGGCGGCGGCCGATCCGGGCGGGGTCACCGGAGCAGTATCCCGGGGGCACGGGTGGGCTGCCGGGTGGCGCTGCTTACGCGGATCGACTCCTCGTCCGCAGCAGGCCGACGAGGAGTCGCTCGGAGCTGCCAGACCGCGCGTTCGTGGTACCGGTCACGCCCGCGGCAACGAGGAGTCGATCGGTGGCCCGGCTTACGCCACCGCCCGCGCGGCGGCGCGGCCGGCGGTCCGACCGGAGAACAGGCAGCCGCCGAGGAAGGTCCCCTCGAGCGCGCGGTAGCCGTGCATCCCCCCGCCGCCGAAGCCGGAGACCTCGCCGGCCGCGTAGAGACCGGGGATCGGCGTCGCGTTCGCGGCGTCTTCGGGCGACGTCGCGGACAGCACCCGACCGTCGAGGTCGGTGTGCAGCCCGCCGAGGGTCTTGCGCGTCAGCAGGTTGAGCTTGACCGCGATCAGCGGTCCGTGGTCCGGGTCGAGCAGCCGGTGCGGCGCCGCGACGCGGGTGAGCTTGTCGACCAGGTACGTCCGGGCGTTGCGGATCGCCTGGATCTGCGCGTCCTTGGTGTAGGTGTTCGCCACCTGACGGTCGCGGGCGACGATCGTCCGCTCGACCTGGTCGGCGTCGAGCAACGGCGCCTCGGTCAGGGCGTTCATCCGCTGAACGAGGTCGGTGACGTTGCTCGCGGTGACGAAGTCAGGCCCGTGGTCGAGGAACGCCTGGACCGGGCCGGGCGCACCCTTCGCGACCCGACTCTTCAGCAGCTCGCGCACGCTCTGGCCGGCGATGTCCGGGTTCTGCTCCGACCCCGACAGGGCGAACTCCTTCTCGACGATCGACCGGGTCAGCACGAACCACGAGTAGTCGAACCCGGTCGCCTTGATCTGCGCCAGCGTCCCGAGCGTGTCGAACCCCGGGAAGTTCGGTGGCGCCAACCGCTTGCCGGTCGCGTCGAGCCAGAGTGACGACGGCCCGGGAATGATCCGGATTCCGTGGTTGGTCCAGATCGGGTCCCAGTTGCGGAGACCCTCGACGTAGTGCCACATCCGATCCGGATTGACGATCCCCGCCCCGGCCTGGGCCGACGCGATCTCGATCATCCGGCCGTCGACGTAGTCCGGGACGCCCTGGACCATGAACTCGGGCGGCGTGCCGAGCCGCGACGGCCAGTTGCGCCGGACCAGGTCGAGGTTGGCACCGATCCCCCCGGTCGTGACGACCACCGCCTGGGCCGCCAGCTCGAACGTGCCGAGCTCGGTCCGGGTCGTCGGCACGCCGCGGTCGGCCGCCGTCGGTTCCAGCACTGCCCCGCGGACGCCGGTGACCGCGCCGTCGGAGACCACCAGCTCGTCGACGCGGTGACGGAACCGCAGTTCCAGCCGTCCGCGTGCCGCCGCGGCCCGCAGCCGCTCGACGAACGGCCGCACGACGGCCGGGCCGACGCCCCAGGTCAGGTGGAATCGCGGCACCGAGTTGCCGTGGCCCTCGGCCGTCCCGTCGCCGCGTTCGGCCCAGCCGACCTGCGGCATCAAGCCGATCCCCTGGTCGCGCAGCCACTCGCGCTTCTCCCCCGCCGCCCAACCGACGTAGGCCTCCGCCCACCGGCGCGGCCAGTGGTCCTCGGGCCGGTCGAACCCCGCCGTGCCCTGCCAGTCCTGCCACGCGAGCTCGTACGAGTCCTCGATCCCCATCCGGCGCTGCTCGGGCGAGTCGACGAGGAACAGCCCGCCGAGCGACCAGAACGCCTGGCCGCCGAGCGACCGGTCGGCCTCCTGGTCGACGAGGACCACGCGACGACCGGCGCCGAGCAGCTCGGCGGTGGCGACGAGCCCGGCGAGCCCACCCCCGACCACGATCGCGTCGGCATCCTGCGGCACGGCGTTCATGGCCCCATCCTCGCCCGCGGGCCCGCGGAGCGCAACGGGCAGCCTGCCCGGCCCGGCCGGCGGGCGGTGTGCACCCTGCCCACCCCGAGGCGGGTGGGCGGGCCCTGGTCGCGGCCTCACCGCGGCTTGCCGACCCCGAGGCCCCGAAAGGCCGCCCCAAAGGGACGACGTACGCGACGCGCGATACTCGGCGACGATGGCCGCTCGCGACGAAGCCGGCGCAGGCCGCAGCACCGCCTGGGTCCACACGGTCGGGTCCCCGGTACGGGCCTTCCTGCGGGCCGAGGCGAGCGGGGCCGTGGTGCTCGTCGCGGCGGCCGTGGTGGCCCTCGTCTGGGTCAACTCCCCCTGGGGTGACAGCTACACGGCGTTCTGGGAGACGAAGGTCGCGATCTCGGTCGGCGAGCACACGTTGGAGACCGATGCCCGTGGGTGGGTCAACCAGGGCTTGATGGCGATCTTCTTCCTCGTCGTCGGCCTGGAGGCCAAGCGCGAGCTGGACGAAGGCGAGCTCCGCGAGCGAGCCCGTCTGACGATCCCGGCGATGGCCGCGCTCGGCGGGATGGCGGCAGCCGTCGGGGTGTACCTCGCCTTCAACCACGGCGGGGCGGGAGCCACCGGGTGGGGTGCGGCGATGTCGACCGATACGGCGCTCGCGCTCGGTGCGCTGGCGATCGTGACGCCGGCGCGGGCGACCCGGGTCCGCGGCTTCCTGCTGACCCTGGTCGTCGTCGACGATCTCGTCGCACTGCTGGTCATCGCACTGGTCTACTCGTCAGGGGTCTCGGTGGTGGCGCTCGCCGTGGCGGCGGTCCTGTTCGGCGTGCTGATCGCTCTGCGATTCGCGACGATCGGGCGTGCGCCTGCCGCGGTCGCGATCGGGATCGGGATCTGGGTCGCGATGTTCACCTCCGGCGTCGACCCCGTGATCGCGGGACTCGCGATCGGCCTGATCACCAGCTCCTACCCGCCCTCGCGCAACGATCTGGAGCGGGCGACCGACGTCGCGCGCTCGTTCCGCGAGCAGCCGACGCCCGAGCTGGCGTTCCACGCCCAGCGCAGCTTCCGCTCCGCGATCTCGCTCAACCAGCGCCTGCAGTTCCTGCTTCACCCGTGGACGACGTTCGTGATCGTGCCGCTGTTCGCGCTCGCCAACGCCGGGATCCCGGTGAACGCCGAGATCCTCCGTGATGCCGCGCGGTCGCCGATCACCATCGGGATCGTGCTCGCCTTCGTGGTCGGCAAGCCAGCGGGGATCCTCTTCGCGTCGTGGTTCGGCACCTGGCCCGTGCTCGGAGGTCGCCGGCCGACCGTGACCTGGCCGGTGCTCGCCGGCGCGGGCGCAACCGCCGGCATGGGGTTCACCGTGTCGCTGCTGATCGCCAACCTGGCGTTCCCGCGCGAGCAGCTCGACGAGGCGAAGCTCGGGATCCTTGCCTCGGCGGTGATCTCGTCGCTGGTCGCCTGGCTGATCTTCCGCGCGATCCGGTTGCTTCCCGAGCACGTTCGCGCTCGCCAGCTCGGTCAGGTCGCCGAGGCGATCGTCGACCTGACCGACGACGTCGACCCCGCGCGCGACCACATCCGTGGTGATCCGAACGCGACGGTGACGATCGTCGAGTACGGCGACTTCGAGTGCCCCTACTGCGGTCGCGCCGAGCGGACGGTACGGGCGTTGCTCGACGCCGAGAGGCACGCCCCGGAAGGCGTCCGCTTCGTCTTCCGGCACCTGCCGCTGTCCGACGTCCACCCCCACGCGGAGCTGGCGGCCGAGGCCGCCGAGGCGGCAGGCGCCCAGGGCGCGTACTGGGAGATGCACGACTGGCTGTTCGCTCATCAGGACCGCCTGGACCCCCGGGACCTGGTCGAGCACGCCGAGGCGCTGGGGCTGGACGTCGACCGGTTCTCGACCGACCTCAGCCTGCGCTCGTTCGAGACCCGGGTGCTCGACGACGTCGAGGGCGCCGACGCGAGTGGCGTCTCGGGGACGCCGACGTTCTTCGTCAACGGCCGTCGCCACCGTGGCGTGTTCGAGGAGGCGAGCCTGTTCGCCGCCGTCGAGTGGGCCCGCCGCCAGGCCGGGGCGCGTGGGCACGCCGAGTGATCGGAGCGATCTCACACGGCTAGGGGTGGAAGCTCACACTCGGTGCAGCGCGGGACCGCAAGAGTGCCCTGAAGTGCTTGCCCCATCCAATGTTCCGCCGACCGCATCGCCCCGCACGACGCTGTTGCTGCTGGTCGCGGTCGCCGGTGGGGCGGGCATCTCGCTGCAGATCTTCCTCAACGGACGGTTGAGCCAGAGCCTCGGATCGTTCGAGCTCGCCGCTGCGGCGAACACCACTGTCGCGCTGCTCACGCTGATCGTCTTCGGCGCGCTGACCGGCACCCGCCGTCGCGCCGTCGCCGGCCTCCGCGAGCGGCCGGTGCACCGCCGCTGGCACTGGTTCATCGGCCTCACCGGGGCCTACATCGTGCTGCTCGCCGCGTTCGCCGCGCCGCGACTCGGCGTCGCGCTGCTGACCGTGGCGCTGGTCTGCGGCCAGACGATCGGCAGTCTCGTCGTCGACCACTTCGGGATCAGCCCGGCCGGTCGGCAGCCGCTGACCGCCGCCCGCGTGACCGGCGCGCTGCTCGCCCTCGTCGCCGTCTCGATCGGCGCGTTCGGCGCTCCGGTCGACCCGCAGCCGCTGCTGCTGCTGCTCGTGGTGCTCGGCGGAGCGCTGGCCGCGGTCCAGCAGGCAGCGCTCGGGCACCTCGCTCGCAGCACCGGCGAGCCGGTCGCCGCCGGCGTGATCAATTTCGTCGTCGGCGCGGTGGCCCTCGCCTTCGTCGCGCTCGTCGTGACCGGCGGGATCGCCCCGAACGGCTGGTTCGCCGCGCACCCGGTGCAGTGGCTCGGTGGCCTGATCGCCGCGTCGATCGCCGTGGTGATCGCGCGGATCGTGCCGCGGATCGGCGTCCTCCGCCTGATGCTCGCGCTGGTCGCGGGACAGTCGCTCGGGGCGCTCGCGCTCGACTTCGTGGCGCCCGGGGCCGGCGGCGTCAGCGCCGCGATGATGCTCGGCGTCGGCCTGACGCTGATCGCCGTCGCCGTCGGCGCGGGCGGCCCGCGTCGCCGCGCAGCCCCGGCGCTCGCCGCCGGCTGACCGTCCCGCGGCCGAATCAGCCGGCGGCCAGCACCGACACCACGTCGGCGACCGCGTCCAGGTCCGCCCGCTCCGGCGCGCTGACGTTGACCCGCTCGGCGACGCCCGCGGTCCGCTCGCGCACCGCGGCGGCGATCCGGTCCGGATCGCCCGACGCGACGATCGCGTCGAGCACCTCGTCGGGCACCTCCGCGGCCATCCGGTCCCAGGCTCCGTCGAGCGACATCCCGTGCAGCCGCTCCCCGAGCGCACCCCAGCCGTGAAGGTCGAGCACCCCGCGGTAGCCGGGCGTCGAGGCGTAGAACGCGACGCGCTTGCGGCCCTCCTCCCGCTGCTGCTCGTCGGGCGCGACCAGCTGCGCGACCGCGATCGCGCACGAGCCAGCCGGACGCCCGGCCCGCTCCGATCCACGGTCGAGGGCCGGGCGGATCAGCTCGCGTACGTACCGCTCGGTCTGCAGCGGATGGACCAGCACCCCGTCCGCGACCTCGCCGGCGACCTCGAGCATCCGCTCGCGGACGCCAGCCAGCCAGACCGGCGGCGCCCCGTGCGGTTGGGGCCGCGGGCGGAACGCCGGCGGCATCAACGTGTGCGTGGTGAAGCGCCCCCGGAAGTCGAGCGGCTCGCCCGTCTCCCACGCCGACCAGATCGCCCGCAACGCCAGCACCTGCTCGCGCATCCGCGCCGCCGGCTCCGACCACTCCGCTCCGTACCGCCGCTTGACGTGTGCACGGACCTGGGTGCCGAGGCCGAGCACGAACCGCCCGCCGGTCAGCGCCTGCAGGTCCCACGAGGTATAGGCGGTCTGCATCACGCTCCGGGGAAACGCCACCGCGATCCCGGTGCCGAGTCGCACCTGCGACGTGGTCCCGGCGGCGAGCGCCAGCGGCAGGAACGGGTCGTTGTTGGTCTCCGTCGCGAAGACGCCGTCGACGCCGAGTGCCTCGGCGCGCGCGGCCCAGGCCCCAGCCTCGGCGAGCGGTACCCCGCGGATCGTCACGTCGATCTGCGGACGGCCGGGCGTCGTGGCGTGTGCGGCGTCGATCATCGCCGCAGGATAGTCGCTGCTCGGCGGTCCTTCGCTACCGTGGGTGGCGTGTTGATGGGTCGCCGATGGAGACCGTCGCTGCCGACGATCGGGAGCCGCGTGTGCCGGTGAGGGAGACGCCCCGCGTGCTCGTGATCCCCGACGGCCTGGCCGAGCGTCCGGGACCGTCCGACCGCACGCGGACCACGCTCGACGTGATCCGGCCGTTGGCGCTCGATGCGCTCGCCCGACGCGGCGCGGCGCGACGGGTCGAGGTGACTCCCTACGGCCTCCATCCCGGCAGCGAGACGGGGTTGACGGTGCTGTTCGGCTGGACGCCGTCCGGGCCGGTCTCGCGGGGGCGGATCGAGGCCGCCGCCCACGGGATCGATGTCGCCGCCGGCGTCGGGAGTCGGGCCACGTGCGCCGTTCACCGCGTCGACGTACGCCACGCCGACGGCCGGCCGTGGCCGGAGCTGGCCGCCCCCGCCCACGCGCTGGTGACCGCCAGCAATCCGCGGCACACGGTCCACCGGCTGACCGGCCACCGCCTGCTCGCGGTCGGCCACGATCTGCCCCGGCTGCCGGACGCCGCGACGCTGGACGGCGCCGACGACCCGGACGACCAGCCGTACCTGAAGAGCTGGCCGGACGGCGAGGTCCCGCCGCCGATCCTCGACGAGCGAACCGTCGTGGTCTGTGCCCCGCGCAGCACCGCGTCCGGGATCGCCCGCCTGATGGGCGCCCAGACCGTGCATCCGAGTGGCGCCACCGGACGCCCGGGGACGGACATCGCGGGCAAGGCACGTGCGGCCGCGGCGCTGATGCGGGACGGCGTGCCGACCGTGATCGTGCACGTGGGCAGCCCCGACGAGGCGGCACACGACCACGACCCGCAGGCCAAGCAGCTCGAGGCGCAGCGGATCGACCGGGACCTGCTGGCCCCGCTCGCCGGCGTCGCGATGGACCTCGGCTCGCTGCTCGCGGTCTGCCCCGACCACGGCACCGATCCGCGCAGCGGTCGCCACATCGCGGATCCCGTCCCCGCGGTGCTCTGGGGGCCCGGGGTGCTGCGCAGCGGTCCCGACGAGCTCCGTGAGCGGCTCGTGGCAGACGAGCCGATCGTCGCGACTCCCTGGACGCTGGCCTGAGCAGACCCCACCGGCGGGGCCCAGGCCGTAGGATCCCGGTCGTTGTCAACAGTTGACCATCGACGGATTGGGCGAGCGTCCGGACGGGCGTGGGCGATCTGGGGGATCGCCGCTTCGGCGTACCTGGTCGCGATGCTCCACCGGATGGCGCTCGGCGTCGCCGGCACCGACGCCGCCGCCCGCTTCGACATCCCCGTCGGCTCGCTGGCGGCGTTCACCGCGCTCCAGCTGCTGCTCTATCTGGTGATGCAGATCCCGGCGGGGCTGCTCGCCGACCGAGTCGGCCCCCGCCGCACCCTGGCGCTCGGCCTGGCGCTGATGGCCGCCGGCGAGCTGCTGTTCGCGTTCGCGACCACGCTGCCGGTCGGCCTGCTCGGCCGCGGTCTGGTCGGGATCGGCGACGCGCTGACCTTCCTCAACGTCCTGCGGCTCGTCCACGCCTGGTTCCCGCAGCGGATGCAGACGGTGATGGTGGCGCTGACCGGGTTCGCCGGCGCGCTCGGCCAGATCGTCTCCACCGTCCCGCTCGAGCTGAGCCTCCGGCATCTCGGTTGGGCGCCGACGTTCCTGCTGATCGGCGGCGTCACGGCAGCCCTGGTCGCGATGCCGCTGACCCTGGTCCGCGACCGCCCACCGAACGTGCCCGCGCCGACGGCCGGGTCCCACGACTCGATCCGCCGCACGCTCGCCGCGGCCTGGCGACGTCCCGGCACCCGGCACGGGTTCTTCGTCCACCAGGCGACGCTGGCGCCGTTCCTGCTCGCCACCGCGGTCTGGGGCGTCCCGTTCATGGAGAACACCCAGGGGATGGACCGCGAGGCCGCGTCGGGCTTCCTGCTGCTGAGCGCGCTCGGATTCCTGATCAGCGGGCCGATCCTCGGCCTGGTCGTCGGTGCCCATGCGCTGCGGCTGCGCTGGGCGTCGGTGCTCTGTCCGCTCGCCAACGTCGTCGCGTGGGGATCGCTGACGCTCTGGCCCGGCGGCACCGCTCCGCGACCGGTGCTCGCCGCCGCGCTGGTGCTCAGCGGCGTCGCCGCGGCCGGCACGATGTACGCGTTCGAGATCGCCCGTCGCGAGGCGCCCCCGGTCGCCAGCGCCAGCGCCGCCGCGCTCGCCAACTGCGGCGGCTTCTCCGGCGCGGTGATCGGCGCGATCGCCGTCGGGGTCCTGCTCAACCGGGTCGACGCGGCAGCGGGCAGCTCCGAGCTGGCCGTCCAGACCCAGCACGCGCTGCTGCCGTCGCTCGTGATCGCGGTGATCGGCACGGCCGCCTGCGCGTGGTACGCCCGACGTCCGTCGCTGCCGTGGTCGGAGGAGGTCCCGCTGCCCGAAGCGGCCGCGACCGCCGTCGACCCGGACCCCGCGGCCCGATGATCCGGACGCGAGTCCGGCGCCGAAGGACTCCGGGCCGCCGGGATCAGACGATCGGCTCGTGCGCCTTGCGCGCGCGGATCGGGTCCAGGTGCGTGGTGTCGTTGTAGGTCCGCAACCGCAGGCGTCCGTCGCCGAACACGACCAGCCGGCTGATCGAGGTGTTGTCCGCACCGAGGAACGCGAACGGCTCACTGTTCGTCGCCTGGCGGCAGAGCTCGGCGATCACACCGCCGTGGACCACCGCGACCACCGAGACCCCCGGGCCGGCGTCCGCGATCACCCGGTCGAATCCGCGCCGGACCCGCTCGCCGAACGCCTCGTTGCTCTCCGCTCCGGGGATGATCTCCCAGCGCTGCTCCGTGAAGGCCCGGATCGCCAGCGGGTCGGCGGCGGCGATCCGCGCCCGGTACTCGCCGGCTTCCCACTCGCCGAGGTGGATCTCGCGCAGGTCGGAGACCTCGACCGGCTGCAGACCGCTGCGTGCGGCGAACGGCGCCGCGGTCTGGTGGGTCCGCTGCAGGGTCGTCACGTAGAGCTGCGCGACCGGTTGCGAGGCCAGCCGGATCCCGACCAGCTCGGCCTGCTCCTGCCCCTCGTCGGAGAGCGGCGGGTCGCCGTGCCCCTCGTGGTTGAGCGCGAACGGCTCGCCCTCGTAGGCGGCGGCCGACGCGCCGTGGCGGACCAGCAGCACCTCGGTCGCGTCTGCCGGCAGCTCGAACAGCTGTTGCGCGTGACGGCGCCGGCGCGGGGTCTGCGGGTCCGGGGAGCTCACGGAGCACAGGTTATGGTCTCGCCGCTCGCGGGGCCGTGAACCCGTGGTGGCCGGGCGACCCGTCAGGATGCAGCCGATGCAGCGTCCCGATCATCGGCTGGTCCTCGTCCTCGGCGGCACGCGCTCGGGCAAGAGCGCGTGGGCCGAGCGGCTGGCCGCTGACCGTGACGGCGCGATCCGCTACGTCGCCACGGCGCCGAGCGGGCCGGACGGCGACAGCGAGCGGATCGCCGCCCACCGCTCGCGCCGCCCCGCCGCGTGGGAGACCGTCGAGGCAGGCGCTCGACCCGATCTGGACCGGGTGCTCGAGGACGCCGGGGACGCGACCGTGCTGGTCGACGGTCTCGGCGCGTGGCTGGCGGGCGTCCTGCATGCCGCCGGGCTGCTCGACGACGACGGCCTCGGCGACGACCCGGCCCACGGGATCGACGGGGCCTCGGTGCTCGCCAGCGCCGAGCAGGCCGCGACCGCGCTGGCCGACGCTGCCGCCGCGCGCGACGGGCTGACGATCGTCGTCGGCGAAGAGGCCGGGATGGCCCCGGTCGCGGGCGACCGCGGGACCCGACGCTGGGTCGACCTGCTGGGCAGCGCCCACCAGGCGCTCGCCGCGCGTGCCGATCGCGTGGTGCTGGTCGTCGCCGGCCGCGCGATCGAGCTGGACGAGGGCACCACGCCCGACGAGCCGGCCGACGGGTCGGGGCCCTCTCCGTCCGGCGCGAGCGAGAAGATCGCGCCCGACGTCGCGGTCGTCGCGGCCCCCGAACCGCTCCCGACCGTGCCGACCCCGGATCCACCGACCGATGCCCCGGACGCCCCCGGCGAGCAGCCGCTGCCGGAGCTCGACGCCGACGAGCACGGGGACGGGGACGGGCCGCCCGCTCGCCGGGCTCACGGTGACCGGATGGTCCCGGAGGGGATGCTCGACTTCGCGGTCAACGTCGTCGACGGCGACCCTCCCGGCTGGGCGCGTCAGGCGCTGCAGAGCGGGATCGCGGCGCTCAACCCGTACCCGGACGACCGTCCGGCCGCGGCAGCGATCGCCGAGCTCCACGGCCGCGACCCGCAGGGCGTGCTGCCGCTCGGCGGTGCGGCCGAGGGCTTCTGGCGGCTCGCGCTCGCCCTGCGCCCCCGTCACGCCGCGGTCGTCGTGCCGGGGTTCACCGAGTCCGAGGCGGCGCTGCGCGCCGTCGGCGCCCAGATCACCCACGTCCCGCGCACCGCGAAGACCCAGTGGGCACTCGATCCCGGCGCCGTGCCCGAGCAGTGCGACCTGGTGGTCGTCGGTCGACCGGAGAACCCGACGGGCACGCTCGACCCCCGCGAGTCGATCTTGCGGCTGCGCCGCCCGGGCCGGACCGTGCTGGTCGACGAGGCGTTCGCGGACTTCACGCTCGGCGTCGATGCGCTCGCCGACCACCGCGACGCCGACGACGGCCCCGGCGAGCTGGTGGTCCTGCGCAGCCTGACCAAGACGCTGTCGGTCCCCGGCGTGCGCTGCGGCTACCTGGTCGGGTCGCCCGACGTCGTCGCCCGGATCCGCGACGCCGGCCCGCCGTGGACCTGCTCGACCCCGGCGCTCGAGCTGCTGCGTGCCTACGCCGAACGTCCGGACGCCTGCGCACGGATCGCCGCCCGGACCGAGGCCCACCGCGCGGACCTGACCGCGCGGCTGCAGCAGCTCGCGGGGGTCCAGGTCTGGCCGAGCGCGACGAACTTCGTGCTCGCCCGTGTCCCCGACGGCGTCGACCCGGTCGCGGGGCTGCACCGCCACGGGATCGCGGTCCGCCCGTGCTCGAGCGTCGTCGGTCTCGACGACCGCCACGTCCGCGTGACCGTCCGCGTACCGGCGCTCCACGCCCGCCTGACGACGGCGCTGGCGGACGTGATCAGCTCCGCCGAGCGCGACGGCTGAGCGCGACACCCGACCTCCGCGCCGGCCGGCGCGATCGCGGGACGTGAACGGAATCGGTGGACGGTGCAAGCACTCTTGCAACTCGCAGGGGTGTACAGCGCAGCGTGGTAACGGGGCCATGTCGTCACCTGAACCGATTCCGGGCAGACGCCCGGGACCTTCCACGCCCCTGGAATGGAGCCCCCATGAGCACCGTAGATCCCGTCACCCCCACCGAGCCAACGCTCGTCAAGCGGGCGATCGCCGAGGCGATCGGCACCTTCATCCTCGTCCTGATCGGCTGCGGCGCGGCCGTCGCGCTCGTCCCGGGCGCCGACTACGTCAACCAGCTGGCCGGCACCGGCCTCAACTTCGGCGAGAGCAACGTCGCCGGCATCGTCGGCACCGCGCTCGGCTTCGGCTTCGGCATCGCCGGCGCGATCTACGCCGTCGGCCACATCAGCGGCGGCCACCTGAACCCCGCCGTCAGCGTCGCGCTGACCGTGATCGGCCTCTTCAAGGCCGACGACCTGCCGCCCTACATCGTCGCCCACCTGATCGGCGCGACGCTCGCCGCGCTGACCCTGAAGGGGATCTACACCGGCGCCGAGCAGCTCGGCAACAACGCCGTCGCGGAGGGCGTCTCGAACGGCTCCGCGCTGCTGCTCGAGGGCGTGCTGACCGCGGTCTTCCTGTTCGTGATCGTCTCGGTGGCGACCGACAAGCGGGCGACGCCCGGGATCGCCGCGCTGGCGATCGGCCTGACGCTGGCCGCGGCCCACCTGGTCGCGATCACCACGACCGGCACGTCGCTCAACCCGGCCCGGACGTTCGGCCCCGACCTGGTCACCGGCGACTGGAACAACTTCTGGATCTTCCTCGTCGGCCCGTTCGTCGGCGGTGCCGCCGGCGCGCTGATCTACAACGTGGTCCGCCCGGACCGGGACTGACGATGGTCGGGCTCCGTCGCGCGACGGAGCCCGCACTGGCCGGCCACCGGGCCCGGCCGCCGGCGACGCCCCGCCCGCGCGGGGCGTCCGTCGTTCCACTACGGTTCCCCGATCGCGCGGACCCGTGCGATCAGTCCGCTTCCGCCGCATGTCGCCCGTCTTCGATCTCCAGTCGCACTCGCTCGCCAGCGACGGTGCGCTCGCGCCGGCTGCGGTCGTGCGTGCCGCCCACGCCGCCGGGATCGAGCTGCTGGCGCTGACCGACCACGACAGCGTCGCTGGCGTCGACGAGGCGCTCGCTGCCGCGGCGGAGCTGCCGGGGATCCGGGTGGTGCCCGGCCTCGAGGTCTCGGCGCTCGACGAGGATCGCGAGGACCTCCACGTCTGCGGCTACGCGGTCGACCACCACCATCCGGACCTGACCGCGGCGCTGGCCGACTGGCGAGCCGACCGGGCCGCGCGCTCGCGGCGGATGCTCGACGCGCTGCGGTCGTGCGGCTGGGCGGTCGACGGTCGCGAGATCGACCGACGTGCCACCGAGGACCGCTCGATCGGCCGGCCGCACCTGGCGGCGGCGGTCTTCGACCACCCGGACAACGCCGCGCGACTGGCCGCCGAGGGCCTGGAGACGTCCAGCGACCTGCTGGTCGCCTACCTGATCCCCGGCACCCCGGCGTTCCTGCCGCGGACCACGCCGACCGTCGCCGAGGCGATCGACGTGCTGCACCGCGCGGGCGGGGTGGCGATCTGGGCGCACCCGTTCTGGGACGTCGACGACCCCGGGCGCGTGGTCGAGCTGCTCGACCGGTTCGTGGCGCTCGGGCTCGACGGCGTCGAGGCGTACTACGCGACGTTCGACGCCGACCAGACCCGGCTGCTGCACGACGCCGCGGTCGAGCGCGGCCTGCTGACGACGGGCTCGGCCGACTTCCACGGGCCGGACCACCCGCGGTTCAGCCGGTTCGGTGCGTTCTCGACCCACGGCCTGTCGCCGCGACTGGGGCCGATCGCCGCGCCGTAGCGCCGGCGGCGGTCCGCGAAGCACCGCACACGTCGCGGACCATCCGCCGAGTACTGTTCCCGTCCGATGGACTCTATTCAGGCGATCGTTCTGGGGATCGTGCAGGGGCTCACGGAGTTCCTGCCCGTCTCGTCATCGGGCCACCTGCGGATCGTTCCGGCGTTCCTCGGCTGGGAGGACCCGGGCGTCGCGTTCACGGCGGTCGTCCAGATCGGCACGATGCTCGCCGTCCTCCTGTACTTCCGCAAGGACCTCTGGTCGATCGCCACGGGCTGGCTTACGGGCCTGGGCAACCAGGGCAAGCGCAAGACGCTCGAGTACCGGATGGGCTGGTACATCGTGCTCGGTTCGATCCCGATCGCGATCCTCGGGTTCACGTTCAAGGACCAGATCGAGACCGAGGCGCGCAACCTCTACCTGATCGGCAGCACGCTGATCGTGCTCGGCATCCTGTTGCTGGTCGCCGACAAGCTCGGCCGCCATGACCGCCAGGTCGACAACATCACGATTCGCGACGGCATCATCATCGGCTTCGCCCAGGCGCTGGCGCTGATTCCGGGCGTCTCGCGCTCGGGCGCCACGATGACCGCCGGCATGGCGCTCGGCTTCGACCGCGCGGCGGCGGCCCGCTACTCGTTCCTGCTGTCGGTCCCGGCCGTCGTGATGTCGGGGCTGTTCGAGCTGCGCAAGATCGGCGACGACAGCCTGCCGATCGTCGGGACGATCCTCGGCACGATCGCGGCGTTCATCGTCGGCTACGCGTCGATCGCGTGGATGCTCAAGTGGTTGACCAGCCACACGGTCGCGATCTTCACCGGCTACCGGGTGATTCTCGGCATCGGCGTGCTGGTGCTGGCGAGCGCCGGGGCGATCAGCTGACGTCCCTGCGCGGACCGGTCCGCGCAAGCCTCGGGCCCGGCCCCCCCCGGCGGGCCCCGCGGGGGCGGGGAGCGCAGGGCCCCCCAAACCCCCCCACCCCCGGGGGCGG
>JBQGEK010000126.1:0-3624 GCA_052039575.1 Patulibacter sp. | reverse complement strand
CCGTTCGATCCCAGCTCGTTCAACCACTGCTGTACGGTGCGAAACCAGGGACCCGGTTCGGTCCTGTGTGGACTCCAGAACCCACGGTTTTTCGGGGAGCCCGACGCGAAGGGGAACGCAATGTGCACACGAGTGGTATGGCCAGACGCAAACGGATCGGTCATCGTCGGCCGCAACATGGATTTCCATGAGGACCTGATGACGAACCTGTGGACGCAGCCACGGGGCATCTCCCGCGACGACGGCGTCCACGGAACGCTGACCTGGACGTCCGCGTACGGCAGCGTCGTGGCCACCGCGTTCGACATGATCACCGTCGACGGCCTGAACGAGGCCGGGCTGGCCGGTCACGTGCTGTGGCTCGCCGAGTCGGACTACGGCACGCCCGACGCGGGCCGTACGCAGCTCAGCCAGGCAATCTGGATGCAGTACTTCCTCGATAACTTCTCGACCGTCGCAGAAGCCGTCGCCTGGGTCGAGGAGACGAACGTGCAGGTCATCCAGATGGTGGACCCCACGGGTGGGAAGCCTCCGGCGATCCACCTCGCACTCGATGACGCCTCGGGCGATTCGTGCATCATCGAGTACCGCGATGGGACCCCACAGGTGTACCACAGCCGCGATTACCGGGTGATGACGAATTCCCCCACGTACGACCAGCAGCTCGAGCTGGCCAAGACCATCCGTGGTCTTGGGGGCGACCAACCGCTCCCCGGGTCGACGCTGGCGAGCGACCGATTTGCCCGTGCGTCGTACTACGTGAGCCGCCTGGAGCAGCCGCCGACGCAGCTGCAGGCGATCGCGGCCATGTTCAGCGTGATCCGCAACGCCGCGCAGCCGTTCCGGGTCCCGGACCCCGGGAAGCCCGACGCGTCCCAGACGCTGTGGCAGACCGTCGCCGACCTGACCAACAGGCGTTACGTCTTCGAGTCCACGATCCGGCCCAACGTCGTCTGGGTCGACCTCGACGAGATCGACTTCACCGCCGGAACGCGCGAGCTGAAGCTCGATCTCGTCAACGATCTGGCCGTCGAGAACGGGATCGCCGGCGAGGTCAGCGACAAGTTCACGGACAGCGGCAGGCTCGACTTCCTCACCCTCGCGAGGGAGGAGCAGCTGATCGACGCAGCAAGGGCCGACGCGTCGTAGGACGTCGAACCGGGTCGTCCGGCCGTGAGCGTTCGTACCCGCTTCGCCCAGGCGGTCGCGGCCCGGGATCCCGGGCGGGCGCGACTCGCGGTCGCCACCGCCGTTTCCGCCGGCGTCCTCGGGAGCGCGGTGCTCACGCTAGCGATCGTGCATCTGCTCGATGCGCATCCCGCGCTGCTGGCGATGTCGGTCCTCCTATCGGTGCAGGCGGGCACCGCGGTCAAGGACCGGACGCCGGCCGACCGGGTAACCACGGCCGCGCTGCTCCTGCCGTCGGTCGTCCTCGCGCTCTCGGTCGCGATCGTGCTGACCCCGTGGCGGCCGGCCGTCATCGCCGTCTTCATCCTGCTCACCGGGTTCGCCACGTGGCTGCGCCGATTCGGGCCTCGTCCCGCCGCCATGGCCACCCTGGGGTTCCTCGCCTACTTCTTCACGCTGTTCATGAAGCCGACCATCGAGGAGCTGCCGGCCTACGGCCTCGTGGCGCTCGGAGCAGTCACCACGCAGCTGGTTGCCCGATCCTTCCTGCTCCTCCGACGTCCCGGGCACGAGCTCGCCCTGCTCCTCGACGAGCTGCGGGCCGCTTCGGCGTCGGCCCTCGAAGCGGCGTTCCGGGCCGATCACCCCCGCACGCTGCGTCTGCGCCTCGCCCGGATCGACGATGTCGGTCGGGCGATCACGGAGTGGCAGCAGCGCTTCCGCACGGACCTCCACGCCGCGTGCGACGAGCAGACGCTGGAGACGCGCGTCCTCGGCGCTCGGGCCGACACCGAAGAGTCCTGCTACGCGCTGGCCAGCATCACCGCGTCGACGGAGCAACGTGCGCACTCCGCCCCGGCGCGCGCGTACACGCACCTTCGCGTCGTCCTCCACGTCGGAGCGAGCGCCACCCCGATCGCCGACTCGCGGGCGTGGGCCGAGCGCGCCCTCGCACGCGACGACGGTGCGCACGGCATCAGCACCGCGGTCGAGCTGCTGGCCGAGAGCACGATCGCCCACGCTCAGCTGCGCGAGATCCCGCTCTCGTACGGCAACGTCCTCGAGTCGATTGCCTCCGCACCGAGGGCTTCTGCCGCCCCACCGGCGCGGAACCGCGCACGGCGACCGCGTCCCCGTCGCCCGTGGCGCTCCACGCCATGGAACCAGTGGGACCCCACCAGCCGGATGGCCATCCAGGCGATGATCGCCGCCTCGATCGCGACGGTCGCGGGCGAGGCGATCTCCGCGACCCGCTGGTACTGGGCGGTGCTGACGGCCTTCGTGATCTTTGTCGGCACGACCACGCGGAGCGGCATCCTGACCCGCGCCTACCGGCGGGTGGTCGGAACGGCCGCGGGGATCGGCGTCGGCGTCGGCGCCGTCCTGCTCGCCAACCATCACAGCGACGTCCTGATCGTGGTCTTCGTGCTCAGCGTCTTCGGGATGCTCTACTTCGGGCCCGTCAACTACGTGTACTCGGCGTTCTTCATGTCGATCCTGATCGTGACGATCTACAGCATGCTGGGCGTACTGGACCACCGCATCCTGGAGCTGCGCCTCGCCGAGACGGTCACCGGGGCGGTGATCGGCGTGCTGTGCGCCTACCTGATCCTCTCGTCCAACTCGCATCCGACGCTGATGGCCACGGTCAACTCCTACTTCGACGCGCTCGACCGGCTGCTTGCCTCCGTCTCGTCGGCCTTCGACGCCCGGGAGCAGAGCCGCGACGTGTTCGCGACCGTCCGCGCCCTCGATGCCGCGCAGGCCGACGTGAACCACGACATTGCGGGGATGTCCACGGCCTTCCTGTTCGGTCGACACGACCGGCAGACGTCGGCGCTGCACCTCATGTCCATCGCCACGCGATCCGCCGCGCGCTTGGCCCAATCCGCTGTCGCCCGGCGATCCGGTCCACGCCCGCTGGCCGACGACGTGCGACGCGCGCTCGACGACGCGATCCGTGAGACCCGCGCGTCGGCCACGCGAGCGCGCCGGTCGCTCGGCGGGCTCCGGGACACCGACGATGCCGCCCCCGAGCAGCCGTCGGTCTTCTGGACGCTCGATCGGTTCCCGTCTCGCTCCAACTCGCCGGAGACCGCGGCGGTACTGGCGCTCACGCGGATAGATTGGGCGATGCGACACGTGCTGAACGACATGGCGGACGACGACGGGCACCGCCGTCGCGCGAGCGCGGTGACGGTACCGCCGGTCGCCTCGCGTTCCGTGGGGTAGCGCGGCGACGGCGACGCAGCAGTGGAGGACCCCGACAGCCACGAACCTCGGAGCCGCTCGGCCTCGCACCAGACCTGTTCCTGCGCACGCCCCATCCCCATGCCTCGGTGAGCCGGAACCCAAGGCCCGACCGCTACTGGAGTCGGAGCGCCGCCACCGGTCTCTGTCGCGCTAGCGTGACGGGCGTGCCGCGCCGAAAGCCCTCACCCGACCCGGGGCGCCGCGGGAAGCGGCGTCCTCCGGTCGAGCGGCCGCACGACCCGC
>JBQGEK010000125.1:0-4209 GCA_052039575.1 Patulibacter sp. | reverse complement strand
GCGACGTTCTTCGACCAGGACCCGCCGGCCCGCGCCGCGATCGGCGTCGCGGCGCTGCCGCTCGGCGTGCGTGTCGAAGTCGACGCGATCGTCGCGCTTCCGCAGGGCTGAGCCGTTGGGCGCCGCGCTCCGCCGCGCCCGCCGCGCGCGGCGCCCGTAGGGGTGCGCACCAACGTCGACCGGCCGATCCGGTCGTTCGGCACGACCACCGGCCCCGGATCGCGGCGTACCTTCGCTGCATGGACGTCGTGGTGATCGGTGGAGGGGTCGTCGGCCTGAGCGTTGCGGCGTCGCTGGAGCGCCGCGGCGCCGACGTGACGGTGCTCGAAGCGGGCGACTGGGGTCGCGGAGCGTCGGAGGGCAACGCCGGGTGGATCTCGCCCGGCCTGGCCAACCCGGTGCCCGCGCCCGGCGTGATGGCCCAGGCGGTGCGGTGGATGCCCAACCCGCGCAGCCCGCTGCTGGTCCGACCGGTCCCGCGGCTGAGCTTCGTGCGCTGGTCGTGGCAGTTCTGGCGCAGCACCAAGCCCAACCGCTACGGAGCCGGGATGGCCGCGCTGGCCGGACTCGGCACCCGGGTGCTCGACGACTACGACCGCCTGGCCGCGGACGGCGTCGAGATGGAGATGCACTCCGCGGGGCTGCTCTTCGTCGGTCGTTCGGTCAAGGCCGTCCGGCACGAGGTCGAGGTGCTGCGCGAGGCGCAGGCGCTCGGCTACCGCGGTGAGATCCAGGAGATGACGCAGGCCGAGGTCCGCGCTCACGAGCCCGCGCTGGGCCCGGCGGTCGCCGCGGGCGTCTGGGCGAAGGACGAGCGTCACGTCCGGCCGGAGACGGTGACCGGCGGAATCGTCGCGCACCTCGAGGGGCGGGCCGACCTGCGCTCCGGCGTGGCGGTCACGCGCGTCGTTCCCGACGGCGACGGCTGGCGGGTCGAGACCAGCACCGGCGAGACGCTGCGCACGCCGCGCGTCGTCGTCGCGACCGGCTGGCAGTCGGCTGAGCTGCTGGCGCCGCTCGGCGTCGACCTGCCGATGGAGGGCGGCAAGGGCTACTCGGTGACCGTGGCCAATCCGGCCGTCGCCCCGAAGGGCACGCTCTACCTGCTCGAGGACCGGGTCGCGGTCTCGTCGTTCGACGGCGCACTGCGGCTGGCCGGGACGATGGAGCTCGGCACCGCCAACGGCAAGGTCAACCCCGGTCGGGTCGCGGCGATCGAGGCGGCGGCGAAGCGCTCGCTCACCGCCTGGGACGGCACGACGGCGACCCGCTGGGCGGGCTTCCGCCCGATGCTGCCCGACGGCGTCCCGGCGATCGGCCCGGTCCCCGGCCGTCCGGGCCTGCACGTTGCGACCGGCCACGCGATGCTCGGCGTTACGCTCGGTCCGACGACCGGCGAGATCCTGGCCCCGGCGGTGCTCGACGGTCGTGTGAGCGCTGAGCTGGCCCCGTTCTCGCTGGCGCGCTTCGGCAACCGCACCGCTCCGGCGCTGACGACGCCGGCTGCGCCCCAGGCCCCACTCGCGGGCACGCCGGCCTGAGCCGTCCGGGGTCGCTGCGCGGTGGGGACGCGTGGCGCTCGGGCCGGGGCTCGGCGCCCGACCCTCACACGCGGTCGGGCGACTCGTCGGCGAGCAGCTCGAGCTCGAGCGCCAGCCGCTGCGGGCTGTCGGTCAGCCGGATGCCGATGATCTGGGCGGCCTGTCGCAGCCGGTAGCGGACCGTGTTCGCGTGGACGTGGAGCTGCTCGGCGGCGCGCGCGGTATCGCCGAACGACGCGAGCGTCGCGCGCAGCGTGCGCGTCAGGTCGGTGCCGTTCTCGCGGTCGTGAGCTCGCAGGGCCTGCAGCGCGGCAGATGCGCCGGTCTCTCGCGCCGCGACGAACGTGCTGACGTCCTCGACGAGGGCCGCGGCCCGGATCTCCTCGAAGGGGACGACGGAGCCTTCACGGTCCGCCCGGTCGAGCGTGCGGTCGGCGGTGCGCCGCGCGACCGGAACGCGATCGGGCGCCGCGACCGGGATTCCGAGTCCGGCGCGGATCCGCAGCCCGGTGGTCTTGGTGATCCGGACGATGCCGTCGTCGAGCCGTCCGCGCAGGCGATGGTGGTCGTCCTCGCCGATCGTCGGCACGACGAGGTAGCCACGCCCGTCGATGACGGTGTGGGCGGCAGAGCGCCGGAACGCGCGCAGGTGGTTGACGAGCAGCCCGAGCACGTGGTCGTGCAGCGAGGCGTCGCCGCGTCCGTTGTCGGGGTCGACGCCGACCGCGAGCACCGCGAAGCCGTCGCCCGGTCCGGGCAGGGCGACCGGGTCGAGCGTGCCGCGCGTGAGCAGGGCACGGACCGCCTGCGACAGGGCGGACTGCTCGGCGTCGGCCTCGGCGCGACGGCACAGCAGCAGCAGGGCCGCGCTGGGCACGGCATTCTCGAGCACCTCGTCGGTGGTCGCCGGGTCGGTGGGTCCGGCGACCCAGATCGAGCCGAGCAGGACGCCTCCCGAGCGGATCGGGGCGACGCGCCGCGGGGCCATCCCGTCCAGTTCGATGGTCCCCGGGGCGTCGCCCGCGAGGAGCCCGTCAAGCTCGGCCTGGAGCCGGAGGCGACGCTCCCACTGGTCGGGGACGCGGCGGCCGAGGATCGTCGCGATGCGGACCGAATCGACGTCCTGGCCTTCGCGGGAGAACGCGAGGACCTGCGACGCGGTGTCCTCGATCGTGACCGGACCGCCGACCGCGCTGGCGATCGCGTCGGCGAGCGCGAAGAGGTCCTGTCCGACGACGGCTCCGGGCAGGTCGGCAGCGTGACGGGCGGCAGCGATTGCCGACTCGAACAGCTCGTAAAGTCGGCCCCAGGTGAGGTGCGGCTCTGCACCGACGAGATCGATGCCGGCGGCTTCGGCCGTCGACGCGAGTTCGTCGTCGTGGTCGGGCGAGATCCGCAGCACCACCGCGCCGGCGCCTGCCTCGCCGAGCTCGCGTACGGCGGTGCTGGCGGTGGTGTGGTCGTCAGCGCCGACCGCGAGCACGATGTCGCCGGGCGCGACGGTGCCGTCGGTCGGCTCGCCGAGGCCCCAGATCGACACCCGACCGGGCGAGACGACCCCGACACCGCGGACCAGCCGCAACCGCCCGGGCGCAAGCGTGTCGACCAGTGACGTGAGATTCACATAGCAAGTAAAGCGGAGCCGGAGCCTCACCGGGCGTGGTCCCGCAACGAACCCGTCGCTGCCGATGGTGGTCCGGCACAGGGCAGCCGCGGCGGCCGCAGCTCCGCGCGCTGCTCGGCCGCATCGCCCGCCCGGTGCGGGAGGGCTCGGTCGTCAGGGCCGTCGGGCGCAGGGCACGAGGCACCGGGTGCGGCCCACGCAGTTAGTCCTCGTCGAACGCCCAGCCGAAGCCGAAGGCGACGTGGAGGGCCGCGATCGTCGACGGCTCCCGAAGCGAGCGCCCGAGCCGGTCCTCGATCCGGGTCAGGCGGTAGCGGAGCGAGTTGGGGTGCAGGTGGAGCGCCGACGCCGTTCGTGAGACGTCGAGCCGGTGCTCGAGGAATGCCCGGAGCGTCTCCTCCAGCGGTGGGCCGCCGAGGGCCTCGAACAGCGCCCGGCGATGCGGCGCGATCAGGGTCGAATCGGCGTCGCAGACGAGCGTGGTGATCAGATCGAGGTCGGCGTGGCGGAGCACCCGCGAGCGGCCGTCGTCGGGCACCGTCTCCGCCAGCTGGTGGAGCGCGAAGCGGGCGTCGAGGTAGCTGCGGGAGAGCCCGTCGACCGTCGTGGTCGGCCGGCCGATCCCGCCGTCGAGCGGGCCAGCCGCCGAGGCCAGCTCGTGCAGCGGCGCCTCCAGCACCCGGTCCAACGGCACGGGAGCGATCACCACGAGGTCGAGCTCGCGGGTGGTCAGCACGAACGGGACGTCGGTGCTGGTCAGGTGGGCCTCGAGCTCGGCCCGGACCCGCCCGAGGATCTGCGGACCGGCTTCACGGGCGGCCGGGCCCGACGGCTGAAGACCGGTCGGGGCGGGCTGCCGGCGGGCGTGGATCGCGGCGACCTGGAGCTGGCCGTCGAGGTCGAGCCCGAGGGCCGCGGCGCGTTGGCCGACGTGGCGCCGGCCGCCGGTCGGCAGGCGCCAGCCGAGGAGCTCCTCGGCCAGCTCGGACCGGACCGCGCGGGCGTCGCCCGCGCCCGGGGGCCCCGCCCCGGCGCGCAGCCCGC
>JBQGEK010000124.1:0-3768 GCA_052039575.1 Patulibacter sp. | reverse complement strand
CCCGAGGACCACGAGGACGAGTACCGCGCGGCCGTGCTCGAGTTGATCGAGCAGAAGCGCGCCGGCAAGGAGGTCAAGCGCCCCGCACCGAAGCCCGAGCGCGACGACGACCTGGTCGCGGCGCTCGAGGCCAGCCTCGGCAGCAAGCCGAAGAAGCGCCAGCCGGGGTCCCGCGCCGGCACGCCGCGGGGCAAGGTCGGGTCGGACGCGTCCACGACGAAGAAGCAACCGGCAGCCAAGAAGAAGCCGGCCGCCACGAAGAAGAAGCCGGCCGCCAAGAAGACGACGCCCGCCAAGTCCGCGCCGCCGAAGTCGAAGGCGAAGACCTGATGCCGCGCCCGCTCTGGAGCGGCTCGTTGAGCTTCGGCCTGGTCAACGTGCCGGTCGAGATGGTCTCCGCGGTCCGTGACCGCGACGTGCGGTTCCACCAGGTCCGTGGCGATGGCGGCGAGCGGATCGAGGTGCGCCGCGTCGCGTCGTCCGACGGCAAGCGCGTCGCCTGGGAGGAGACCGCCAAGGGCTGGGAGACCGAGGACGGCGAGATGGTCGTGCTGACCGCCGACGACCTGGCCGCAGCCGCTCCGGAGGCGACGAGCACGATCGACATCGAGCAGTTCGTCGAGCTGGACGAGATCGACCCGGTCTTCTTCAACCACCCCTACTGGCTGCTGCCGACCGGCAAGGGTGCCGGTCCCGCCCGTGCCTACCGGCTACTGGTCGACGTGATGGCGCAGGCCGGCAAGGTCGCGATCGGCACGGTGGTGATGCGGTCCAAGCAGCACCTGGTCGCGCTGCGCGAGCAGGACGGCCTGCTGTCGCTGACCACGATGCACTTCGCCGACGAGATCCGCGACGCCGACGACGTCCCCGCGATCCCCCGCGACGAGGAGTCCGAGCCCGACGAGCAGGCGATCGAGGACGCGGTCGCGCTGATCGGCGAGTTGACCGACGACTTCGTCCCCGAGGACTACGAAGACGAGCACCGCAAGCGGCTGCTGGCGCTGATCGACGAGAAGCGCAAGACCGGCGCGGTGACCGTCCCGGAACCGGAGCCCGAGCCGAAGCCCCAGAAGGCTCCGGCGGACCTGGTCAAGGCGCTCGAGGAGAGCCTCGAGCGGGCGCGGTCGGGCAGCAAGAGCGGCGTCTGACCGCACGCCGCACCGAGAAAGCGGACTCAAAATCCGCCTCGTTGGCCCACTCAAGTCACGGACGCCTCCCCGCCGCCGGGTCCGGCCGCTCGACCTCGACGTGCGGCAGCCGCCGGTCGATCCCGTGCGGCAGCCACCAGGCGCGCGCGCCGAGCAGGCGCATCACCGCCGGCACCACCAGGCAGCGGATCACCAGCGCGTCGATCAGGATCGCCACAGCCAGGCCGAGGCCGAACTGCTGCAGCATCCGGTCCGGGCTGAGCACGAACGCGCCGAAGACGACGATCATGATCGCGGCCGCGGCGGTGATCACCCCACCGGTCGCCGCCAGACCCTCGCGAACCGCCACGTCGGGGTCGCGGCTGCGCAGCCACTCCTCGCGCATCCGCGAGAGCAGGAAGACCTCGTAGTCCATCGACAGCCCGAAGACGATCGCGAAGATCATCACCGGGACGAACGCCTCGATCGGTCCCGGTTGCGCGCCGAGCAGCCCCGCCTGGAAGACCAGCGTGATCACGCCGAGCGCCGCGCCGATGCTCAGCAGGTTGAGGATCGCCGCCTTGATCGGGATCCAGACCGAGCGGAACACGACCAGCAGCAGCAAGGCAGAGAGCCCGACCACGACCGCGATGAACAGCGGCAGGCGGTCCGCCACCGCGGCGGAGAAGTCGTCGGCCGCGGCGGTCGCGCCGCCGACCAGGAACTGCGTGTCGGCGCCCGCCGTCAGCGGCGGCAGCGTCTGCTCGCGCAGCCGCGTGACGAGCTCGCTGGTCTCGCCGTCCTGCGGCTTGGCGTCGGGCATCACCAGGGTCGTGGTGACCGCGGCGGTCGGGACCCCGTCGATCGGCACCACGTCGGCGACGCCGTCGGTGGCACGCACCGCGTCGCGCATGGCGGCGAGCTGCCCGGCGTCCGCGCCGTCGGCGACCACGATCAGCGGCCCGTTGAAGCCGGGACCGAACCCGTCGGCGAGCAGGTCGTAGGCCTGGCGACTGGTCGAGCTCGGCGCGTCGTTGCTGGCGTCGGCGAAGCCGAGCCGCATGTCCGTGGCGGGCACCGCCAGCGCCAGCAGCACCGCCACCGCCGCGACAAGCGCACTGCGCGGGTAGCGCTGAACCAGGTCCGCCCAGCGGCGCCAACGGTCACCGTGGTCGCGCTTGGCCCGGGACTCGCGCCGGCGCACCGACCGCTCGATCCGCGGACCGGCGATCGCCAGCAGCGCGGGCAGCAGCGTGACCGATGCGGCCATCGTCACGAGCACGGTCAGCGACACGCCGAGCGCGACGCCCTGCAGCGATCCGAGCCCGAGCGTGAACAGGCCGAGCAGCGCGATCACCACGGTGCAGCCGGCCAACAGCACCGAGCGGCCCGCGGTATCGAGCGCGGTCCGCGCCGCCTGGTCACGGTCGGCGCCGCGCAACAGCTCGCTGCGGTAGCGCGAGAAGATCAGCAGCGCGTAATCGATCCCGACCCCGAGCCCGACCAGCATCAGCACCGGCGCGGTGTAGCTGGCGATCTCGACCAGGTTCGACGCGATCGCGATCACCCCGAGCGTCGTGCCGACGGCGAAGATCGCGGTCAGCAGCGGCAGCCCGGCGGCGATGATCGAACCGAACATGAAGCAGAGGATCACCAGCGCGGCGAGCATCCCCGCGCCCTCGGCGGCCCCGCCGCCCGCCTCCTCGGCCTCGCGCACGGCGTCGCCGCCGACCTCGACCTGCAGGCCCTCGCCGGCGGCCGCCTGGGCCGCATCGACGATCGTCAGCACGTCGTCGGAGGGCACCGATTCGCTGGTGCCGTCGAGCGCCACCGTCGCGTAGGCGACCGTGCCGTCGCCGGAGACCGCCGACGCGTCGTCGTACGGACTGACCACCGCGGCGACGTGCGGCAGCGTTCCGATCACGTCGAGCGCGGCACCGACGCGCTCCCGCACCGCCGGATCGACGACGCCACCCGGCGCGCGGAGCACGACCTGCAAGCTGTCCCCCGCCCGCGTCGACTGGTTCGCGGACAGCAGATCGACCGCTGCCTGGGACTCCGTCCCGGGCAGCGTGTGGTCGTCGCGGTAGTCGTTGCCGATCGCCCCGCTGGCGGCCGTCACCGCCACCAGCAGCACGACCCAGATCCCGATCGCCCACCAGCGGCGGGCGCGCGCCCAGTCGGCGAGCCGGGACAGCCGGCCGCCGCCGGGAGCGGCGTGGCTCCGTGGCGGACGCACGCTCATCGGTTCGCCGGCCCGGCGTCGTCGCGGTCGGCGGTCAGGGCGGCGAGCGCAGTGGCGGTGCGCTCCTGCGCCGCGACCGACTGCTCCGCGAGCCGGCGGTAGTCGTTGGCGGTCGCCGCGGCGACGCGGGTCCGCCAGACAGCGAGCGCGTGCCAGACGGCCACGATTACGATCGCACCGCCGATCGCTATCGAGACGGCCGCGACGACCGCTTCGGGCCAGTGGAGCGCCGCGCTCAGCGGCGTCAGGATCGAGTCGTTCAGCATGTCCTCCATGCTGCGACAGCGCGGCCGTCTCGTCGTCGGGCGGACGACGGATCCGCGGCTACGCAATCGTGGGGGGCCGGCCGGCGGGGGCGGCCCCCCACGGGGGGGGTGGGCGGGGGGGCCCCGCCCC
>JBQGEK010000123.1:0-4389 GCA_052039575.1 Patulibacter sp. | reverse complement strand
CCACGCGATCGAAGTGCCGCGTCTTGTGGCCGCTGGGCGAGGACTCGGTGTTGCCGTGCATCGGGTCGCACTGCCAGACCACGGTGTGGCCGGAATCGCGGACCGCCTCGACGATCGTCGGCAGCACGTCGCGGACCTTGTCGTTGCCCATCCGCGCGACCAGCGTGACGCGCCCGTCGACCTTGTTCGGGTCGAGCTTCTCGAGCAGAGCCAGGGCGTCGTCGGGCGACGTCGTCGGCCCGAGCTTGACGCCGGTCGGATTGGCGGTCAGGCCGGCGAATGCGACGTGCGCGCCGTCGATCTGCCGGGTCCGCTCGCCGATCCACTGCAGGTGCGCGGACAGGTTGTAGAGCCGGTCGCCCTCGAGGCGCAGCAGCGCACGCTCGTAGTCGAGCACCAGCAGCTCGTGGCTGGAGAACATCTCGACGGTGCGCAGCGAGCTGTCGTCGACCCCAGCCGCCGACATGAACCGCAGGCTGCGGTCGATGTCGCGGGCGACGCGCTCGTACCGCGCGCCGGCCGGCGAGTTGGCGACGAAGTCCATGTTCCACTCGTGCACGTGGTGCAGGTCCGCCAGGCCGGAGCCGCTGATCGCCCGGACCATGTTCATCGCCGCGGAGGCGTTCGCGTAGGCGCGCAGCATCCGGACCGGGTCGGGACGGCGGATCTCCGGGTCGGCCTCGATCCCGTTGACCATGTCGCCGCGGTAGGAGGGAAGACCCTGGGCGTCGACATCCGAGCTGCGGGGCTTGGCGTACTGGCCCGCGATCCTCGCCACCTTGACCACCGGCATCGACGTGCCGTAGGTCAGCGTGACGGCCATCTGCAGCAACGTGCGGATCGTGCCGCGCAGGTGTGCTTCGGTGTTGTCGACGAAGGTCTCGGCGCAGTCGCCGCCCTGGAGCAGGAACGCCTCGCCACGGGCGACCTGCCCGAGCTTCGCCTGGAGTCGGTCGACCTCGGCCGGCAAGGTGATCGGCGGCACCGCCTCGAGCAGCGTGCGGACCCGGGTGGTGTAGTCCGGATCCGGCCACGAGGGCTGCTGCAACGCCGGACGAGCGAGCGCCTCGTCGAGCGCGGTACGGAGGTCCGCGGGTAGGGGCGGCAGAACGGGGAGCGAGTCCGCCGGGATGTCGATCGTCCAGTTCACTCCTCCAGACTACGCAGATGCGTCGGTGATCTGCGCGCGAAAGGGCGTATTCCAGACGAAGTCACGGGCGATCCCACGGATCGGCTCACCGCCGGGACGATCGCGGGCGCCAAGCGAAGCCCGCCACCGACTCGGGCCCTCGCGACCGAGCCACCGTACGCACCGGGAACCGGCGAGCCCGACCCGCGGTGCCGCGTATGCTGATCAGACCCGTGGTCGTGTCCGCTCCGATCGGCGCCCCGCGACCGCGCTCTCCGTCGTTCCCCCACAGAGAGAGAACCGTGATCCCCCGACGCCCCGTTCCCGCCCGTCCTGCCTCGCTGCGGCCGCGGCCACCGCGAGCCGCGCGCTTCCGGCGGCGCGTCGCCGGCGCCGCGCTGATCGCGGCCACCGGTGTGGTGCTGACCGCCACGCCGAGCGCTCAGGCGAACCTGATCGCGGAGGGCAGCGACCCGGCGAACGACGCTGCCACGCCCCACGGGGGCCACGACATCACGCGCGTCTCGATGGCGCACAACCCGCGCACCGGCGACCTGCGCGCGCAGATCCGCTTCCGCGGCGAGCCGGACGGATCGTTCCCGGCCAACGTCAACATCTTCGCCGGACGGCGGACCGCGACGGGGTGCAACGGCTATCCGGCGATCGGCTTCGGCACGCTCGACACCGCCCGCGGGGCCGACGCCGTGATGCTCCCGTCCGCCGGTGCCGCGCCGGTGACCCGGTCCGCATCGAAGAAGGGCGGCGGCACCGCCACCCAGGAGTTCGAGGCCAAGGACGCGCTCTTCCGCGGTCCGACGCCCAACTGCGTCGTCGCCACCACGAGCGACCCGACCAACCCGCAGATCGTCTGGGACCAAGCCGGACCCTTCACGCTCCGCCGCGTGCCAGTGCTCGAGGCACAGATCCGCTCCGTGCCCTCGTCGATGCGGCCCGGCCAGCAGCGCACGGTCCGCGTGACGCTGCGCAACACGGGCCAGGCGCGGACGGGGCGCGTCCGTATCTCGATTCCGCGCACCAAGGGCATGACGCTGAGCTACTCGCGGAGCGTCGCGTCGATCGCCGCCGGGCGGAGCCGCACGATCAACGTCCGGGTGACCCTGAGCCGCAGCGCAAGCCTGCGGCCGCGGATGCGGGTCAACGCGACGGCGCCGAACAAGCTGCGGGCGCGCGACGAAGCCCAGCTGCGGCTGATCAAGCCGTCGGCCGGTGGCGGAGGCGGCGGTGGGGGCGGCAACCCGACCAAGCTCTGCTACCGCTACACCTGGCTGCCGCCCTACGGCGAGTTGGTGCCCTGCTGATCCGCACCGGCGTCGCGGGCTACCGCCGAAGGGTGACCGTTCGCGTCACCTTCCCGGCCTTGCCGAGATCGACGTCGACGACGACCTTCACGCCCTTGCGGGTGACGCGGCGGCGTTCCTTGCCAGCGACCGTCATCCGCACGGTTGCCCGTCCGCCGGCCTTGATCGCGATCGAGCCGCGGGCGAGCACGCGCTTCCCGAGCCGCAACCGGATCGCGCCTTGGCAACGACGGGACTGCTGACAACGAATGCCGACGGCCACCCGGCCGTTGCGGGCCATCTTGAGCTTCGCGCTGGAGACGGCCGCGGGGGCCTTGGGCTTCGAGGGGGACGGGGTTGTCGGTACGGGCGACGGGCCCGGCGTCACCCCCGGACCAGCCGACGCGGAAGCACACCCGGCGCGCGGCGCCGCGACTGCGCGGGTGCCGGCGATCTTCGGGCACCAGTCGAACTGCATCAGCACCTCGAAGTTCGGCGCATCCCAGGTGTTCATGTTGCTGTCGTTCGGGGCCACCATCGGGTACTGCCAGGTCGCGTTCGGTGGGTTGCTCCCGAGGGCGTACTCGTGGGGGCCGAGCTCCGCCATCGGCAGCGACCCCGGCCCGTGGACGTTGACCGCGACGATGTCCCAGTAGCCGGTCTGGCCGTTCTCCGGCTGCTGCGTCATCACGATCAGGTTGACCGGGATCTCGGTTACGCCGTTCGGCGTCGGCTGGACCACGGGCGTGGTCGAGATGCCCTGGCAGCAGACGTACTCCATCTGGTTCTGCTGGTTGGGCTTGAAGTAGCGGCGAATCGTCGCGATGCTGATCGGTGCCGGGTTGGGGCCCGACCGAACCCGGGCCGTGGTCACCGTGCCGGTGCCCGGGACCAGATGGGAGTTGGCCGTGGTCGTGCCGGACTGCCAGATCGTGCAGGTCGACGGACCGATCGTGATCGGCTGGTATGCGGTCTGCCCGGGACCGGGAAAGGCCCAGCGGGTCTCGCACCCGTACTGGTAGTTGGCCGGGGTGACGAGCGGGCTGCCCTGGCCGGCGACCTGAGCGTGGACGCCCGAGCTGAGCGACAACGACACGAGCACTGCCGTGACGAGCGGAACGATCGAGCGGAGCGCGAGCACGGCGCGACTGTAGAGCCCGTCGAACGCCCGCGCCAGGGCGACGCTAACGGCCGGCTAACCGCGGTATGTGTCCGGGCGCGGTCGGGGTCAGCAGCACGGCGCGGAGGAGCGGATACAGTCCGGACGGTGAGCTCCGACCAGTGGCTGATCTATACCGTCGAGACGACTCCGAAGGGCACCCGCGGACCGTTCGGTCCGATCACCGCGACCGACGAGCGGCAGGCGACCGAGAAGGCCGCCTCGATGCTCAACGGCTTGGGCCTGACGGTCGCTTCCGTGGTCCGCGAGGACGACACCCAGGCGCGGCCGGCGGAGTAGCGCCGATCAGCGCGCGATCGTGAACGTCGTCGTCGCGGTCCGGGAGCGGTCGCCGTTCGCGGCCGCGGAGACCTGGACGCGGTAGCGACCCGGCTTCAGTGTCCGTCGGCCGACCTTGCCACGGAAGCTCACGCGGTTGGCTCCGGATCTGCCGGCGACGGTCACCGTGCCCCGACGCTCGTAGCGGGTGCAGCTGCGCTTGGTGCGGTTGGCCTTCGTCGCCTTCACGCACCGCTTGCCGTCCCGACGCCCGGTCACGATCTGGGAGACCGACGACCAGGCGTCGAACGGATCTACCGACGCTCGACTTCATGACCACGAACCGGATGGCGACCGACCAGCTCGCCGGCGTCGACCCGACGGTGGCGACGGACGAGGTGGGGCAGGCCATAGAGGCGACGGCCACAGCCCTCGCGCGCGGCCGGGCCGCTCTCGGGCAGCTTCCGGAGTCGCCCGGTCGTCGCTTGCTGGAGTCGTTCCTCGTTGGGGTCTGTCGTCCGGTG
>JBQGEK010000122.1:0-6107 GCA_052039575.1 Patulibacter sp. | reverse complement strand
GCGATCAGCCGCGCGCCGGTCTGCTCGATGATGTCGGCCATGTTCGGGTCGATCGTGTAGTAGCCGTCGATCTGGCCGGACTCGAACGCCTTGTTCGCCGCCGGACCCGAGATCTCGACGATCTGGAAGTCGCTCTCCTCCAGGCCTGCCTTCTCCAGCTGGTGCAGGAAGAAGATGTACGAGTTGGTCGACTTGAGGAAGGCGAGCTTCTTGCCCTTGAGGTCGGCGAAGCTCTTGGCCGGGCTGTCCTTGGGCACGATCAGCCCGACGTTTCCGTCGTTGGGCTCGGTGACCGCGACCGAGCGGATCTTGCCGGCGTTGGCGAACGACTGGATCGCGCCGACGCTGCCGATCTCGGTCAGGTCGATCTTGCCGCTGTTCAGCGCGGTCAGCATGTCGGTGAAGATCGGGAAGTACGTGTACTCGACCTTGACGCCCTCGGGCTGGACGTTGCGCGCCCAGAGCGTGCTGAGGTAGCCGAAGTTGCGCGGCACGCCGACGGTCACCGTCACCGGGGCGTCGCCGGAGCTTGCCGACGCGTCGGTGCTGGCGGCGCCGTCGTCGTTGGACGAGCCGCCGCAGGCCGCGATCGCGACGACGGCGAACGCGGACAGCAGGAGGAGCAGGTACCGGCGGGCGGTACCGGGAATCGATGACACGGGTGGTCCTTCTTCTTGGGGTGCGGAGCGGCGCGGGGCCGCCCCGCGTGGGGATCGGTGGTGGTGAGCGCTCGCGCGGCTAGGCGGCGACCGGGGTCTGCTCGGCGAGCAGCGCGTGGGCGGCGGCGAGCGGGGCGGGGTCGATCCAGGCTCGGACGTCGAAGTCCTGGTCGATGAACCCGTGCTGCAGCAGGAACCGCTGCTGCGACTCGATCGCGGAGACGAGCTCCTCGTCCAGCGACGGCGTCAGGTTGGCGTGGATCTCGCCCGGATAGCCCGGCAGCACGAAGTCCTCGGCGATCCCGACCTCGTGGGCGATGATCCGGCGCGTCTGCACCGGGTTCTCGGTCGCCCACCGAGCCGCACGCAGGGTCGCGGCCAGGTAGCGCGCCACCAGGTCCGGCCGCTCGTCGAGCAGCGTCCCACTGACCGTCAGCGCGGCCGGCGTGATGTTGTTGATCGCCAGCTCGCGGTTCGGGTGGCCGGTGATGTCGAAGACGACGTCGACGTCGACCAGCGCCTCCAGGTCCGGGCCGCGGCCGCCGGCGACGTCGATCGCGTCGACCTCGCCGCGGACCAGCGACAGCAGCTCGGCCGACTGCAGGCGGCGGTTGGTGTAGGCGCCGAACAGCGACGTCGTGTGCGACGCCTCGCCGGGGTTCGCGCCGCCGTTGAGGAACAGCTCGTCGACGGGCAGGTCGACCAGCTCGACGTCGTCGAGGCTCAGTCCGACGTGACGCAGCACGCTGTCGTAGCCGCGCAGCGCGGTCGCCCGCCAGAAGTCGATCTGGTCGTTGACCCGCCGGGCCAGGGCGAGCTTCTTGCCCTTCAGTCCCTCCGGTCCGGTGATCCCGCTGCCCTTGAGCGCGACGACCGACTGGTACTGCTGGGCCCACGACAGGCCGATCAGCCGCACGTCGCTGCCCCGCGAGCGGGTCCAGATCGGCGGGATGTTGCCACCCTGGCGGAACGAGTCCGGCTGGGTATGGTCGAAGTGCGACTCACGGACCTGGTCGTCCTTGCTCGCGCGCAGCGAGCTGACGCTGATCCCGTCGCCGGCGAACTCGTCGTCGAGCCATCCCTGGGCGATCGCCAGGCTCGACGCCGTCGGCACGGGGCAGCGGGTGTACCAGAGCTCGGACACGGGGCGCACGGTGGAGGACGTCATCGGAGGATCTCCTGTCGATCGGCACGGCCGTCGGCCGTGCCCTGGGGGTTGAGCGCGCGAACGCGCGGAAGGACCTCGGCGGCGAACCGCTCGAGCTCGGCCTCGAGCGGCTGGAACTGCAACATGAACAGCTCGATGCCGGCGTCGGAGAAGGCCTGGATCCGCTCGGCGACCTGGTCGTAGGTCCCGACCAGTCCGGCGAGCGTGCCGCCGTTGGTGCCGACGCGGGGCACGCCCGCGCCGACCTTCATCATCGCCACGGCGTTGTCGGTGCCGTTGACCAGCCGCTGCTTGTCGTCGAGCGCGCTGAGCTCGAGCAGCCGCTCGAGATCGTCCAACGCCTCGCGCTCCGTCTCACGGGCGACCACGAACGCGGCCAGGCCGAACCGCAGCGGCGCCAACGTCCGCCGACGACGCCGCAGGTCGGCGATCAGCGACGTGGTCTCGTCGAGCGGACGGCCGTTGATGAAGAAGACGTCGGCGTCGGACGCGGACAGCTGGCGGGCCGGCTCGGACTCGCCGCCGAAGTAGACCGTCGGGCCGCCTGGGCTCACGGGCGCGGGACGCAGCTGCAGCCCCTCGATCCGGAACCGCTCCCCGCGGTGGTGGACGGCCTCGCCGCTCCACAGCCGGCGCACGACCCGCAGCCACTCCGCCGACAGGTCGTAGCGCGCGTCGTGCTCGGGCATCGCGATCCCGAGCTGCCCCATCTCGGGCTTGAACCAGGCGCTGACCAGGTTGACCGCGAACCGCCCGCCGCTGATCCGGTCGATCCCGACCGCCAGCTTGGCCAGCACCGCGGGATGGAACAGCAGCGGCTTGACCGCGGCGATGATCTCGATCCGATCGGTGGCCTCGGCGATCGCCGCCGCGGCCGTCCAGGTCTCCAGCACCTCGTAGTCGTCGCTCTGCGGATTGACGATGTGCTCGGCGATCAGCGTCGAGTCGAACCCGAGCTGCTCGGCTCGGACGATCAGCTCACGGCTGCGCTGGTAGCTCGCGTCGACCGGGTCCTCGGGGTGCTGGCGGGCGCCCCACGTCCCGTAGACCGGGGCCCAGACGCCGAACCGCGGGGTGGTTGTCGTGCTGCTGGTCATCGTGCTCCTCGGGGGTTCATGCGTCGTGCGAGCTGAGGCTCGCGTCGATGTCGGAGACGCCGAGGTCGTCGAGGATCCGCACGCGCAGCGCCTCGAACCGCTCGTCGCGGCGTGACCGCGGACGCGGCATCTCGACCTCGATCAGGTCGGCCACGACGCCGCGGTCGAGCACCGCGATCCGGTCGGCGAGCAGCACGGCCTCCTCGACGTCGTGGGTGACCAGGACGATCGAGAACCCGCGGTCGCGCCAGAGCCGGCTGACCAGCGCCTGCATCCGCAGCCGCGTCAGTGCGTCGAGCGCGCCGAATGGCTCGTCGAGCAGCAGCACGGACGGGTCGCGGGTCAGGGCGCGGGCGAGCGCGACGCGCTGAGCCTCGCCGCCCGACAGCGTGGCCGGCCAGGCGTCGGCGTGGTGCTCGAGACCGACGTCGGTCAGGGCCGCGATCGCTCGCTCCCGGCGCTCGGCCTTGCGGCCGTCGACGCCGAAGACGACGTTCTCCCAGACCCGCGCCCACGGCAGCAGCCGCGCGTCCTGGAAGCCGAAGGCCGTCCGTCCCTCGACGTCGATCGTCCCGGCGAAGCCGCTGTCGAGCCCGCCGATCCCGCGCAGCAGCGTGCTCTTGCCGCAGCCGCTCTGGCCGACGATCACGAGGATCTCCCCCGCCCCGACGGTCAGGTTGACGTCGTGCAGGACGGTGCGGTCGCCGAAGGTCCGCTCGACGCCGCGGACGGAGACGGCCGTACGCGGCTCGGGCGCGCCGGATCCGCTGGCGGCCTCCGGTGCTGCTGACGTCGCACCCATCACGTCGGGCGCGGCCGCCCGCTCGTCGACGGTGCTCATGCGCTCACGAACTCACGCCGCCACGGCAGCGTCCGGTGCTCGATCAGGCGCACGACGCCCTCCATCGCCAGGCCCAGCAAGGCGTAGATCACCAGGCCCATCACGATCACGTCGGTGTTGAGGTACTGCTGCCCCTGCATGATCAGGTATCCGATCCCTTGGTCCGCGTTGACGGTTTCGGCGACGACGAGCGACAGCCAGGCGATTCCCAGCGCGAACCGCAGGCCGACCAGGAACGACGGCAGCGCGCCCGGCAGGATCACCTGGCGGATCACGCCCCAGCGGCCGACGCCGCAGGCTCGCGAGAGCTCGGCGAAGCGCGGGTCGACGCCGCGGATCCCCTTGTGGAGGTTCAGGTAGACGGGGAAGATCACCCCGATCACGACGAGGCCGATCTTGATCGCCTCGCCGATCCCGAGCCAGACGATCAGCAGTGGCAGCAGGCCGAGGAACGGCAGCGCGCGCAGCATCTGCAGCGGTGCGTCGACGAGCTCCTCGCCGACCCGCGAGAGTCCCGCGATCAGCCCGAGCACCGTGCCGATCGTGACGCCGATCAGCAGCCCGATCGCGACCCGTCGCAGCGAGACGAGGATGCTCGGCCACAGCTCGCCGCTCGAGGACAGCTCGCCGAAGACCTGGCCGACCTGGACCGGCGACGCCAGCGTGCTGCTGTCGAGCACGCCGATCGACGACAGGCCCTGCCAGATCGCGAGCAGCGCCACCGGCACGAGGGCGCGCCGGAACAGCGGCACGAGGGAGCGCTTGGGAGTGGGTACGGCGTGGCTCACGGCGGTCCTTGTCGTCGCTTCCGGCGGACGTCGCTGCCCGCCGGATTTCAAAATGTAACAAACCTGATCGGCTTTTACCTATTTAGATCGAAGGACCCCCCGATCGGCGTACCGGGACGGGCGCGAGGCACGTCGTCGAGGCACTGACGTGCTGTTCCCCCGCAACAACCGGCCAAACTCCACGTCACTCCCCGGCGACCTAGAAGAACCCGTTGTCCGGGAGCCGGGTGCCGTTGATCAGGTGATCGCCGATCGCCAGCGCCTTGTACGACGCCGGGTTGTGCGACGCCAGCGTGCGGACGTTGCGCCAGTGACGGTCGAGGCCCGCTCCGCGGGCGGTCGCCGAGGCACCGCCGACGTCGAACAGGTCGCCGGACACCTTGACCGCGAGCGCGTCGACGACGACCTTCGCCTGGGCGACCCGCAGTGACGCCTCGTGCGTCAGCTCCGAATCGGACACCCCACCCTCGACGGACGCCGTCGCCCGGCCGAGCGCATCCGCCGCCGCGTCGACGGTCGCCTCAGCCGCGAACGCCTGACTCGCGATCTCCCCCACGGTGCGCTGCAGCAGCGGGTCGGTCGGCGCCGCGGCGGTCGGCGCGTGGGTGAAGGTCCGCGACCGCTTCCGGACCAGGTCGACTGCGTCACGAGCCACGTTGCGGACGATCCCGACGATCGTCGCCGTCAGGTAGAGCTGGAGGAACGCGCCGTGCAGGTACGGCCCCTGATCACGATGGGCCGACAGCAGCTCGTCGGCGGCGACCACCACGTCGTCGAACCGCGTCGTCCCGGTGCCGGTCAGCCGCTGGCCGAAGCCGTCCCAGTCGTCCTCGATCGTCACGCCCTCGCGGTCGACCGGCACCACCACCGCCCCGGGCGACCCGTCGGGGTGCGCGGCGAGCACCGAGACCCAGTCCGAGTAGAGCGTGCCGGTGCAGTAGTACTTCGTGCCGCGCAGCAGCAGTCGATCACCGACGCGACGGACGGCCGTGGCCGGATCCGCCGATCGGCCGAACCCCACGTTGCGCGGCCCGAGCTCGGTCGTCGCGTTGCCGAAGATCGCACCGTCCGCCACCAGGGCCAACCACCGCTCGCTGGCGGCAGGCTCGGGGGCGATCAGCCGCTGCTCGACGAACGAGTAGTGCGAGCGCAGGATCTGCGCCACGTTCGGATCGGCCTCGGCGATGCGGACGACCAGCCGAAACAGCTCGGACACCGTGCAGCCGGCTCCGCCCTGCTCGATCGGCAGCCGCACCGCACCGAGGCGCGCGAGCCGTACCGCGTCGACGGCGGCGTACGGCAGGCGCCGCTCGCGGTCGCGGTCGGTCGCGCCGACGGCGATCGCCTCAAGGGCCGCCTCCGGGTCGAGTTGAGCACGGGCAGCGATCTGTGACACGGCCGAACGTACCAGAATTACCCTAATCCTGATCTGTTTTGGTACTTTTACCCGGTCGGATCCACGCTACCCCTGACACCCGCCATGCCGATCACGCTGCACTGGTTCCTGCCCACCAACGGCGACTCGCGCGCCGACCTCAGCCTGGGCAACGCCGT
>JBQGEK010000121.1:0-15150 GCA_052039575.1 Patulibacter sp. | reverse complement strand
ACCCACCGTAGTCGGGCGGCGAGCCCGCCGCCCGACTACGCCTGCGGTGAGCGTTAGTGGCTGACGGCCACGTCGATCCGCGCGACCAGGGCGCCCAGCGGCAGCGGTCGGCTACCGGCGGGCACCTGGTGCAGGGAGATCCACCCCGGCCCCGCGCACCAGGGACGACCGGACGACAGCTGGGTCTCGCCGGTCGGGCTCACGTCGTTGCGGACGACGAGGTACGAGCAGCTGGCCTTCCCGGTGTTCGCCATGAACGCCAACCGGTAGACCATGCCCGCGGGCGGCTCGGGGGCGGCGACGAGCACGCGCCACGGTTCGAGCGGGCCGACCGTGGTCGCCACGAGCGAGAGCACCGGGGGCGCGGGGACCGGCTCGGGTGCGGGAGCCGGCGGCGGCGCGGGCGTGGGCGTGGGCGCCGGGATCGACGCACGCCTCGCCTTGCTGCGGCAGGTCGACAGCGCCTTCCGGGCCCGCGCGTGGCGAGCCTTCGCGGCGCCCAACCGCTTCGACCGCTGCTTGCGCGCCGCAGGCGTCCGCGCCCTCGTCTTCTGCGCGCTGCTGACCGCCCGCTCGGCCGTCGCGACCGCCCGAGCCTGCTTCGCGCAGGTGGCGGGGCTGACGTCGGCGCTCGCCGCGGGAGCCGCGACCACCGACAGCGCGAGAACGACCATCGCCGTAGATGTGCTGAGTACACCTATTCGCATCGGTGGAACGATACGGCGCGCGGCGGCCCGACCACGACCAAGACCGCCCGCTCGTCCCTACGCCTCGACGCCGGGCGGCACCTCGCCGACCCACTCGACCAACTGCACGATCACACCGTTGGGATCCTCGACCTGGAAGTACCGCTCGCCCCACTCCTCGGTCTCGATCGGCGTCAGGATCGACACCCCCGCGGCGACCAAGCGGTCGTACTCGGCGTCGATCTCGTCGACGACGAAGACGACCAGCAGCCCGTCCGCGGTCCGACCCGCCCGCTCTCGCGGCTTGAACGTCTCCAACCCCGCCCGCAGGAAGACCAGGTTGAACCCCGCGTCCGGACGCGACAGCGAAACGAAGCCGTCCGCCGCCATCTCCCGCGCGAACGCGAAGTTCTGCTCCAGGAACCCTGCCGACGCCTCGGGGTCCACCACGGTCAGCGACAGACCCGACGACGTGATCCTCATATCCCCACCTTTCGTTGAACGTCGTTCAGAGTACAACGTTCAGGCGATCGCTGCAAGACTACGCCGGTGGCGATCGAGCGCACCGGACACGGGGACCCAGCGCGGACCGTCGCGCTGCTCTGGGGCGAGGATCCGGCCGCGAGCGGCCCGACGCGCGGCCCCCGCCCCCGCCTGAACGCTGCGGCGATCGCAGCCGCCGCGGTCGCACTCGCCGACGAGCACGACCTCGGCGCGCTCACCATGCGCGCGCTCGCGACACGACTCGGCCTGGCGTCTCCGAACGCGCTCTACACGTACGTGCCGTCCAAGGCCGAGCTGATCGACCTGGCCGTCGATCACGGCCTCGCGGACTTCGTCCTCGACCCGCCCACCCCCGAAACCCCACTGAGCGAGCGGATACAGGTGATCGCCGAAGCGAACCTGGCGCTGCACGTGGCCCACCCGTGGCTGGCCGACATCGCCCAGGACCGCCCGCCACTCGGTCCCGGACAGCTCCGCAAGTACGACCTCGAGCTCGCGACCCTCGCCGACGGTGGGCTGAGCGACCACGACGCAGACCTCTCCCTCGGTCTGATCGTCAGCTTCGTTCGTGCCCACGCCGGCGTGGCGATCGCCGCCGCCCGGACCGAGGACGAGGGCGCGTGGTGGGCCGAGGCCGGTCCAGCGCTGGCCAAGCACGTCCGCGCCGAGGACTTCCCCCACGCGTCGAGAGTCGGGAAGGCCGTCGGGGAGGCTCAGGGGCGCGCCACCGACTCGGACGCCGCGTTCCGCTTCGGAGTCGACCGGATCGCCGCGGGCATCGTCGCGCTCGTCCGCTGAGCCGGACTCCACCGCGGCCGCCCTCCTCGACATCGTCGTCGGCCTTCGCCGCCCCCGGCCGTGGGGGCTGCGCCGGGACTCGGGCTAGCTCGCGCCTTCTAATCCCGATCAGTAATCTGACGAACCGCTCGATCGAAATTCCGATCGGCATTTCCTTGTCGTGTTCGACCCGTTGATCATCGCGTTCGGCCTCGGGGTCGGAATCCTCGTCGGCCTGACCGGCATCGGCGGCGGATCGCTGATGACGCCGCTGCTGGTGCTCTTCGCCGGCGTGCAGCCGGTGATGGCGATCGGGACCGACCTGGCCTACGGCGCCATCACCAAGACGCTCGGAGGCTGGCGGCACCTGCGCAGCGGCACCGTCGACATGGGCGTGACGCTGTGGCTCGCCGTCGGCTCGATCCCGGGGGCGCTGCTCGGCGTCGTCGCGATCAATGCGGTCCACGACCGCTGGGGCGACGCGGTCGACACCTGGCTGCTGGTCGGCATCGCCGCCGCGCTCGTGGTGGTCGGCTTGGCCACGCTCTACCGCGCCCTGTTCATGCGCGCGGTCTCGTCGCGCGAGCAGCACACGGTCGAGCTGACGAGCCGGCGCAAGCGCCAGGCCGTGATCACCGGCCTGACCCTCGGCCTGGTCGTCGGCGCGACGTCCGTCGGGTCGGGCGCGCTGATCGGTCTGGTGCTGATCTTCCTCTTCCGCCTGACCCCTCACCGCGTCGTCGGGACCGACGTCTTCCACGGCGCGATCCTGCTGTGGGTCGCCGGTCTGGCGCACTGGGCGTCCGGCAACGTCGACCTGCTGCTGATGGCGAACATCCTGATCGGCTCGATCCCGGGGGTCCTGATCGGCACGCACTTCATCGTCAAGGTGCCCGCCCACGTGCTGCGACCGATGCTCGCCTGCGTCCTGCTCGGCAGCGCGCTCGGCGTGCTGAAGAAGGCCGGCGCCGATGTGCCCGCCGCGGCGATCGTCGGCGTCCCGACCCTGACCGGCGTCTTCGCGTGGTGGCTGTACCGACGTACCGCGCACGACCGCGGTGAGCTGCGGACCGGAGACGCCGCAGCGCTGTCCGACGCGGTCTCCGTGCGGAACGCCGGCCCGACCGTCGCGGTCGACGAGTCCGCCGCTGATCCGCTCGCCGAGACCGTCTCGGCACCCGGTCCGGGCGAGCGATCGTAGCCACCGAGCCGCCGCGACCGCGTCAAGCTGCAGCGATGTGCAAGGTCATCTGCCGCCTCGGGGCGTGGTGGTTCGTCGCCGCCGCGGCGGTGGTGCTCTGGGCACCGCTGGTGCCGTTGCCGGGCGGCGGCCGGCTGGACGGCGTGACGCCGTTCGTCGCGTTCGTCGCCCTGCGACCACCGTTGGCCGTGCTGCTGGCCGCCGTCGCCATCGGGTGGGCCCTCAGCGGCCGCCTGCTGCGGGGGCGGATCGCGCTACCGGCCGTGGTGTTGCTCGTCGCGAGCGTCGCTGCGGGTCTGCAGATCGCCCCGCGAGCGATCGGCGCCTCCGAACCCCAGCGCAGCGACGGCGTGGGCGTGACGGTGCTCGTCGCCAACGTCAAGAAGTCCAACGTCGCGCCGGCCACGATCGCCGCGCTGGCTCGCCGCAGCGGCGCGCAGGTGATCGTGCTGCCCGAGGCCAACGCCGTCGCGACGGCCCGCTACGGCCGTGCGCTGCAAGCCGCGACCGACCGGCCGTGGACCACATGGACCGATTCCGGTGGCGGTCGACCGACCGACCTGTCCGCTCAGCCGACGTCGATCGCCGTTCAGGCGTCGCTGCGCCCCGAGCGGCTCCCGACGCCGCCGCAGCCCGACGGAGCGCACGGTCTCGTCCGCGTCGGCCTGACGCTCGCGGACACGGACGAGCCGCTGACCCTGTCTGCGGTCCACCCCCGGTCCCCGCGCCTGTTCCGTTCGAACGCGCGGTGGCGCGACGACCTCGACGCACTGCAGCCGCTCTGCCGCGCGGGTGACGTGGTGGCCGGCGACTTCAACGCGACGCCCGACCATTCGGCGATGCGCGCGTTGCACGATGCCGGCTGCCGCAATGCCTCGATCCGCGCCGGCGAGGGGTGGCGCGCGACCTGGACCGGCGGACCCTTCGGGTTCGTTCGGCCGACGATCGACCACGTGCTGACCAGCGGTGGCTGGACGAGCGAGTCGGCGCGCGTGCTCCCACTGGCCGGCAGTGACCACCGAGCGCTCGTCGCGCGGGTCGTTCCCGGGAGCGGCGACTGACCGACCGCGGCGGGCGACTCGGCGATCGCTACTCGGTGACGGCCTTGCCCGCCACCGCCCAGGCGGCGTGGCGGTCACGCGGGCGGCCGATCACCACGTTCGTGCCGTCGTCGAGGATCGGACGCTGGAGCAGCGACCGGTGCTCGGCGAGGATCGCGACGACCTCGTCGATTCCCAGACCGTCGGCGTCCAGGCCCAGGTCCTTGTACTTCTTGTCGCGCCGGATCAGCGCGTCGACGGGGTCGCCGTGTACCCGCTCCGCGAGCGACCGCAGCTCGGACTCCGACAGCTTCTCCGCAACCAGCAGGTACTTGCGGACCGTCACCTCGTGGCCGGCGCCTTCGAGGGCGTCCAGCGCGTTGACGGAGGTCGAGCAGTTGGGGTTGTGAAGCAGCGTCAGGGGCACGCCCCGGATCCTATGCCTCGCGAGCGACGCGACGCCGGTCCTCCGCACGCACGCAGTCGTACCGCTGGCGCGAGGGCCAGCGGGGATCCGGCTCGCACGCCCGGATCTCGAATCCGATCCGCCGGTAGAAGTCGACCGCGTCGTCGTCGGTCTGGGCACGGATGGCGCGACCGTTCGCGCGGGCACGGACCGCGTCCACCAGCTCGGCCCCGCATCCGCGATCTCGCCTGCTCTCGCTGACGGCGATGTACTCGATCGTCACAGGATCGGTGCCCGGATCGAACGCGACGAACGCCACTACACGCTCGTGGTCCACCACCCCGAGGACCACGAGCGTCGGCAGTTCGTCGCGTGCTATGCGCTCGAGCTCGGCCTCCCCGACTTCGGCCGCCAGCCAGAGCAACCTCGAGAATTCCGTGCTCGCGATCTCGTCCACCGTCAACGCACGCATGACGCCGTCGACCCTACCCGCCACCGCGGGCATCACACACGGTGGCGGGGCTCCGCTTACGACGCCGTCGCAGCCGGGAGGTTCGGGACCCAGCCGATCGCCGGAGCGATCTGCTCCGCGATCGTCTGCAGCAGGCGGGCGTTGTACTCGACGCCGAGCTGGTTGGGGACGGTCAGCAGGAGCGTGTCGGCCGCCTGGACCGCCGCGTCCCGGCCCAGCTCCTCGGCGATCCGGTCCGGATCGCCGGTGTAGGTGCGACCGAACCGCGAGAGCGCGCCGTCGAGCTCGCCGACCTGGTCGCTTCCTCCCCCGCGCCCGAACAGCCGCCGGTCCTCGTCGGAGGTCACCGGCAGCACGCTGCGGCTGACCGAGACGCGCGGCTCGTGCTTCCAGCCGGCCGCGTCCCAGCTGTCGCGGAACGCCGCGATCTGCCCCGCCTGGAGTTCGTCGAACGGGATCCCCTTCTCCTCCAGCAGCAGCGTCGAGCTCATCAGGTTCATGCCCTTCAGCCCCGCCCACGCCGCGGTCTCGGTCGACCCGGAGCCCCACCAGATCCGCTCCGGCAGGCCCGGCGAGCGCGGCTGGATCGCCAGCGTCGCGGCCGACGGTCGTCCGCCCGCATCGACCTGGGCGACCCCGGCACCGGCAATCGCCTCGCGGAAGATCCGCGTCCGCTCGCGCGCGTCGTCCGCGGCCGACGTCCCCTCCGGCGGCACGTGTCCGAACGCCTCGTAGCCGCGGTAGGCCGGCTCCGGGGATCCGCGACTCACGCTGAGCTGCAGCCGTCCGTCCGCGAGCAGGTCGGTGACGCCGGCCTCCTCCGCCATGTAGAGCGGGTTCTCGTACCGCATGTCGATCACGCCGGTTCCCATCTCGATCCGCTCGGTCCGCGCCGCGATCGCGGCGAGCAGCGGGAACGGGGCCGAGAGCTGCGGCACGAAGTGGTGCACGCGCACGTACGCCCCGTCGATCCCGATCCGCTCGGCCTCGACGGCCAGCTCGACGGTCTGCTGGATCGCCTCGCGGGCCGTCGGCGTCTGCGACCCCGGCACGCGCTGCCAGTGCCCGAAGGACAGGAATCCGATCCGCTTCTTGTGCGTCATCCGTTGCTCCTCGCCGGCGTCGCACCACACGACGACCTAAACGGACTGTAGTCCACTTAACCCGCGGGCGGTGTGACGCGGCGCAATCCGCGAGCTGATGCGGAGAACGCCACCCCGTGTGGCGTAACGCGCATCAGCTCCCGCGCCCGGCCGAGCTGATGCGGGTTATGCCGCTAGACGTGGTGCAACCCGCATCAGCTCGGGCGGTTCGCGACGTCGGCACGCGCCGACCGTACATGAGCGGCGTGCACGATCGGGCGATCCGGGTAACGGACCGTCGAACGACGAGCGAGGTACCCCGATGCGCGCGGTGGTGTTCGAGCAGTGGAAGACCGAGCCGGTCCTGAAGGAGGTCGATCGACCGACACCCGGCCCCGGCGAGGTGCTGCTGAAGGTGGCCGGCGCGGGCGCCTGCCACTCCGACGTCGCCGTCTACCGGGACTTCGACGAGCAGCACGGCCCGCCGCAGCTGCAACCCAGCTACGTGCTCGGCCACGAGAACTCCGGCTGGGTGGTCGAGCTCGGCCCCGGCGTCAAGGGGATCACCGTCGGCGACGCCTTCCTGGTCTACGGACCGATCGGCTGCCAGCACTGCGCCCCGTGCTCGCGCGGACAGGACACCTACTGCGACAACGCGGCGACGATGCCCTACCTGGCGTCCGGGCTGGGCCGCGACGGCGGGATGACCGAGTACGTCGCGGTCCCGGCGCGCAACCTGGTGCCGCTGCACGACGCCGATCCGGTCGCCGCCGCCCCGCTGTCCGACGCCGGTCTGACCCCGTACCACGCGATCCGCAAGGCGATGCCGGCGCTCGGCGGCGGTGGCCGCTACGCGCTGGTGATCGGCCTCGGCGGGCTCGGGCAGATCGCGGTCCAGATCCTGACCGCGATCACCGGCGCGACGGTGATCGCCACCGACACCAAGCCCGAGGCGATGGCGCGGGCCGAGCGCAACGGCGCGGTCACGGTGCCCGGCGGCCCCGACCAGGCCGCGCAGATCCGCGAGCTGACCGGCGGTCGCGGGGTCGACGCGGCGTTCGACTTCGTCGGAATCACCCCGACGATCCAGCTGGCGGCGTCGCTGGCCGCCCCGCGGTCGCAGATCGTGGTGGTCGGGATCGCCGGCGGAGTCTTCGAGTGGAACTTCTACGGCATCGCCTACGAGGCCCAGCTCTGCAGCACCTACTGGGGCACGATCGAGGACCTCTACCAGGTGGTCGCGCTGTACCGAGACGGCAAGATCACGCCGGAGAACGAGTACTACCCACTCGACGACGCGCTGACCGCCTACCGCCGTCTCGAGGCCGGGGAGCTGACCGGCCGCGCGGTCGTCGTGCCCCACGGCCGTCCCTGACCGACACGACCCGAATCGGGTGAGGACCGATGGAGACCGATCGCCCCCGCTACGGCCGCACGATGCGCGCGATGGTGATCGACGCGCCGGGGTCGCCGCTGCACCTGGTCGAGCGCGCGGAGCCGCGGGCCGGCGACGGCCAGGTGCTGCTGCGCGTCCGGGCCTGCGGGGTCTGCCGCACCGACCTGCACCTGCGCGACGGCGAGCTCGAGCTGCCGGTTCCGCGGATCCTCGGCCACCAGATCGTCGGCGTCGACCAGGACGGCCAGCGCCGCGGCGTCCCGTGGCTCGGGTGGACCTGCGGCGCCTGCGCGTGGTGCCGGTCGGGACGCGAGAACCTCTGCCCGAACGCGCGCTTCACCGGCCGCGAGATCGACGGCGGCTTCGCCGAGCTGACCGTCGCCGACGAGCGCTACTGCTTCCCGCTGCCGGACGATCTGGATGACGAGCACGCCGCGCCGCTGCTCTGCGGCGGTCTGATCGGCTACCGCGCGTTGCGGCTCTGCGGCGACGCCGAGCGGATCGGGCTCTACGGGTTCGGGTCGGCCGCCCACATCCTGACCCAGCTGGCGGTGGCGCAGGGCCGGACGGTCTTCGCCTTCACCCGCGCCGGGGACCACGATGCCCAGGCGCTCGCCCACGAGGTGGGCGCGACGTGGGCGGGCCCCTCGGAGTACGCACCGCCGGAGCCGCTCGACGCCGCGATCGTCTTCGCGCCGGTCGGAGCCCTGGTCCCGCTCGCGCTGCGGGCGGTCGGTCCGGGCGGGACCGTGGTCTGCGGCGGGATCCACATGAGCGAGATCCCGGCGCTCGCCTACGAGGACCTCTGGCACGAGCGGGTGCTGCGGTCGGTCGCCTACCTGACCCGCGCCGACGCGACGGAGTTCCTGGCGCTGGCCCCGACCGTGCCGATCCGGACCCGCGTCACGAGCTACCCGCTCGAGCAGGCCGAGCAGGCGCTGGACGACCTGCGGGCGGGACGGGTGATCGGGTCGGCGGTGGTCGTGCCCTGAGCTACGACGGACGCGGGCCCGGGGCGGTCGACTGCTCGGCCCGCGACCAGACGCCGAGCACCAGCAGCGTCTTGGTGCCCGTCACCCGCCCGGCCCGCCGCAGCTGGTCGACCGTCCGGCGCAGGTGGGCGACGTCGCGGACCCGCAACCGGACCAGCGCGTCCGGGTCGCCGGCCGTGGTGTAGACCTGCAGCACCTCGGGGATCTCGCGGGCCGCGTCCTCGATCTCGCCGAGCCGCGCGTTGCCGACGATCCGCAGCTCGGCGAACGCCTCCAACGACCAGCCGAGCTTCTCGTGGTCGATCACCGCGGTGTAGCCGGTGATCACGCCGAGCCGCTCGAGCCGGTCGATTCGCCGCTTGGTCGCCGGTGCCGACAGCCCCACCTGCTCCCCCAGGTCGGCGAGCTTGCGGCGCGAGTTGCGTTCCAGCGCCGCCAGCAGCTCGCGGTCGACGTCGTCGATCCGGGGGATCTCGGTCATGCCGCCAACGGTAGCGATCGACGCAACAAATCGCTAGATCCACTTTGCATACCAGCGACAGATTGCGAATTTCCCCAATTTCTTCGCCAATCGGTTGCGTGCGAGAACCACACAACGGTTGACTGGAGCCGCCCCCGACCACCCCGATTCCGACCGACTCCGAGGCATCCACGATGGACCCCGTCTTCCCTGGCACCGAGCAGCTCGTCCTCTGCGACGACCGTCCCACCGGACTGCGCGCGATCATCGCGATCGACGACACCACGCTCGGCCCGGGCCTTGGCGGCGTGCGGATGAAGGCCTACCCGAGCGACGCCGCGGCGATGCTCGAAGCCCGCCGGCTGGCGTCGGCGATGACGCTCAAGAACGCCGCGGCCGAGCTGCCGTTCGGCGGCGGCAAGTCGGTGATCGTCGTCGACGGCCCGGTCGCCGACCGCAGCGCGCTGATGCGCGCGTTCGGACGGTTCGTCGCGCGCAGCGGCGGCGCCTACCTGCCCGGCGTCGACATGGGCACCACCACGGCGGACCTCGCCGAGGTCGGCCAGGCAGGCGCCGACGTCGCCTGCGACGAGGAGGACCCGTCGCCGTGGACCGCGCTCGGCGTCTGGGCCGGGATCCACGCCGCGGTACGTCACCTCGACGGTCGCGACGACCTGGACGGGCTGACCGTGGCCGTCCAGGGCGTCGGCCACGTCGGGGCCGACCTGGCGCGCCGGCTGGCCGCCGAGGGCGCGCGGCTGCTGGTCGCCGACGTCGACGCCGAGCGCGCCCGCGCCGTCGCCGACGAGGTCGGTGGCACGGTGGTCGCGGCCGACGCGATCGTCACCGCGGAGTGCGACGTCTTCGCGCCGTGCGCCGCGGCCCGCGTGATCGACCAGGCGACCCTGCCCCGGCTGCGCTGCCGCGCGATCGCCGGTGCCGCCAACGACCTGCTGTCCGAAGCCGGTCTGGCCGACGACCTGGTCGCGCGCGGGATCACCTACGTCCCGGACTTCCTCGCCAACGCCGGCGGCGTGATCCACATCCACGCCCGTCGCGCCGGCTGGACCGACGAGCGCCTGACCGCGGAGGTCACCGCGATCGGGACCCGCGTCGACCGGGTGCTGGACGCGGCCGCCCGCGACGGACGCTCGCCGCTCGACCAGGCGGTCGCGATCGCCCGCGACCGGATCGCCGCCGCCCGCACCACCCCCACCGAGCCGCTCGCCGCCTGAGCCCCGAGGAGAGAGACGATGAGCACCACCACCCGCAGCCGCCCCCGCTCCCGCGCCCGCGGCGAGAGCTCCTCCCCGGAGCCCGCGGGTCCGGCCGACCCGACGGACCTCGGCGAGGACCGCCCGGCCGTCCCGCTGACCGCCGCCGACCACGCGGCGATCCACGAGCTGCTGCTGCTGACCCGCGCCGTCGAGGAGCGCGGGGTCAAGCTGTACAAGCAGGGCAAGATCCCGGGGTCGTTCTACGACGGCCGGGGCCAGGAGGCGACCAGCGTCGGCGCAGCGTTCGCGCTCGGTCCCGACGACGTGATCAGCTCACCGCTGATCCGCGACCTCGGTGCCCACCTGGTCCGCGGCACCGACCTGACGGAGCTCTTCCGCCACTACTTCGGTCGCGACAACGCGATCAGCCGTGGCCGCGAGGGCAACATCCACTTCGGCGACCGCCGACTCGGCGTGGTCGGCCCGGTCTCGATGCTGCCGGACATGGTGGTCGTCGCGACCGGGCTCGCCATGGCGTTCCGGATCCGCAGCGAGCAGCGGTGCGCGCTGAGCTTCTTCGGCGACGGCTCGACGTCGCGCGGCGACTGGCACGAGGCGATGAACTGGGCCAGCGTCCGCCGCGACCCGGTGATCTTCCTCTGCGAGAACAACCAGCTCGCCTACTCGACCACCCAGGACCACCAGTTCCGGGTCCGTCCGGCCGAGCGTGCCGCCGCCTACGAGATGCCGTCCGAGATCGTCGACGGCAACGACGTGGCCGCGGTCTTCGACGCGGTCCGCCGGGCCCGCGAGCGCGCGCTGAATGGCGGCGGCCCGACGCTGATCGAGGCCGAGAGCATGCGGATGCACGGCCACGGCGCCCACGACGACGCGTCCTACGTCGATCCCGAGCTGCGAGCCGCCTGGGAGGCGCGCGACCCGCTCGCCGCCCACGCCCTGGTCGCGCGGGAGCACGACGTCGACGTCGACGCGCTGGCCAGCGCGGTCACGGCCCGCGTCGACCAGGCGGTCGCCGCCGCGCTCGAGAGCCCGTTGCCCGACCCGGCGTCGGCGACCGAGGACGTGTTCTGCGTCGGCGAGCCGCAGGGGCTGGGCCGCGGACGGGCTCCGTGGAGCGGGTTCGCGGTGGATCGGACGGAGGCCTGAGATGCCGACGATGACCTACCTGCAGGCGATCACCGACGGCCTGCGCGAGGCGATGCGGGCCGACGAGCGCGTACTCGTGCTCGGCGAGGACGTCGGCGCGTTCGGCGGCGCGTTCAAGGCGACCCACGGGCTCCAGCAGGAGTTCGGCGTCGACCGCGTCCAGGACACGCCGATCGCCGAGGCCGCGATCATCGGGACCTCGGTCGGCGCCGCGATCGCGGGGTTGCGCCCCGTCGCCGAGATGCAGTTCTCGGACTTCGTCGCCTGCGGCTTCGACCAGCTGGTCAACGTCGCCGGCAAGCTGCACTGGCGAACCGGGATCGCCGCGCCGATGGTGGTCCGGCTGCCGACCGGCGGCGGGTTCGCCGGCGGGCCGTTCCACTCGCAGAACCCCGAGGCGTGGCTGATGCACGCGCCGGGCCTGAAGGTCGTGGCCCCCTCCACCCCGGAGGACGCCAAGGGCCTGCTGATCGGTGCGATCAACGATCCCAATCCGGTCTGCTTCCTGGAGCACAAGAACCTCTACCGCCGGGTCAAGGGCGACGTCGCCGAGGGCACCTACGAGACCCCGTTCTCGGCCCGGACCGCCCGCTCCGGTCGCGACCTGACGATCGTCGCCTACGGCGCCGCGGTCCACGACGCGCTCAAGGCGGCCGATCAGCTCGACGCCGACGTCGAGGTGCTCGACCTGCGGTCGCTGGTCCCGCTCGACGAGGACGCGATCCTCGAGAGCGTGACCCGCACCAACCGGGTGCTGGTCGTCGACGAGGCCAACGCGACCTGCGCCGCCGGCGCCCAGGTGGCCGCGCTGATCGCGGAGCGCGCGTTCGGCGAGCTCGACGCGCCGGTCACCCGCGTCGCGACCCCGGACGCGCCGATCCCCTTCAGCCCGAACCTGGAGGCCGCCGTCCTCCCCACCCCCGACAAGATCGTGGAGGCCGCCCGTGAGCTCCTTGCGTACTGAGACCGCCCTCGTCGACGTCCGGATGCCCGCGATGGGCACCTCGGTCGTCGAGGGCACCGTGGTCGAGTGGAAGGTCGCCGTCGGCGACAGCGTGGCCGTCGACGACCCGGTCTGCGCGATCTCCAGCGACAAGGTCGAGACCGAGTGCCCGGCCCCGGCGTCCGGCACGATCGTCGAGCTGCTGGTGCCCGAAGGCGAGACTGTCGAGGTCGACACGCTGCTGGCGCGGATCGCGCCGGAGGGCGCGGACGTCGCCGCGCTGACGGCGGACGACGGCGGGGCGGTGTCGGGGTCGGGGTCGGGGTCGGGCGAGGCTTCCGAGGCGGCAGGGTCCGGGGATCATTCCGACAGCGGTGGCGAGGCGAACGGTGCTTCGGCCGCCGGTTCGTCCGGTCCGGTCGACGGTTGGAACGGTGACCGCCGCGCGCTGCTGCGGCGCTCGTCGCCGGTTGCGCTGCGGGTCGCCGAGCAGCACGGGATCGACGTGCGCGCGGTCAGCGGCAGCGGCCGCGGCGGACGGGTCACCAAGCAGGACGTGCTGGCTGCTGTCGAGCAGGGCGTGGACGGCGACTCCGGCGTGGCCGACGAGCCGACGATCCACATCGAGTCGCCGTACCGCCACGACCCGTCGGTGCCGGTCGCCGGCGCCACGTCGGCGGCTGACGGTGAGGTCGGCACAATCCGACGCGCCGCCGCTCCGCCCCGGGCCACCGCGACCCCTGCGTCGAGTTCGGCCGAGCAGGTCGACACGCATCGACGCGGTGCCGCCGCTTCGCCCCCGGCTGGGCCGACCCCGGCCGCGCTTTCGGCCGACGTCGCCGAGCTCGGCGGCCACGTCGAGCCGCTGAGCGTGATGCGGCGGGCGATCGCCGGCGCGATGCGCAACGCGCTCGACACCGCGGCGCACGCCACGACGATCGTCGAGTGCGACATGTCGCGGATCGAGGCCCGCCGCCGCGAGCTGGGGATGACCGCGCTGCCACTGTTCACGACGGCGGTGCTCGAGACGCTGCGGGAGTACCCGGCGCTGAACGCGACCTTCGACGGCGAGCAGCTGGTCCGCTACGACCGGATCCACCTGGGCGTGGCCGTCTCGCTCGGCGAGGACGGGCTGATCGTCCCGGTGATCAAGGACGCGCAGGACCTCAGCGCCGAGGGGATTGGCCGCCGGATCAAGGACCTGGCCGTGCGCGCCCGCGCCAAGCGGCTCGAGCCCGACGAGGTCCGCGGCGGCACGTTCACGATCACCAGTCCCGGCCAGGCCGGCGCGCTGATCGCCACCCCGGTGATCAACGTCCCGCAGGTCGCGATCCTCGACCTGGAGGCGATCGTCAAGCGCCCCGTCGTGGTGACGGACGAGCACGCAGGCGACAGCATCGCGATCCGGCCGATGGCCCACCTCTGCATGAGCTGGGACCACCGCGCACTTGACGGCATGTACGCCGCGCAGTTCCTGACCGCGCTGCGCCGCCGCCTCGAGACGGCCGGCTAGCGCCACCCGCTTGGGGTCGTCCCGCCGGGACGACCCCGCCGAACGTGGCGGACGTGGGGGCCCAATCCGCCGCGAAGCACGGAGTCCTGCCCGGCGCGTCGACCTCTGTCACCGACGCGCCGGGCGGCTTCCGCCCCGATGCCACGCTCTGACCGTCGGCGCCCCGCTCCGCTCAGCGCTTCCGACCAACGACGCAGCCGCGGTAACGGACGGCCAGGCTGATCCGCTTCGACGGCGCTCCGGGCTCGGCGATCGTCGTGCCGACCAGCTTCACCGCGTAGCCGCCGCGGGCCGGGAGGCCGCGCAGGGTGACGCCCGACCGCAGCTTGAGCGCCGTGCCGAGCGTGGTGCGACGCTTGCCGACCCTGATCTCCAGGCGGCGCAGCTGCCTCGCCCCGGGGACGGTGATCGTTAGGGTGGCGGCCCGACGGCAGCGCTTGATCGACGGTAGCCGCACCAAGCTGGCGAGTCGCAGCGTGGCCGGCTTGGCCGCTCCGCCGCCAGCCCCTCCGTTGCCGCCGCCACCCGCGCTGCCGCTGCCACCACCGCCCCCGCCGGGTCCTCCGGCGCTTCCTCCGCCGCCGTTGCCGCCGGCTCCCCCGTTGGCCCCGCCGTTGCCACCGTTGCCGCCGGCTCCACCGCGGCCGGCACCGCCCCCGCCCTCGCCGGGCGGCGCCGGAGCGCGGTCGACGCTCTCGCAGTCCGACGCGACCCAGTCGACCGCATCGACGACCGCCACGTCACCCGGGCCGTCGTTGCAGCCGACGTCGTCCGGGGACGCCTCGCCGTCGCGGGCGATCACGCGGTCGTTGCCGCGACCGCCGCGCAACCGGTCGATCCCGCCGGCCCCGTCGATCACGTCGTCGCCCCAGCCGCCGTGGATCACGTTGCGCTCGGCGCTGCCGACGATCACGTCGGCGTGCGGGCTGCCCGTCAGGTCCTCGATGTTCAGCAGGTTGTCGCCCTCGCCCGGCGTGCCGTCGTTGGCCACGCCGTCGAGGGTCAGGCTGACGCCCTCGGCCTTGTCGGCGTAGGACGCGCTGTCCGCCGTCCCCTCGCCGCCGTCGATCGCATCCCGCCCGGGACCGCCGACCAGGTGGTCGTCCCCCGGCCCCGCGCGCAGGACGTCGTCGCCGGGGCCGCCGAGCAGCGTGTCGTCGCCGAACTCGTCGGTGACGACGTCGGCGCCGGCACCCGCGTCGATCACGTCATCGCCAGATCCACCCTCGATCGTGTCGGCGTTCGCGCCCGAGCTGATCACGTCGTGCCCCGGGCCGCCGTCGATGACGTCCGC
>JBQGEK010000120.1:0-5798 GCA_052039575.1 Patulibacter sp. | reverse complement strand
GTGTACCTGTGGTTCGTATGTGCGTTGCGGCCATGCTGGCTCGATGGTTTGGCGTTGCGACCTTTTCATACGGTTGAGGCGATCATCGCGGCCATCGCTGCGACCCTTGCCAGTGGGTTCTTTTTGTCGCGCGTCGTGAAGGTCGACCGGATGCGTGGCGGTGTCCACTCCCGGTCCTAGCGGCTGCGGTCGGTCGGCTGGGCGCTGCCGTGCTTGCCGCCGCAGCGACAGTTCGAACGCTTCGACGGCCCTCTTGCTCTGCGTGGGTGGCGTCTCGAGGTCTCGATTCGGTGAGAACGCTGGTCTCAGTTGGGTGAGAATCGACACCGCGCTGCTTGTCGAGTTCTGGTCGACTATCGGGACGAAGTCGACGAGCCGACGAGCGATTGTTGCGTTCGGCACGTCGCGGCAGTCGCGTCGGAGCTTCGTCGACGGTCGATCACGCGGCAAGCGCTGGCGGTGCCCACACCGGCCAGCTCGTCGTTCCGATCTTGCGTCCGCGCTCGTACGACGCGACCAGCCGGAACGGCGCGTCGGCCCGGCTGTTGTCGTAGAACGCGGTTCGGTCTGCTGTCGCTCGCGCTTCGACAACGAGCGGCCACACGCGCTCGTAGCGCTGGCGGATCTTTGCTTCGGGGACTTCGTGGCCTCCGCGGCGGATCCGCTCAGCGACGCGGTTCACGCTCAGGCCCACCGGCACGAGCATGACGTGCAGATGCACCGAATAGCCCAAGCCGACAGCGTGGGTCACGAGCTCGACCTTGCTCGGATGGCTGAATACGGTCTCGGCGATGAAGGACGCTCGGGCCGTCATCAGCTGGTCCCGTTGCTCCGCGGCAGCCCGGGCCGCCTCGTACCCGTGCTCGACCGGCGCATCGGGCCACCGCTCGGCGGCGAGCAGGTCCGCGTTGACGAACCGCAGATGGGTCACTGGCGCCAGCACGCGATCGACGAAGGTCGTCTTGCCGGAGCCGTTCGGTCCGGCGAGCAGGTGCAGGACCGGCGTCACGTAGGGCGGTCAGCGGCGCTTGGCGGTGCGGACCGTAACGCGACCTTCGTCATCCGCATCGGACCAGGACTCGCCGGCGGCCTCGAACTCGCCGGCCAGGTCCAGCTCGGCGATACCTGTGGCGATCCGCTCGTCCCACGCGGCGCGAACCACGGCCTGCTCCCGCTCCGCCAAGGCGTCGTAGGACTCGTTGCCCGCGAGTACCCGCTCGATGTCCCGGTGGCTCAGCGTCCCCGACGCCTCCAGTGCGCGACCGATGCTCGCCCAGTGGTTGAGCTGCTGGGCGGCGCTGCGACTGCTCGCCTCCCCCGCCGACCGCGCTGCGTCGAACAGGTCGCTGTCGATGCGCGTGGGCATGGTGGCCATGCGGTGACTGTAGCAGTCTGCTACGCCAGGGCTGCCGATGCGCACGCTCGGGCGATCCGATCCCAGGTGCCCCGCCGCTCAGGCCGGAACGCCCGCGGTCGCCCCGCGTCCGCCCGCGATCACGCCGAGCATTCGTCCCTGCTCGTCGTGGATCGCGTGCATGAACGTCTCGAGCATCAGCGCGTGCAGGACCGGATCGGTGTCGCGAATCTGCCCGTAGGTCTCGCGGGTCAGGGTCAGCGCACGGACGTCGCCGTCGGCTACGACGGTCATCGGGTGCGGGTTGCCGGTCACGAGGTAGACGTCGCCGAAGCAGGTGCCCGGGGTCAGCGTCGCGATGCTCCGCTCCCGGTCCCCGCGGACCAGCGACTGGCGGACCCGTCCGGACAGCAGCAGGAACACGCCCGACTCCTCGTCTCCCTGCTCGACGATCACGTCCCCGTCGGCGTACGAGCGCTCCTCCATGTGGGCGCGCCACGTGGCGACGAGGTCCGGATCGAGCGCGGCGACGAGCGGGTGATCCTCGAACGAGAAGGCGTCGTCGGGTGCGACGCCGTCGCCGTGGCGCTCGAGCAGCTGCTCCTCCATCCACTGGACCGCAGCCCGTTGGCTGTGAAAGACCGGTGTCGGGTCCGCGCCTTCCCTGGCCTCGGGGAGCGTGCGGTTCTCGTAGTCGATCAGGATCGGCTCACACCCCCACCCACGGAGCATCGTGCGGACATCGATGAGCAGCCGTCGCGCGATCTGCGCGACGTCGTCGATCGAACGGACGTCGAGCGCGAGGTACTCGAGGTCCCGTCCGTCGGCGCACATGCGGCGGACGACGGACTCGGCACCGGAGAACAGCAGATCCCCGTGGAGCTCGTAGATCCGGGCCTTGGCGCCGTGGTGCTCCAGCACGCGGCGGTCGCTCTCGGGGCGCTGCAGCCCCGACGGCGCTTCCGTCAGGTCGTACGCCTCGCGGATCGCTCCCCGGGAGGCGCGGGTCACGTGCAGCGCGTGGAGCTCGAGCTGGTCCGAGAGGCGTCGGCAGGTTGCGACGCCGCGGACGCTGTTGCCGTGCGCGTCCAGACGCGGCGAGAACACGGCGATCGCGAGCTGTCCGGGCAGGACGGCGACGATGCCTCCGCCGACCCCGCTCTTGGCGGCCATGCCGACCTCGGCGACCCACTCTCCCGCCGCGTCGTACATCCCGCAGGTCGACATGACGCTGAGGACGCGTTCGGCGAGGTGGCTGGAGATCGCCCGGTGCTCCGTCCGCGGATTCACGCCGTTGTTGGCGAGCGTCGCGCCCATCATCGCCAGGTCGCGGCAGGTGACCAGCACGGAGCACTGCCGCAGGTAGACCTCGATCGCGTCCTCGGGCGACGTGCGCAGCTTGCCGTTCTCGCGCAGCATGTGGCTGATCGCGCGGTTGCGATGGCCGTCGCGCAGCTCGTCGGCGAGCACGTCCTCCTCGTAGGCGAGCTCGACCCCGGCGTAGGTCTCGTAGAGCTGCTTGATCCGCCGCGACTGCTCGGCGTGGTCGTCGCCGGCGACGAGGCTCGAGGCGGCGATCGCCCCGGCGTTGATCATCGGGTTGCGCGGACGGCCGGTCTCCGGGTGAAGGCTGATCTCGTTGAACGCGTCCCCCGACGGTTCCATGTCGATCGTGTCGTCGACCACGGCCTTGCCGTGATCGGAGAGCGCGAGGCCGTAGGTGAACGCCTTCGAGATCGACTGGATGCAGAACGGCACGTCGGTGTCGCCGACCTCGTAGACCGTCCCGTCGGCCATCGCGATGCAGAGACCGAAGTGATCCTCGTCGATGCCGGCGAGCGACGGGACGCCCTGGAGCGGGGTCCCGCTGCGATCGTCGACGAACTCGTCGTGGACGGCGCGCATGAGGTCGGCGACCAACGAGGTCTGCGGAGTCGTCATGCGACGACAGTAGAGGAGCGCGTCGTGACCGACAGCTTCATTCCGTATTGATACCGGCATGCCGCGATTCCCGAGCCTCGGCGGTCCGGCGCGACCGGCGGCGCTCCGGCTGCCTACGGCGCGATCACCACCGCACCGTTCGCCTGTGCCGCTTCGGCAAGACGCGCGTCGTAGGTCAAGATGCCCTCCAGATCGTCGCCGAGCTCGAGAGCGGTCACCAGATGGATGGCGTCGAGCGACCGCAGCGTGTCGGTTGCGAGTCGGCCTGCGGCGTCGAAGGTCGATGCGGTGGCGCTGACCAGCGTGAGCGATTCGAGCACGAAACGTCCTTCCACGGTTCGTGACGGTGACTCGCGCTTGATCGCGCGGATCAACTCCGTGCGGGTCAGGTCGCTGGTGACGAGATCGCCGTGGGCGACCGCGACCCACTGGCGCAGTTCCGTTGACTCGGGCTCCTCGAACACGAGCTTGACGAGCGCCGAGGTGTCCAGGTAGTGGGCCATCCCGAGGCGTGGCGGTCAATACCGCTCGGAATCACGCATCGCCTGCAGGGCGGCGGACGCCGAGTGCCCGGGTTCGGGCGCAGGCAGATCGCGAATATCGCGCCGTGGCGGCCGGGCTCTGCCGGCGGCCACCAGACGCTCGAGCGGCGACGACGGCAGCGCTGTCAACTGCGCCACCGGTCGACCGCGATCGGTGACCGTCACGGTCTCCCCTGCCGCCGCAGCAGCAACGACGGCCGACGCGTTCTGCTTGAGCGCCCGGATGCCGACCTCAGCCATGTGCTTCATTGTAGCTCTTCGCCGGACGGCGGCAGATGCCGCTCGCCCGCGTCAGATCGAACTAGCGCACCCGCACCCGCGTGGTCGCCGACGGCCCGCTGCGCGGGGCCAACCGCACGTCGACGCGTGTCGAGCGTCCGAGTCGAGCCCGCCCGGCGCTGTTCGGGGAGATCCGCACGGTGGCCGTTCGTCCCGCGGCGATCCGGTAGCTCGCGCTTCCGACGTTCGCGATCCGGGCGGTTCCGCGGCAGGTCGACGAGTCGTCGCAGCGGACCCGCACCGGCAGCCGGCCGGAGCTCACGCGGACCGCGGTCGAGGTCACGGTCGCGCCGCCAGCCAGCTGCCGAAGGACGCTGACGCTGGCGGTGGTACCACGCGACTTGGAGACGACCACGAGCTGGCCCGACGGCGTGAAGTCGAGGTCGCTGACCCGCTCGAAGCCCCGCTTCGGCACCGGGATCAGCTCGACGAAGCGCCCGTTGGCGCGGAACCGCTGCACGCGGTCGTTGTCGCTGTCGGCGACGAATACGTCCCCCGAACGGTCGACCGCGATGCCCGCCGGAGAGTTGAACTGCCCGTTGCGCGACCCGCGCTGACCCCACTGGCGCACGAAGCGGCCGTCGGCGGTGTAGCGCTGCACGCGGTCGTTGCCGCTGTCCACCACGTAGACGTTGCCGTGGCCGTCCGAGGCGACCCCGAGCGGGGTCTCGATCTGCCCCGGACCGCCGCCGGCCTCGCCCCACCCGGCCAGCAGTCCGCCGCCGGCGTTGTAGCGCACGATCCCGCTCGGGAGCCGGTTGAACAGGTCCCGGTTGTACGCGACGAAGCGGTCGCCGCCCGAGTCAATGTCGACGTCGAACGGGATCGCGGTCCGGCCGTCGGCGACGGCGACCGCGGCGGCGCCGAGGAACTGCCCGTTGCGGTCGAACGTCTGGATCCGCTGGTTGCGGTCGGCGACGACCACGTTGCCCTGAGGATCGATCGCGATCCCGTCCGGGCTCCGGAGCTGTCCCGGCTGGTCGCCGGTCGTCCCCCAGCGGCCCAGCTGCCGTCCGCTCGTCGAGTAGCGGATCACGCCGGCGTTGTCGCGCCCGCCCGGTGCCGTGGAGACGAAGATCTCACCGCGCGAGTCGACGGCGACACCGTACGGACTGGGTGCCTGCCAGGTGCGCGTCGATTCCCATGCGGCGCTCGCTGAGGTGGTCACCGCGAGGGCGGCCAGCGACGAAGTCGCGAGGACGAGACGGAACGCATGGTGCACGTGTTGCTCCTGGCTGGGGATCGGGGCCGGTGGCGTGCGGCCGAAGCCGCAAACGTCATCGTATGGGAATCACGGGCGCGTGACCCGCGGTTCTCCTGGGATGCTGCTTCCGACCGCATCCGAACCACGAACGGAGACCGTAGATGGCCAAGGCCGTGACCCTGATTCGCTCCACCACCCTGTCCGACGCGGCGGAGTACGCGTACGCAGCGACGGCGCCAGCCGACGCCCGGCTGATCTTCCTGGCCGGGTCGTGTCCGCTCGAAGAGGACGGGTCCACCGCGGCCGTCGGGGACTACGCCGGGCAGGCCGCCAAGGCGGTGCAGAACATGGTCACGGCGCTCAGCGAGGCCGGCGCCGAGATCGAGGACGTGATCAGCACCCGCGTGCTCGTCGCGTCGAGTCGTCAGGAGGACCTCGTCGCCGCGTGGGAGGTCGTCCGAGACGCATTCGGAGACCA